>JANYFG010000039.1 GCA_025362815.1 Rhodospirillales bacterium
TGCGCCCTGTTCCTCGCCACGCTCGTGGGCCAGATCAAGCAGATGCGTCTGGGCACCGGCACCGTGAACATGCCGAATTCGCATCCCGCCCGCATCGCCGCCGAAATCGCCATGCTCGACCATCTGCTCGATGGACGCTTCAACTTCGGCATCTCCCCCGGCGGCCTGCCATCGGATGCCGAGGCGTTCGGCACCTTCTACCAGAACCGCCTTGAAATGTTCGTCGAATCGATCAACCAGGTGCTCGAGATCTGGCGCTCGGAGCCGCCCTACAACATCGTCGGCAAATACTGGTCGGTCAGCACCGAGCGCACCATGATCCCCGAAATCGGCCAGGGCATTCTGCCCAAGCCGCTGCAGCGGCCGCACCCGCCCATCGTCTGCACCGTCGTTGCCCCCTATTCGAAAGGCATCGTCGAAGCCGCGGCCCGCGGGTGGGAGCCGATTTCCGCTAACTTCCTCATGCCGCAATGGGTCGCCACCCACTGGCCGATGTATGCCCAGGGCTGCCGGCAGGGTGGCCGCGAGGCCGATCCCGCCAACTGGCGCGTGGCCAAAAGCATCTTCGTGGCGGACGACGAAGCCACCGCCCGCGACTACGCCACAGGCCCGCACAGCCCCTACCGCTTCTATTTCAGCCAGCTCGTGCAAAAAATGAAAAAAGCCAAACGCGCTGAGCTGTTCAAGAAGGATCGCGCCGCATCTGACGACAGCGTCACGGTCGAAGGCGTGTTGGAAGACCTCGTCATCTACGGCACGCCCAGCCAGGTGGCCGACAAGATCGAGGCCTTTCGCGCCGAGGTCGGCGATTTCGGAACGCTTCTGTATGCCGGCCACGACTGGGCCGATCGCGATCTCGCCCGCCGCTCGATGGTGCTCCTCGCCGAGCAGGTGCAACCCAGGCTCGGCGCCATGCCCGCCCGCCAGTCGGCCGCCGCCTGACATAAACCGCGTTGCCACACGGCGCCTGTCTGATGCTATCGTTCGATCACAACCGGCAAAGACCGGATGCTTCCAGGGGAGACCGATCCATGGCGTTGTCGCGTAGATTGCTGGTCCAATCCGGCCTCGGTGCCGCCACGGTGGCGCTCACCGGCACCGTGGCCCGGGCGGATGAGCCCATTCGCATCGGTTTTCTCACCGTCAAAACCGGCCCGCTCGCCGCCGGCGGCATTCAGATGGAGCAGGGCATGAACCTGTTCCTGAAACTGCGCGGCAACAAACTTGCAGGCCGGGACGTGCAACTCATCGTGGCGGACACGGCCGGCTCGCCCGCCACCACGCGCACGAAGGCGCAGGAACTCGTCGAGCGCGACAAGGTTCACGTGCTCATCGGACCCTTGGCGGCGTTCGAGGCGCTTGCGATCGCCGACTACGTGAACACGCAGAAAATGCCGACTTTGGGCGTCGCCGCCGCCGACGACACCACCCAGCGCAGCGCCAGCCCCTGGTATGCCCGCGCCACCGCATCGGCCGGACAGTGCGCGCACGCCATCGCCCACTATGCCGCCACCGAGCTCAAGTATAAGCGCATGACCATCATCGGCGATGACTTCGCCTATGGTCACGAACAGAACGCCGCCTTCCTGCGTGTGTTCGAGGATAACGGCGGCAAGGTCGTCCAGAAGCTTTGGCCACCTTTGAACGCGCCCGATTACGGCACGTATGTTTCGCAGATCAAGAACAACGTCGATGCCGTCTTCATGTCTTTTGCCGGGTCCAACGGTTTCCGCTTCACCAAGGCGTTCTTCGAATACGGGCTCGGCGGCAAGATTCCGCTGATCGGCGGCATGACGGCGATGGACGAAGCCATTTTGCAGCAAACCGGTGAGGATGCTGTCGGCATCGTGTCCGCCAACTGGTATTCCGCCGCCTACGACAATCCCGCCAACAAGGAATTCGTGGCCGGGATGCAGCGTGACTACAAGATCGACCCCGGTTACTACGCCGCCGGCCCCGCCGTGGCAGGTGCGGTGCTCGAAGCCGGCATGAAGGCGCTCGGCGGCAGGTTCGATGACCGCGAGGCGCTGATGAAGGCCATGCGCACCGCCGTCATCACCGACAGCGTTCGCGGCCCGGTCAAATTCGACGATCGCGGCAACGCCATCGGCAACATCTATATCCGCAAGGTTGAGAAGAAGGGTGGCAAGAACGTCAACACCGTGATCAAAACCTATCCGGACGTGTCGCAGTTCTGGACGTATGCGGAGGCCGAGTTCCTGGCCAAGCCGGTGTATTCGCGTGACTATCCCCCGGCCAAAAACCTCGAGAACTGATAGCGAGACAATCGAGCGTGCAGTTCTGGATCGTCCAAAGCCTCAACAGTCTGGCCATGGGCGGGTTGTTGTTCCTGCTTTCGGCCGGGTTTTCGCTGATCTTCGGATTGCTGCGAATACCCAACCTCGCGCATGGCGCCCTGTTCATGCTGGGCGCCTATTTCGGTGCCACGCTGCTCGCCAGTCATATGAATTTCTGGCTGGCGGCGCTGGTCAGCGGGCTTGGCGTGGGTTTGATCGGCGTCGTGCTCGAAGCCGTGCTTCTTCGCCGTCTCGCCGGCAACGAACAGGGCCAGGTTCTCGTAACCCTGGGCGTGGCCTTCATCATCGCCGATCTGTGCCTGCTCACCTGGGGCGGCGACCCCATGCCGCTGGGCGCCCCGCGCGCGCTTCGCCCGCCGGTTTTCATCGGAGGGTTTGCCTTCCCCGGCTATCGCCTCGTGGTGCTTGGCTTCGCGCTGGTCTGTGCCCTTCTGCTTTGGCTCCTGCTCGAACGCACCCGCCTTGGCGCCATGATCCGCGCGGGTGTGGACGACCGTGAGATGGCGCGCAGCGTGGGCATTCCCGTCTCGCGCCTGTTTTCGGCCGTGTTCTTTCTCGGTGCGTTCCTGGCCGGTGTCGGCGGGGTCGTCGGCGGCCCCATTCTGTCCGCCTATCCGGGCCTTGATGCCGACATGCTTCCGCTTGCGTTGGTGGTGGTCATCCTCGGCGGTGTGGGCAGCCTTCCCGGCGCGCTGGTGGGCAGCTTTATCGTAGGCGGCATCTACAACTTCGGCTCCGCGCTGTTTCCGGATTTCGCCTATGTGGTGTTGTTCCTGCCGATGGTCGTGGTGCTGGTGATCAAGCCCACCGGCCTGTTCGGGCGCGTGCTGCGATGACGGGCCGCCAGCTCGCCGCCTGGGCGCTTGTGGCCCTGGCACTCGCCGTGGTGCCGGTATTGCTGCCCAGCGCCTTTTATCTGGGCATCGCCACCCACGCGCTGATCTTCGCCATCATGGCGCTCAGCCTCAACATCCTCATTGGCCATGGCGGCATGACCTCGCTCGGCCACGCCGTGTATCTCGGCGTGCCCGCCTATGGCGTGGCCGTCATGACGATGCAACTCGGATGGTCCCCCGTTCCCACCATCCTTTTTGCCCTCGCACTGGGCACCGCCACCGCGGCGTTGTTCGGCGTTCTCGCCTTGCGCGCGAGCGGCCTGGGCTTTTTGATGATCACCCTCGCACTGGGTCAGGTCATGTGGGGTGCAGCCTATCGTTGGGTGGGCCTCACCGGCGGTGACAACGGCATCAGGCTGTCCGGCCGCCCGACCCTGTTCGGCATCAACCTCACGGATGCTGTCCCGTTCTACATCTTTGTGGCACTGATCCTGTTTATGGCCCTGTTCTGCCTGTGGCAGCTGGACCGTTCGGCCTTCGGAGCTTGCCTGCGCGGCACCCGCGACCAGCCGCGGCGCATGCGCATGCTCGGCCACGACGTCTGGCGCATCCGCTGGACGGCCTTCGTGCTCGCGGGCTTTTGGGGCAGCGTTTCCGGCGTGCTCTATTGCTACGACTACCAATATGTCAGCCCCGCCGCGCTCTCCCTCCCGCAATCGGCCGAGGCGCTGCTGATGGTGGTGCTCGGCGGCGCCGGCACGCTGGCAGGGCCCGTCGTCGGCGCCATCGTCATCACCGCGATCAAGACCATCGTCAGTTCCTATGTGGATCGCTGGTACACCTTGCTCGGCCTCACCTTCATCATCGTGGTCTCGGTCATGCCCACCGGCCTCGTGCCTGGCATCGCCGCCTGGGTGAAGGGCAGGCGGGCATGACCGTTCCTGCTTTGCAGATCACCCAACTCGCCAAAAGCTTCGGTGGCGTCGCGGCCACGCGCGGCGTGAGCCTCACCATCATGCCCGGCGAGCGTCGCTTGCTGATCGGCCCCAACGGCGCCGGAAAAACCACGCTGTTCAACCAGATCGCCGGCGACTTCCTGCCGGACAGCGGCAGCATCGAACTGTTCGGCGAGACCATCACCCGGCTGCCCACCCGCAAGCGCGTTCACATGGGCCTCGGCCGCACCTACCAGGTGCTGACACTTTTCCCGCGTGACACCTTCCTGCATAACGTGGCGCTGTCGCTGATCGGCTCCGAGGGCGGGGGCTGGTCGGCCTGGGGTGCTTTGAAACATCGCAGCGCCATGCTGGAACAAGCCGAACAGGCGCTGGTCGGCGTGGGTCTTGGCCAGGCCGCCCACCGCCGCGTGTCCGAGACCTCGTACGGCGAACGCCGCAGGCTCGAACTTGCCATGGCGCTGGCGCAGAAACCCCGCCTGCTGTTGCTCGACGAACCGCTCGCCGGATTGTCTGCCGAGGAGCGCGAAACCGTCCGCGTGCTGCTCGAACAGATCCCGCGCGACGTGACCATCATCCTCATCGAGCACGACATGGACGTGGCGCTGGCCTTCGCCGATCAGATCACCTTGCTCAACTTCGGCCAGGTGATCCTCGAAGGCACCCGGGCCGAGGTCATCGCCGACCCCCGCACCCGTGAGGTCTATCTCGGTGGTTGAAGCCCTCATCATCGAGAACATCGATTCGCTCTACGGCGACAGCCACGTTCTGCACGGCGTCAATCTCACCTTGCGAGAGGGCGCGTTGCTGGCATTGCTCGGCCGCAACGGCGCGGGCAAATCCACCTGCCTCAGCACCGTTATGGGGTGGCTGCGCCCCAGGAAAGGTCGTGTCGCCGTCTTCGGGCAAACCGTTTCAGGCCTGTCGCCCGAAGCCATCGTGGCAAAGGGTGTGGCCCTCGTGCCGCAAGGCCGGCGTGTGTTCCCCACGTTGTCGGTGCGTGAGAACCTCGTCGTGGCCCACCGCGGCCGCGGTGCGTGGCATATGGAACGGGTGTTCGACACCTTCCCCCGGCTGCGCGAACGCCGTAGCCAAGCCGCCGGTTCGCTGTCCGGCGGCGAGCAGCAAATGCTCGCCATCGGGCGCGCGCTGATGGGCAACCCGCGTGTGCTGCTCATGGACGAACCCTCCGAGGGACTGGCGCCGCAGATCGTGGCCGAGGTGGGACGCATTATTTCCAGTCTGCGTGCCGAGGGGCTTTCCATCGTGCTTGTCGAGCAGAACCTCAACCTCGCGCTGCAGCTGGCCGACGACGTGGCCATCATCAACACGGGCCGCGTTGTGTTCACGGGAACGGCCGCCGAAATGGCCGCAGACCACTCCGCCGTCGATCGCCATCTCGGCGTGTTCTAGTTTTTACAAGGATCGTTTCGCATGGAAGAAACCAACAATTACGGCCCCACGGCCGCGCGCGCCCATGGCAGGCCCGGCCGCGAGACCCGGCCAAAATCGATCACCATCGACATGCACAGCCACATCTACATCCCGCAGGCCGATGCGTTCGTGGCGCCGCATCTGGATATCTCCACCATCCCGATGGCGCGCCATTCCACGCCCGCCACCCGCATGCTGAACAAGAAGCAGGATTCCGACCGCACCGGCCAGATGACGGACCCCAGGATCCGTATCGCCGATCTCGATCTTGCAGGCCTGGACATGCAGGTTGTGATGTCGGCCCCTCAGCAATGCTACACCACCGTGGCACCCGAGATCGTCGTCAAGGCGGCCACCATGGTCAATGACGGTATCGCCGAATGGGTCAGCCACAATCCGGCGCGTTTCGTGGCGCTCGGCACCGTGCCGATGCAATCCCCCGCCGAGGCCGTATCCGAGCTCGAACGCTGCATGGGCCCGCTCGGCTTCAAGGGCGTGCAGATCCTGACCAACGTGGACGGCATGGAACTCAGCGACCCCATGTTCGCGCCCTTCTGGGCCGCCGCCGAACGCCTTGGCGCCGTGGTGCTGATGCATCCGCTGGGCTTTACCGAAGGCAAGCGCATGGAACGCTTTTACTTCAGCAACATCATCGGCAACCCGCTCGAGACCACGCTGGCGCTGCACTATCTTATTTTCGACGGTGTTCTTGAGCGCCACCCCAACCTCAAGCTCATCGCCGTGCACGGGGGCGGCTATCTCGCCAGCTACTCCGCCCGCATCGACCACGCCTGGGGTGCCCGGACCGACTGCCACGGCAATCTTCCACACGCACCCACCACCTATCTCAAACGTGTGTTCTTCGACACGGTGGTGTTCGGCACGCCTCAGCTCGAAAGCCTGATCAAAACCTTCGGCCCAGGCCAGCTTTTGATGGGCACCGACTATCCCTACGACATGGCCGAACTCGACCCCATCGAACATCTCCGATCGGTGGAAGGCCTGGACGAAAGCATCGTGAGCGCGATCGCCGGCGGCAACAGCAAGCGGCTTTTCGGAATCTGAAGCGAACTATCTGGCGTGGCTTTGGTGGCTACCCCGCCGCCAGGGCCGCCCAGACCCGTTGCGCCGTGAACGGCATCGCCGGCAGATCCCGCCCGCCCAGGGCATCGAACACGGCGGACGTCACCGCGCACAGCGCCCCCGTCGTTCCAGCCTCACCGATCCCCTTCACCCCCAACGGATTGAACGGCGAGGGCACGTTGCACCCGATGACTTCCAGATTCGGAAAATCCTGTGCCCGCGGCAACGCATAATCCATCAGGCTCGCCGCGATCATCTGCCCGTTTTCGTCCGATACCGAATCCTCGCCCAGTACCTCGCCCACACCTTGGGCGATGCCGCCGTGGATCTGCGCATCCGCCGCCTGGTGATCGATGATCACCCCGCCGTCATCCACCGCCACGTACCGGCACAGCGCCACAACCCCCGTGGCCCCATCCACCTCGATCTCCACCACGTGGCAGCCGGACGCATAGGCGTTGCTCGGCGCCACTTTGCCCACCGCGGAAATCGGCGTGTCCAGAAGCGACGCGATCGAGCAGACCGTGCTGTCATCAGGGAGTTTGACCACGCCGTCCACGAGGCGAAGCTCGTCCGCCGCGCAATTCGCCCGCAAGGCCGCCAGCCCGCGCACCACCCGGGCGATCTCATCCGCGGCCTGGGCCACCGCACTCCCCGCTGCAATCGTGCTGCGCGACGCATAGGAGCCGGCCCCCGAAAGCCGCGTCAGCGGGTCGCTCGCCACCAGCGTCACATCGATCTCCGCAAGTCCCAGCCTGGGTGTTGCGATATTGGCGAAGGTTCGGGCGTGCGACTGCCCTGTGCTTGCCGTCACCGTCTCGATCCGCAGGCACGCGGCACCCTCCACCGCAGACAGCGTCAAAGCCGCCTCATCCGGCGCGCCACCTCCGCCGGATACCTCCACGAACAACGCCATCCCGCGCCCCAGCACCATGCCGCGTCCCGCCGCCGCCGCCTGGCGCGTAGCGAACCCATCCCAGTGCGCGCGCGCCCGTGCCACGCGCATCAATTCCAGAAAATCGCCGCTGTCATACCGCGCCCCGCTCGGCAGCGTGTAGGGAAACGCATCGGCCGCGATGGCATTGCGGGCGCGCAGCTCGAACGGGTCCACCCCAAGCCGCCGCGCCGCGATATCCACCAGACGCTCGATCAGCAGCGCCATCTCGGGCCGGCCCGCCCCACGATAGGGCCCGGTTGGCACGGTATGCGTGTGCAACAGGCGAAAAGACGCGTGCGTGTGCGCGATCGCATAGCATCCAACCACCGACTGCAACGGATTGTTCACCGCCGCGAACGCCGCCACCGGCGAGATATAGGCGCCCATATCCGCATCGTACTGCAGGGAGAGCGCGCGGAACCGATGGCTCGCATCCAACGCCAGGCGGCCGGACACGCGCACCCCGCGGCCCTGGATATCGGTGAGGAACGATTCGGTGCGGCTGCCATGCCACGCCACCGGACACCCCACCAGCCGCGCGCCCATCAGCAACGCCGCATATTCGGGATAGGCGATGTTGCGCGGCCCGAAGCCCCCGCCCACATCGCCGCCCAACACATGAAAGCGCTCCGGCGGCAGCTTGAACACCGCGCTGAGATCGCGCCGTATCTCGTTCACGCCCTGATGCGGCGCGCGAAGTTCGTAGCGCCCGTCGGCATCGTTCCAAACGCCCACCGCCGCCCGCGGCTCCAGCGTGACGGGTGCCAGGCGCGGCATCTCGATCTCGGTCTCGATCACCACCGCCGCCTCGGCCAACGCCTGCGCCACGGCCGCCGCATCTCCGTTCTCGTGATGCAGCGCCACGTTCCCCACGGCCGCCGCGTGCACCAACGAAGCTCCCTCCGCCAACGCGTTGGCCACGCCGATGACCGCGTCCAACCCTTCGTATTCCACCTGCACGGCTTCGGCCGCATCCATCGCCTGCGCCTGCGTGTGGGCGATCACCATCGCCACCGCCTCACCGATATGCCGCACCTCGTGCGCTGCCAGAACCGGTCGATGCG
Organism: Rhodospirillales bacterium; assembly: GCA_025362815.1. Taxonomy (GTDB): domain Bacteria; phylum Pseudomonadota; class Alphaproteobacteria; order Acetobacterales; family Acetobacteraceae; genus CAIQQQ01. The sequence goes on from JANYFG010000039.1 coordinate 8,629, forward strand.
GGATCACCAGACCGGTCCCGATCCGGTCGATCACCGGAAAGTTGCCAAGCCCCGCCTCGATGCAATCGCGACCCGTCACCACCGCCAGCACACCTGGCATGGCCAATGCGTCCGCGGTGTCCACCGAGACGATGCGCGCATGGGCGTACGGGCTTCGCACGAACACCGCCCGCACACTGCCCGCGAAACGCTCATCGGCGGTGTATCGCCCGTCGCCCGTCACCTTGCGCACGCGATCCCGCTCCGCCTGTGGCAGGCGTATGGCGTGAGAATTGGCGTCCATGGCGGCTTCCTTGTCCAAGCTCATTTTTGGCGGCAGGGTGCTGGCGGCGGCAACGACCGTCAAGCACATGACGGCGTAGAAATGAGGGTGCGAACACGATGAGCAAGATCACGCTGGCCCAAGGCTCGGTTGAGGCCGAAAGTTTCGGCACTGGCCCCACCCTCGTGGTGTTCCACTCCCTTCTGGCGGACCGCACCAGCTTCGACGCCGTCATTCCCGACCTCGCCGCGCATTTTCGCGTCATCGTGCCGGCGCTGCCCGGGTTCGGCCACTCCGCTCCGGCCCCCGGCGGTTTGGCCGGCGTTGCGGACCGCATGGCCGAAGCCATCGCGGAATTGGGCGGCAAGGTGGCCTTGCTCGGCAACGGCTATGGCGGCTTCGTGGCGCTGCAGATGACGCTCCGCGCCCCCCACCTCGTCTCCCGCCTCGTCATCGCGGACGCCGGTGCCGCCTTCTCCGAGCCGGGCCGCGCCGCATTTCGGGGCATGGCCATGGGCGCCGCCGCAAAGGGGCTGGAGGGCATCGCCGACATCGCCATGCGCCGCCTGTTCTCGCCGGATTTCCACGCTGAAAACCCGGCTCTCGTCGCCGAACGCCGCGCCATCTTCCTGCAGTCCAACCCGGAGATCGTCATCGCCGCCTGCACCGCGCTGGCCGACATGGACCTTCGCCCGCAGATCCCCGCCATCGCCATCCCAACCCTTGTGATCGTGGGAGCGCAGGACGAGGCGACGCCACCGGCGATGTCGGAAGAGCTTGCGGAGCTTCTTCCCCACGCCCGGCTGCAGATTCTGGACGGCCTTGCTCATGTGCCGCAGTTGCAAGACCCTGCCCGGTTCCTGATGGCGGTTTTGCCATTTTTAAAGCAGAATCAAGATGTTCTTTTGTGAACAAAAGAACCAAAAAACTTCATTCTATACAGGTTTTTCCATCTGCCACCACTGTAAGATTTCCTCTCCGTTCCAGAATACTACCCCCTCGTGGCTTTTGGCGTAGTCATATACCTGTTCCAGATACTTGATCCGGTGCGGCACACCTGAAATATAGGGGTGAATTGCAATCGCCATGATCTTCGCCCGCTCGGCTCCCTCCAGATACAGCCGGTCGAAATAATCCTGACACCTGGTTGCCCAATACGGGCTTTCGTGATGCTGGATCAGCATCGTTGGAATATCGTTCAACTCGGCGGTGTAGGGCAGGGTCACCAACGGGCCGTTTTCGGTGTGGATCTCCGAAGGCTCGTCGTCCCAGATCCAGTCGCCGATATACTTCACCCCCGCCGCGGCCAGCAGTTCCGGCGTCTCCAGCGTCTGCGTCAGACCCGGCCCCAGCCACCCCACCGGGCGCTTGCCGGTGAAGCTTTCCAGATAATCCAGCGACCGATGGATCATGCCCTTCTGATCCGCGATCTGATGGATCGGGCCCTGGTCCCAGCAATGCCCCATGAACTCCCATCCCGCATCGCGCGCCGCCTGCGCCACGCGTGGATAATCCTGACAAACCCGTGCATTGACCGACAACGTTGGCCGAATGCCGTGTTTGCCGAACAGATCGAAGAACCGCCACACCCCCACCCGCATGCCATACTCGTGCCACGCCCAGTTTGGCACGTCCGGCAACAGCGATTGCCCCATCGGCGGCGACAGGATCTGGCGCGGCATCGGCCGCCCGATGTCCCACACTTCGAGATTGACGATCGACCACACCACCACACGCGCGCCGCCTGGCAGCTTCAACGGCGGGCGGTCCACGATGGCGGAGTAGGGGGCCCGGTCACGCGGCTGCATCATCGTCGTATCCCTTCGCTGATCCGCCGATCACGCACCCGCCGGGCGCTTACGTCAACTCGCCCCAGCTTGCGTTCACCCGCCCGGTCTCCTCCTCCAACACCGCCAGAAACGCGGCCGTTGCCGGCTCCAACGGGCGCTTGGAAGGCTCGATCAACATCAGATCCACCGACAGGCTCGGCCCGCTCAGCACCCCCACTGTCCATCGCCCACCGGCGCGCTCATCGGCCATCATCACACCCGGCACCACGGTCAGCCAATCGCTCTGCCCCACCAGGTCCAAGGCGCCGAGCATCGCGTCCAGTTCCATGATCCGCTCGATCCGCACGCCGTTCGCCGCGATGTAGGCGTCCAGACTTTGCCTGCGCGCGTTCTGAATGCCCGGCAGCACCAGCTTCAGCGGCCCCAGATCGGCCATTCGAACCGGCGCCCGGTGCACCAGGCCTCGTCCGGTCGCGGCCACCAGAACCTCCGGCGTGCGCCCGAACATTCGGCTGCGCAGCCCGGCACCCACCGGCCCCTGCGGCACCACCGCGAACGCCAGCGCGCCCGCCCGCACACGCTCCGTCAGCACGAAGCTGTAGGCCTCCACGATCCGAACGGACACGTTGGGGTGCAGCGTGGTGTAGCGCGCCAGGGCCGGCGCCAGCGCGCACCGCGTCATCGATGGCATCAACCCCACCACCACCTCGCCCTCCAGGCTTTGTCCGAAGCCGCGCATCGCCTGCGCCGCCGCCGCGTGCGCCCGCAGAACCTCCACGCAATGCCGGTAGAATTCCTGTCCGGCCGGCGTGGGCACGATCGCACCCGGCGATCGCTCGAACAGCCGCACCCCGAACCGATCCTCCAGCTTGCGCACATGCTGCGACACGCCCGACTGCGTGGCATGTTCCCGCCGCGCCGCCGCGGTGAAGCTGCGCTCTTCATAGGCGGCCGCGAACAGGCGTATTTCCGGGGGTGCATCCAGCATGGCATCAACCTGGGTAATGGATCACGCCAGATCCTATCACTTCCATGGATAACCACATCGACCTATTTGCCCTTGCGCCCCCGCGGTGGAGGCCTTCTACTGCTGGAAGTAGGTCAGTTGATAAATAGAGCGCCCAAGCCACTGGCGAAGGGCGCCGCACCGGGGGACGCCATGCTGCGCTCAATACGCGGATTGCTGTTCGGTTTCGCTGTTCTGGCCTTGGTCACAGGCACGGGCACATCCACGGCCGCTGCCGACCCGCTGAAAATCAAGGTGGGTTGGAGCACGATGCCCGGCCACATGATCCCGGTGCTGTTCGCCAACAACAAGGGCCTGCGCCACTACGGGCAATCCTACACCGTGGAGCCCATCCTGTTCCGCGGCTCCGCCCCGCAGCTGACGGCACTCGCCGCCGGCGAGATCGACATGATCGCCTCATCGCCCGCCACCATGGCGCTCGCCGTGCTCAATGCCGGGCTCGATGTGCGTGTGGTGGCCGACATCATCCAGGACGGCGTGCCCGGCCACCACTCCGAAACCTGGGTCGTGCTGGCCGACAGCGGCATCACCACCGCCGCTCAGCTCAAGGGCAAACGCATCGCCACCAACGCCATCGGCTCCGCGTCCGACACCGCCATGCGCGCCATGATGCTGAAATCCAACCTGCAGGACCGGCGCGACTACATCACCATCCAGGCCGCGTTTCCCAGCATGCTGGCTTTGCTCGACGAGAAGAAGGTGGATGCTGCGCCCATCCTGATGCCCGACCTCACGGAGGTTCTGAAGAACCCCAAATACCGCGCGCTTTTTCAGGCCAAGGATGCCTGGGGCCGGTCTGATCTTGTGTTCCTTTTGGGGCAGGCCGACTTCATCGCAAAGAACCGCGCCGCCGTGCAAGATTTCGTGGAAGACTACGTGCGCGCCAACCGCTGGTTCGCCGACCCCGCCAATCGCGCCGAGGCTCTCAAGATCATTGCGGACTACATGAAGATCAAGCCCGCGCAGCTCGGTCATTTGTATACCGAAAACGATTACTTCCGTGACCCCTACGGCATGCCCGACTATCCCTCCCTGCAAAGCGCCATCGACATCGCGCACGACGCCGGCATCCTGCCTGATACGATCAGCGTGAAAAAATACTCGGACACGAGCCTGATCGACGAAGCGCGCAAGCGCATCATCGCCGCGCCATGAACGACGGCGTCGGGATCGAGATCGAGCGGGTCACGCACGGCTACACACCCAAGCGCGGCCGGCCGATGGTGGCGCTGGACGATATCTCGCTGTCCATCCCGGCGCATGAGTTCCACGCGCTGCTCGGCCCCAGCGGCTGCGGCAAAAGCACGCTGCTGTTTCTCATCGGCGGCTTTCAGAAGATCCAGCAAGGCCGCATTCACACCGCGCACGGCGATGTCTGTGCGCCCGGTCCCGATCGCGGCATCGTCTTTCAGAATTTCGCGCTGTTTCCGTGGAAGACGGTGATCGAGAACGTGCGTTACGGGCTCGAGAAGAAAGGCATCAAAGGCTCCGAGGCCGAACAGACCGCAAAGCACTTCATCGACCTCGTCCACCTCAACGGTTTCGAGAGGTCCTACCCCGCGCAACTCTCCGGCGGCATGCAGCAACGCGCCGCCATCGCCCGCACTTTGGCCATCGACCCCGACATCTTGTTGATGGACGAACCGTTCGGCGCGCTCGATGCCCAAACCCGCCGCATCATGCAGGAAGAGCTTCTTGCCATCTGGCGCGCCACCCGCAAAACCGTGGTGTTCGTCACCCACGATGTGGCCGAGGCCGTGTATCTCGCCGACACCATTTCCGTGATGTCCGCGAGACCCGGCCGCATCAAACGTCTGGTGCACGCTTCGTTCAACCGTAGCGAGGATACCGCCGTTTTTAAAAGCCCTGAATTCACCGACATGGTTGAGCACGTGTGGGACATGGTGCGCGACGAGGTGGACGAAGCCCGGCGGCAAGGGCACTGACATGACGGCCGCGCGCATCGACCGGATCATCGCGGGCATGATCGGCTACCTGCCGCTCGTGATCCTGGCGCTGATCTGGGAGGCGACCACGCGTCTCGGCCTCGTCTCGCCCCGCATGCTGCCGCGCTTCTCAGACGTGCTCGGCGCCTTTCTCGATCTGCTCCAAAGCGGGGAGCTGCTCACCAACGCCATCGCATCGCTGCGCCGCGCGTTGATCGGCTTCGCAATCGCCGTCTGCACCGGCACCACGCTCGGCGCCGGCATGGCGCTGGTGCCCTGGATCCGCGCGGCGCTCGACCCGATCGTGCAGATCTTCTATCCCCTGCCGAAATCCGCGCTGATCCCACTTGTTCTTGTGTGGTTTGGCCTCGGCGATACGTCCAAGACCTTTCTGGTGTTCCTTGGCTGCCTGCTGCCGATGATCCTCAGCACCTATAACGGCATGCGCGGCGTGGACCCCTTACTCGCGTGGTCGGCCCGCAGCCTTGGCGCATCGCGCTTCGACGTTGTGCGCGAAATCATGCTCCCGGCCGCGCTGCCGCAGATCCTCACCGGCCTGCGCACCACCATCGCCTTCATGTTCCTTCTGATGGTGTCATCGGAGTTGGTGATCGCCACCAACGGCCTCGGCTACATGATCGGCGCCTTCGGAGACCAGGGCAGTTACCCCGCCATGTTCGCCACCATCCTCGTCGTCACCGCCCTGGGCTTCGCCGCCGACCGTGCTTTTCTGGCGCTGACCGACCACCTGTTGCGTTGGCGTGCCTGATGGGTGTGCTGCGCCTTGTGCTCAGGATGTCCCCGGTCCTGGCACTTCTGGCGATCTGGTACATCGCCACATCGCTCGGCATGATCAAGCCGTTTCTGCTGCCGGCGCCGCAGACTGTCGCCATGCGCTTGTGGCGCGACATCGCAACCGGGCAGTTCGCGCTGAACGCCGGGCTCACCATGTATCGGGCGCTGATGGGCTTTGCCATCGCCTGCCTCATCGGCGTGCCCGCCGGCATGTTGATCGCGTCGGACCGCACGGTGCGATGGTTCTGCGAGCCGTTGATCTCCGTGGGCTTTCCCATGCCCAAGATCGCGTTCCTGCCTGTGTTCATGTTGTGGTTCGGCGTCTACGATCTTTCCAAAATCGTGATGGTCAGCTTCGCCGCCATCTTCACCGTCGTGGCCGCCGCCGAAGCCGGCACACGCGGCGTGGACCGTGTGCTGCTCTGGTCCGCCCGCAGCATGGGCGCCAGCCGGGCCGCGGTGTTCTGGGACGTGATCCTGCCCGCCGCCATGCCGCAGTTTTTGACCGGCATTCAGATCGCGCTGCCTGTGTCGCTCATCACGGCGGTCGCGGCCGAAATGCTGATGGGCGGGGCCGGGCTGGGCGGCGCCATGCTGGCCGCCGGCAACTACGCCGATAGTCCGGGCGTGTTCGCCGGGATCGTTGAGACCTCCTTGGTCGGGCTGCTTGCCGTGGGCGGTATGACGCAGTTGCGGCGGCGGCTGCTTCGTTGGCATCCAGAGTTTAATCCTCGGTAGGCGAAGAAGTTCTTTTGTGAACAAAAGAACCAAAAAACTTCATTCGGTCAGGTGCGTTATGCGGATATTTTACGGTTTGGGACGACTTCCGCAGACCCTGGATTTGGATGACCCACGACTGCCTTGTATTGAACTTGGCACGTTGCCCCTGCGGCTCAACACGATGAAACTTCCGCTTGCCGCGTGGGCTGAAATCGCGCCTGGCCATGCCGCCCGATGGACCGCCCTGGAATCCTGGCTGCATCGCGACTGCGGTGATTACAACAAGGCCCTGCGGCGCGCCGTGTCCGCCTACCTCGGCGAGATCGCAGCCGAGATCCACACGCATGACGCCGCACTACGCCGGCTTCTTGCGCCGTTCGATGGTTTCTACACCCCGCAGGACTGGTCCTGGTCGGCCCTGCGCCCGCTGCCCCGCGCCTGGTGGCAGAGCGGCGACGACTGGCACCACGCCGACCTCGCCTACTGGGACGGCACGTGCGTGCTGACACACGCGCCGTCGCTGGCCGCGTTCTGGGCGGGCGAAACACTGCCCCGGAGCCCGTTCCGTCGCTGAATCAGATGGTCATCTCCATCGTGTAAAGCCCGCCGTTGAACCGGTCGGCGGCGTAGATGATGCGGTTCTCGTCGACATAGACGTCGTTGATCTGAATGGCCTTCTGCGCTTCCGTCGGGCCGGATGGGACGTAGTGCGCGATCTCCTTGGGCTGGAACGGATCGCTGATATCGTGCACGCGCACGCCACCGTTGAAATAGGTGCCGAACAGCACCGTGTCTGACCGGAATGACGGGCCGGGGCGGTTCTCGTGCAGGTTATGCGCGCCATATCGCCCACCGCGATACGCGTGTTCCTCGATCGGCGGCAGGGGAAGGGTGCTGATGGGAACGAGGTTGTTTTCCATTCGCGCATCGAGAAGCCACACGAGCTTGGGCCAATCCTCCCCATCGTCGCGCACGCATTCGTCGGACACCACGATCAGGTCCCGGTCGAACAACGGCATCGCGGTGTGCGTGAAGCCCGGGAAGGGTGGATGCGGATTCCAATGCGCAACCATCTTGGGTGCCGACAGCTCCGAGATATCGAGGATGATGGCCCCACCATCGAGATATCCCACATAGGCCCGGTTTGGATGCTCCGGATACACGTTGGTGTTGTGCGCGCGCCACCCGCTGTCGAATTTCGGATGCCGGGGCGGCGGGGGTGCGCTGTCTCCCACTGCGGTGCCTGGAAACCACCACCGGCTGATTTCACGGGGCCTGGTGGGATCGCTGACATCGATGGCGCGGAAGGGCTGGTCGTCCAGCAGGTTGTACGGCGTGAAATCCGGTGCCCCACCGGCGAAATACACCGTTTTGCCGTCGATGAACCACACCTGGTGCACGCCCCGCGAACACGGCCCCGAACAATCGAAAAATCCGATCGCGCGCGGATTTTCGGGGTCTGAAATGTCAAACATCTCGACGCCCGCCGGCTGCAATCCATGCGTGCTGGTCTGATATGCTACTGCCATCAGGTCGCCGCAGACCTCCAGCGAGTTCGACCGCACATTGCGATGCGGCAATTCCGTCTGGCAGATCACGCGCGGCCTGGCGGGGTCTGTCACATCCACACCGGTGAAATTCTTCGGCGCCGATTCATGCGCCAGCCACAGGATGCGACGGCCATTCTTGAGCTGCATGCTCATGCCTTCCCCAATCCCGCCGAAACCCGCGAGCGGATCATGCGAAATCAACCGCATGTTCAGCGATTCCGGTTGCGCCATGGATGCCATCTCCCGTTTATGTTCTTTCCAGCATGACGCAGGGGTGGGGCGTGCAAGTCAATACACCGCAAACAGTTCCGGTGACGGTGATTACGGGTTTTCTTGGCAGCGGCAAGACCACCGTGCTCAACCAGCTTCTGCGCGCGCCCGATTTGGCGGATACCGCCGTCATCATCAACGAGTTCGGTGAAATAAGCCTCGATCACCTTCTCATCGAACAGGCCATCGAGAACGCCGTGCTACTGAAGAACGGCTGCATCTGCTGCACGGTGCGCGGTGACATCGCCGACACGCTGGCCGAGCTGTTTCGCAGGCGCGACAGCGGCGACCTGCCGTGGTTCTCGCGCATCGCCATCGAGACCACCGGCCTCGCCGACCCCGCGCCTGTTGTGCACAGCATCCTGGACAGCGGACAGCCCTGCCATCTCGACGGCATCGTCGTCACCATCGACGCCGTTCACGCCCGCCACCAACTCGCCCATCAGAGCGAGGCGCAGAACCAGGCTGCGTTCGCTGACCGGATTCTGCTCACCAAAACCGATCTGGTGTCCCCCGCGCAGGAAGCCGCGGCTGAGCGCGCCATCCGCGGCTGCAACAGCATGGCCACCATCCGCGCCGTGGCGCGTGACGGCGTGACGCCGCACGACGTTTTTGGATTGGGCCCCGAACACGCCGAGCACGACAGCAGGCGTGCCAGATGGCTTCAGCCGATACAGCACGATCACCACGCCGATCATCATGACCACGGTCACGATCACGGGCATCACCACGGCATCGACTCGGTCGTCATCCGTGCCACAGGCCCCGTCTCGCCGGATGCGCTGGCCCTGTGGCTCGACTCCGTGCTGTCGCTCCACGGCGCCGACATCCTGCGCCTCAAGGGGCTGGTGGCCCTACAGGGCGAACCGCGCCTTCTGGTGGTCCAGGCCGTCCATCACGTCCTGCACCCCTCCACCTGGCTGCCGGAGCCGGCCAGGCGGGCGCGCGGGGAAGGGGGCACAGAGATCGTGGTGATCCATCGCGGCCTGTCCGCCGCCGGATTGCAGGCCAGCTTCGATGCGGCCGTGAGCCATCAGTTGCTTTTGGTATCGGCAATCACTGGCAGGAACACATCGCTGTAGGAGGCTGGCACCCGTCGCAGTCCGCCCACGCGCCCCATGAAATCCGCCGTGGCCTTGACGCCGCTGACCTCCACGCCGAAATCGTCGTGTTCCATCTTCAACAGTGCCGTCACGCGCGCCACGTCCAGCACCTTCGACGGCTCCACCTTCAGATAGATCTCGGCCGCCTGTTCGGGATTGTTCCTGATGATATCACCGGCTTCGCGCAACGCCTGCACCATCACGGCGGCCATCTTCGGATTGGCATCGAGATACCGCTTGGTTGCCCCCAGCGCCAGGAACGTGGAGCGCCCGCCATACGCCTCTTCGGAGGTGGTCAGCACATGGGCCTTGCCGGAATCGAGCACGATCTGGGTGAACGGCGGTGTTGAGAAATACGCCTTTACCTCCGTGGCCCCCGTCAGCAACGAGTTCACGGATTCCGGGTGCGGCAAGGCCACGACGGAGGTGCGGAACTTGTCCTGCTGCCCCGCGCCGTAGCGCTTCTCCGCGATCATCTGCAGCGCGTACATCTGCGGCGACACCATGGCCGGCATCGAGATCTTGTCGTTTGGCCCGAGGTCGGCGATGTCCTTGGCGTCAGGCTTGTTCGTGACCAGCACAAGCGGCGTTGAATTCACGCCCGCGATGCCGAACACCTGCTGGTTGGTGCCGCGTGCCTTGTCCCACGCGATCAGCATCGCGGCCACGCCATAGACCCCCATGTCCACGGCGCCCGACAACACCGCGTCCTGCATCGCAGACGAGCCGGAAAACCGGGTGTAGCTCGGCGTGACATCCAGCCCCGCCGCTGTTGCGTGCTTCTGCACCAGCTTCATCTCATCGGCGATGAACATCGGCAGAAAACCCACGCCGAAGCCGATGCCGATTTTGAGGGGTGTCTCGGCCTGCGCCGCCATCGAATAGCCCAGCGCCACGACCGCCACGCAAGCCCGGAGCATCTGTTTCATTGGTGTCCTCCCGATGCGCCTTCGGGCGCCATTCATAAATTAGGGTCGAAAACAACCCGGTCGCGCGACGAGCTCAGCACCGCCACATACGCCCGCGCCGCATCGGCCAAAGCATAGACGGCATCAGCCGCGATCGGAAACGGCTTCAGGTGGCCGCTTTGGAAACCCGGCGCCAGCTCGCGCAGCACATCGCCGGTCTCGACCGACGATAAGGCCAACGTGTCGATCCCCACATAGGTGTGCCGGCCGCGATAAAACTCGAAGATGTTGAACGACACGATCTTGTCGACCGCCGAGATCAGGATCTGCCGGCCCAACTTCGCGGTCGACAGATGCGCATCCTGATAATAGGGGTCGCCCACCGTGTTGAACACGATGTTTGCCCCGCGCCCTTCGGTCAGGGCCATCACGCGCGCCGCCACCGGCCCCTCGCTCGACACCACGACGTCGATCGCACCACTGGCATGGCCGGCATAGGCCTCCGGCTTGCGCACCACGCCGATGACGCGCGCGCCCAGCCACGTGGCGATCTGCGCCGCTGCCTGGCCCACCTTGCCGTTCAGCCCCATGACCAGCACCGTCTCGCCCGGCCTGGGCATGCCCGCGCGCCTGAAACCCTCCAGCGCGGTCACGAACGGCACGCCGATCCCGGCCGCTTCCGCCAGGGTGATGTTGGCGGGCTTGATGACCACGGCGGCCGCTTCCACCACCAGATGGCTTGCATGCGTGCCGTCGCGGCGTATGCCGAGATCGCCGGAGGAGCCGAAAACCTCGGCCCCCATCAGGGCGTGCGGCCCATCGATCACCACGCCCGCGTAATCGCGCCCCGGCGTGCGCGGAAACACCGCATACGGCATCATCCCGATCGCGGCTTTCACGTCGGACGGATTGACCGCAGCGGCCCTGATTTCCACCAGCACGTCGTCCGGCCCACGCGCCAGCCGCAAAGTCTCCAGTGTGGGCCGCACGCTTTGCGCATCGGGGGCCTTGGTGTGCAGTCGCAGGCAGCGTGCCTCCACCGTCATGGCCTCAGGCACCCGCCAGGCGTGTGGGTAGGCCGATGATGGAACGCGCCTCACGCGGATCGGCGATCTGCCCGCCGAGATCCTCGATCATCCGACGCGCCTTGGTGACCATGGCCGCGTTGCTTTCGGCCAGCACGCCGCGCGCGAGATAAACGCCGTCCTCTAGCCCCACCCGCACATGCCCGCCCGCCAGATACGATTGCGCCACATACGAGAACACCGTGCGGCCGATGCCGATGGCGGTGAACTGCGCATCCGCCGGCAGCAGGTTGCGCGCATAGATCACCGTCTCGGGGCTGGGCTGGAAGCCGTAGGGCACGCCCATCACGAAGCTGGTCAGCAGCGGGCCGGTCAGCGTTCCGTCCTTGACCATATCGAGCATCATGGCGATGTCGCCGCTGTCGAACAGCTCGATCTCCGGCTTCACGCCGGCCTCGGTGATCACCTTTGCCATCCTGCGCGCATTGCCGGGCGTGTTGATCACCACCTGCTTGCCGGAGTTCATGGTGTTGAGGTCGAGCGTCGCGATTTCGGGTTTCAGGATCGCGATATGCGCCGCCCGCTTTTCCGGGTTCATCAACGTGGTGCCGGGGCCGAACATGCGGGGCTCGTCATGGTCCGGCACAAACCGGCCGCCCGGGCCGGTGGTGATGTTGAGGATGAGCTGCGTGTTCAGCTTGCGGATCCGCGCCACCACGTCCTGATAGTATTCGATCTCCATCGAAGGCGCCCCGGTGGCGGGGTCGCGCACGTGGATATGGGTGATGGCGGCCCCGGCCTCGGCGGCGCCCAGGCACGCGTCGGCGATCTGCTCGGGGGTGATCGGCAGATGCGGCGTTTGATCCGGCGTGGTCAGGTTGCCCGTCACGGCACAGGTGATGAAGACCTTGTTGAGCGGAGAACGCATAAATCAAATGCCCTTAAAGCGAGCGGCCGCCATCGACGACGATGGTGGTGCCGGTGGAGAAGGTGAGGTGGGTTGCGCAGGCCAGGATCGCTGATGCCACGTCATCGGCCTGGGCCACCCGGCGCAGCGGCGTGGTGGACGCCGTTTTGGCGTTGAACTCGGCCCCGCGCCCCGGCACGAACCCGGTGGCCACCACCCCTGGCGATACCCCCAGTACCCGTACCTCCGGCGCGAGCGCGCGTGCCAGCGATTTCGTCATCACATCGATGCCCGCCTTGGTGGCGCCATAGACGATGGACGACCCTGCGCCGTTCATGCCGGCGATGGAGGAAACCGAGACGATCAAGCCCTGGCCTGACGCTTTCAGCAGCGGTGCGAACGCGCGCACGGCGGCGAACTGCCCGCGCCAGTTGATGCGAAACATGTCGTCGATAATCTCGTCGGTCAGCGCGTCGAGGTCGGCATGCGCGATGGGCTTGGTGTAGCCGGCCGTGTTGATCAGCACGTCGCAGCGGCCGTAGGTGCGCTCCACGAAATCGCGCAGCGCCGACAGCGTGGTGCTGTCGCCGACATCGGCGGCGAACGCGGAATGCCCGGCGCCGCTGAGCGTGGCCAGCACCGCCACCGCCGCGTCGCCCTTCGTGGTCTCGCCCCCAGCGTCGCCGCGATGGGTGATGACCACATGCGCGCCGGCTTCGGCGAACATCCGGGCCGCGGCGGCGCCAATACCACCGGCGCCCCCCACGATGACGCAAACCTTGTCCTTCAGCGAAACAGCGTGCGCCATACAGGGAACTTTCGACAGAGAGGGAATTACGCGATCGGCGGATGCGGGAGTTCCGCATGCCCCGGTGTCATCACCAGCGTGTGCGTCATGCTGTACCACGGCCCCACCACGTCGCTGGCCGGCGGCGTGTCGGTGTGGCGCTCGAACTGGCCGATCAGATATTTCGTCACGCCGAAGGTGACGTCGCGCGCCAGATTCTCGTCGTCGCTGACGAAGATCTGGCTGATCAGCGTGCGGTAGCCTTCGCGGAACGCGAGGAAGTGCAGATGTGCCGGGCGCATCGGCAGCCGGTTCTGGGCGGCGAGTAGCACGCCGCTGGGGCCGTGCGTGGGGATCGGGTATCCCACCGGCCGCACCGAGCGGAACCAGAAGGCGCCATCGGCATCGGTGGTGAATTTGCCGCGCAGGTTCATGTCGGCCTGGCCCGGGTCCTGGATGTCGTACATGCCCACGGTGGAGGCGTGCCACACATCGACGTCCACGCCCGGGATCGGGTTTCCCTGGGGATCGGTGATACGGCATTTCGCGAACAAGGCCGGGCCCGGCGTGGGCGAGCGGATGATCGATCCGCCGTTTTCGGTGCGCGGCTGGTTGAGGCGCCAGAACGGGCCGAGCAGGGCGGCGGCTGATTCCGTGGGCCCGCCGTCGCCGTTGTTCAGCATGCACGACAGGGTGGACACGCCCAGGATGTCGGCGAAGATCGTGCCTTCGTTGTGGGTGTCGCTGGTGGCGGCGCCGATGGCGTTGAGGAACTGGATGCCCTGGTCGAACTCCGCCTCGCTGGGCCGGACCTCGCGCATGAAGGCGTGCATGTGGCGCACGAACGCCGACATGACCACGCGCAGGCGCTCGGGGCCCTCCTGCATGGCGTCCAGAACCACGGGGGTTACGGAGTGCTGGGTGTCGATGAGTTGTTTCTGCTCGGACATGGCATGTGTCCCCCTCTGCCTCGTGAGTAGCCCAACGCCTGGACCGGCACAACGCGGCCAGGCGTGTGCGCTGTCATCGGCTGGGGGGTATGGGAGGTGGTTTGCAGTGCAAAAGCAAAATTTAAGACGTTCTTTTGTGAACAAAAGAACCAAAAAACTTCATTCTTATGATGAAAGTCTTTTTGCTTCTTTTTCTTCAGAAAAAGAAGATTCTTGTATTAAATCGCGGGCAACAACACGTTCCGCCCCACGCTTGCCGATTCTTCGGCCACCAGATCGTTGATGCTCATATCGGCGCGCGTCCACCACTGCGCGCCGGGCGGCAGCATCGGCAAGGGGTCGCCGGTGAAGCGCACGGTGTTGGTGGGGGTTTCCTGCACCTCGATCTCGGTGCAGATCAGGCGCGCGCCGTCATCCACCAGCAGCGCATTCAGCTTGGCCATCATGCAGCACGCCAGAACCTCGGTGGTGGGGTCTCCGGGTGTCACCAGTATCCGCGTCAGCCGATGCGGTTCGTGGAGGCGGAACCAATCGATCAGCGTGTCGCGGTCCGACAGCTGGAAGGCGTGGTCCACGTGATTGTCCACCCAGCGATGCCAGGCGGCCTTCGCGCGCTCGAACGGCTCCACCATGTTCATATGGCCGTCCAACCGACTGGGCTGGGTGGCCATCAGCCGGACGGTGACGAATTCGTTATGACCATGCGGCGTTGCGCATTTTTCGGAATTGCCGGAAATCAACCGGTGCGCCATCGCGAAGCGGCGACTGAAAACCAGGTTGAACATGCGCGATCTCCGATCACTATATGCTGTGCATAGACTGCCGGATGCACTCCGCCCATCTTACACCGTAAACTGATTTTAAGTAAGCGATCACTCTTGCGTCAGCGCGAGCACGATGGTGCCAAAATCGCAGCGCCGCGCCGTGCTTCCGGGCGGCACCAGACACGTTGCATCGTATTCGCCGATGATCAGCGGGCCCGCGCGCGGCGTCTTTTGCAGCCCGGCGCGACAGATCACGGGCGTGGCCACCCAGCCGGTGCCCGGATACCACACGTCGCGCACGCTTTCCTCAGCACCCGGCGGCGGCGTCATGCTGTCCGGCAGCCGCGGCGTGTCGGCCAGGCCGCGGGCGAGAAGGGCCAGGCTCGTCATTTCAACGAGCTCCCCCGGCGGGGCGCGAAACCCGTAGGTTTTCGCATGCGCCGCGCCGAACGCGTCTGGCAGCGCGTGCAGCATGGCGGCCGCGCTGAGATCGCCCAACGGCACCGGTATCTCGCTGGATTGCCCGACATAGCGCGCCATCGCGGTGAACTGCATGCGCTGGCGGGCCGAGGCGAACCCATCCGCCGCGAGCCGCCCGGCACCCGTGTCACGCATCTCGCGCACCAGCCGTTCCAGGGCCGAGACCGATGCCGTGTCGACGCGCGTGCGAAACGAGCGTGAGACGTGATGCTCGGTATCGGCCAGCAACAGGCCGAACGCGCTGAACAGGCCCGGCATCGGCGGAATGATCACGCGCGCGATCCCGAGTTCGCGGGCGATGGAGGCGGCGAACAGCGGCCCGTTGCCGCCGAACGCCATCATGGCGCACGACCTGATGTCGCGCCCGCGCTCCACGCTCACCGAGCGGATGGCCCGCATCATCGTGGCGGCGGCGATCGTCAGCATGCCGCGCGCCGCTTCCGGCACGGAAAGCCGCATCGGCCGCGCCAGATGTTCGTCGATGCAAGCCCACGCGGCATCCCTGTCCAGCCGCAGGCTGCCGCCGGCCAGCCCCGCCGGATCGAGATAGCCCAGCGCCACGTTGCAGTCGGTGATCGTGGGCTGGGTGCCGCCGCGCCCGTAGCACACCGGCCCCGGATCGGCGCCAGCCGATTGCGGCCCCACCTTCGGCGCCCCGCCGGGGTCGATCCGGCAGATGGAGCCACCGCCGGCGCCGACCTCGGCGAGGTCGATGGCCGGGAGTTTCAGCATGTAGCCGCCGCCCACCAGAAGTCGCGCGCCGGCCATCACGCCGCCACCCACCTCCATCGCCTCGGCCCGCATCACCTGGCCGTGCTCCACCAGCCCGGCCTTGGCGGTGGTGCCGCCCATGTCGAACGTGATCACCTGCGCCTCGCCCAGCCGGGTGGCCAGCACCGCGGCGCCCACAACCCCCGCCGCCGGGCCGGATTCCACGATCTGCGCCGGATAGTCCCCGGCATGGCGGGCCGAGGCGAGCCCGCCGTTGGACTGCATCAGCCGGACCGGCGCCGCCACGCCGATCTCGTCCAGCCGCGTGCGCAGCGAATGTAGATAGGCCCGCACCACCGGCTGGATGGCGGCGTTCACCACGGTGGTGGACGTGCGCGGGTATTCCTTGATCTCCGGCAGGATCTCGTGGCTGAGGCTGATGGCGATGGTGGCCAGGCGGGCCCGCACGGCTTGCGCCACGGCCACCTCATGCGCGGGGTTGGCGTAGCTGTGCAAAAGGCAGATCGCCACGCTTTGCACGCCGTGGGCCTCCAGCGCGTCGATCGCCGCGGCCACGCTCGCATCGTCGAGCGCGATCGAGACGCTGCCGTCGGGTCGCATCCGTTCCGCCACCTCGAACCGCAGATGCCGCGGCACGAGCGGCTCCGGCTTGGTCCAGTTGATGTCGTAAAGGCGCGGCATCCGGAGGTCCCGGATCTCCAGCACATCGCGGAACCCAAGCGTGGTGATCAGCGCCGTTTTGGCGATCTTGTGCTCGAGGATGGTGTTGGACCCGATGGTGGTGGCGTGCAGCAATTCGTCGATCGCTGTCACCTCCGCGCCGAGCAGGTCATGCAGCCCGCGGGCGATGCCGATGGCGTAGTCTTGCGGTGTGGAAGGTGTTTTGACCGTGCGTACCCCGCCGTCGCGGTCGATTGCCACGAGGTCGGTGAAGGTGCCGCCGATATCGATCCCGATTCGCATCGCTATACGCCCCGGCCGTCGAGCGGGTGCCAGGCCGGGCTGGGCGTGGGGGGCCGCTGGCGGCGCTCCGCAGCGCGTCGTGCGAGGCTGGCCGCTTCGTCCGGCGTGCCATCCGCCCGCACCACCACCCCGTAGTCGCGCAGCGCGCCCTGGGGTGTGACCTTGCCGGCCAGCAGGTCTTGCGCCACCGCGTCGAGCGGCCGTGCGAGCGGGTCGCCCCAGCCGCCGGCGCCGGGCAGATCGTGGCGGAACACCTGGCCTTCGCGCAGCGTCATGGTGAGCTTCGCCGCCAGATCCTGCTGGTTTGCCCCGGGGTTGAGGCAGTTATGGCTGGGCGCGCCGGGGCCGCCGCCTTGCAGCCCGTAAGGCCGATGCGTCGCGCGGTCCGATCGCACCTGGAGGATCCCCTCCGTCGCCAGCATCCGCCATGTTCGCCGCAGGCTGACCCCGCCGCGATACAGGCCAGGCCCGCCGGTGTCCGGCACCATTTCGTAATCCAGCACCTCCAGCGGGTTTTCCGCCTCTATCACCTCGATGGAGAAGCTCGCCATGTTGGCGAACATGTTGGTGTTGCCGTCGAGCCCATCGCGCGTGGGCCGGCCGCCCCAGGCGCCGGACAGAAAATCGACATAGATGAAGGGTGCGCGGTTCGCGTCGATCCCGCCGATGGTGATGCCGGTGTTGCCGCCGTCGGACGCTGCGAACACCAGCTGGGGATAAAGCTGGGCGAGGGCGCCGAACGCGCAGTCCGCCGCGCGAAACCCGGTGAGCCCGCGCGCGGCGCAGGCCGCAGGGGGCAGGGCGTTGGTGATGGTGCCGGGCGGAGCGATCACCTCGATGGCGCGGAACACGCCGTCGTTGTTGGCCATGTTGATCGCCAGCACGCATTTCGCCGCGCAGTAGCTGGCGCCGGCCGTGTAGCTCCAGGTGTTGTTGATGGCGCCTTTCACCTGCGGGCTCGACCCCGTCCAGTCGAACACCATCCGGTCGCCCGATTTTCGCACGGTGCAGACGAGCTTGATCGGCACACCGGCGTCGATCTGGTCGTCGTCGATCCAGTCGGTGAAGGTCGCCTCGCCGTCGGCCAGCAGGGACAGGCAGTGGCGCGTCAGCCGTTCGGAATGGTCCATCGTCTCGTCCAGCAGGCGGCGGAGGAGGGCAGGGCCATGCCGGCGTTGCAGGTCTTCCAGCCCGCGCACGGCAATTTCGCAGGCGGCGAGCTGGGCCCGGAGATCGCCCATCACCCGCGCCGGCAGCCGCACGTTGCGCTCGATGATCCGGATCAGGGTGGCATTGGGCACGCCGGCGTCGTGGAACTTCAGCGGCGGGATGCGCAGCCCCTCGGCAAAGATCTCGGTGCTGTCGGACGCGTTGGAGCCAGGCACCCGGCCGCCGACATCGGTGTGGTGGCAGACCGTGGTGGCCCAGGCCAAAGCACGGTTTTCTCCCTCGGCGAAGAACGGGCGGAAGATGAAGATGTCCGGCAGGTGCATGCCGCCCTCATAGGGGTCGTTCATGATGAGGATGTCGCCGGGGGCGATATCGTCGCCGAAATGCCGCAGACAGGCCTGCAATGCCTGCGGGATCGAGGCCAGGTGCCCGGGCAAGGAGAGCCCCTGCGCCACCAGGCGTCCCCGCGCGTCGCAGATCGCGGTGCTGTAATCCATGATGTTCTTCAGCACGCCGGAGTATGCGGCGCGATAGATCGTGAGCGCCATTTCGTCGCCGAGTGCGACGATGGCGTTGCGAAACAATTCGGCGGTGATGGGATCCGGATCGGCAGAGAGTTCTTGCATGGGTGCAAAGCTTAAGGCGAACTTCGCGTGATGGCGATGCGGCACCAGAGTTCGGGCGCAGACGGCATGTGGGCACAGCAGGAGCGCACGCGATGATCAAGGTCTACGGCATGGCGGTCTCCGGCAATTGCTGGAAGGCCGCCCAGATCCTCGGCCTCACCGGGCACGCATTCGAATGGATCGAAACCGACACCACCCGGGGCGATACCGCCACCCCGGCCTTTCTGGCGCTGAATGCGCAAGGTGAAGTGCCGGTGGTGGTGCTGGAAGACGGTGCGGTTCTCACCCAGTCCAACGCCATCCTGGCGCATTTTGCCGAAGCGACGCCCTGGCTTCCCCCAGCCGGGCTGTTGCGCACCCGCGTGCTGCAATGGCTGTTCTGGGAGCAATACAGCCACGAGCCCTACATCGCCGTGGCCCGCAATCTCATCACCTATCGCAACCAACGCGTCTCCCAGGCCGAGCGGCTGGCCGTTTGCGCCACCCGCGGCAACAAGGCGCTCGACATCATGGAGCAGCGCCTGTGTGGCCACGACTTCCTGGTTGATGGCGGCCCCACCATCGCCGACCTCGCGCTCTACGCCTACACCCATGTCGCGCACGAAGGGGATTTCGACCTGGCGCGTGTGCCGGGCGTGGCGGGCTGGGTTATGCGTGTTGCATCGTTGCCCGGCATCCATGGCCTGCGTTCCTAGGGTCGTGCCGGGCGTTACAAACCGGCAACCTCGCTGGCGTGTCGGTTTTTCGCCGCAATTGTCCGCTAGATTCTCAAAGTGATCAACGGCGGTCCGGGTGTTGTGGCGCGATCGTTCTGATGTCGTTCGCGGTGCCTTCAGGAGCCCCGGTCTGGTCTGGATGCAACGAATTCATTCGGCACCCGTTATTATGGTGTTGAAGGAGCAGGAAGATGAAACGGTCGATTTTTCTCGGCGCAGCACTTCTGGGCGCCACTCTCTTGGTTCCAATGGCGGCGCAGGCGGACGAGTGGCGCCATGACGGCGATCATTGGCGCGGTGGCGAAGGCTATCGCGGGCACGAAAGCTGGCACGGCAACGACAGGCGGGACGGTCGTCCTTACGGTTGGGGCGGGCCTCGGCTGGTGTTCCGCCCGGCTTATGCGCCGCCACCGGTTTATTACGCGCCGCCCGTCTATGCCCCGCCGCCGGTGTATTACGCGCCGCCGCCCGTGGTGTATCGCCCGCAGCCTTACTATCCGGCGCCCGTGTACGTGGCGCCGAGCATCAATTTGGGTGTGAACATTCCGCTCCGGTAAACGCTGACGTGTTTGGATTTTGTTAACCCAGATGCCTCAGAGTGAACGACACGGATTGGCTGGACATATTGGACCGACCGCCGGTGGGATGCCCGCGGTTATTAGGATGACAACAATGAAACTTCTCCGCACTGCGGCGCTTGCCTTGGTCACCTGCGGCGCGCTTTCCGCCTGCACGAACCCGTATGATCCCGGGCAGCGCGCGCTCGGCGGCGGGGCCATCGGCGCCGGCGCCGGGGCCGCCATCGGTGGGCTCGCGGGGGGCGGTCGCGGCGCGCTGGCCGGGGCCTTGCTCGGCGGTGCCGTCGGTGCCGTCGGTGGGGCGGCCACAACGCCCACGCCGCCGCCGCCCACCTATTACCAGGCGCCGCCGCCCACGTATTACCAGGCGCCGCCGCAGCAGAGTCCGTATCGCTATTGATCGGCAGGCATCGGGGCCGTCTGGCTCCCGAGGCAGAACATTGCAGGCCGCCGCGAGTGTCGCGGCTTTCGGGATGGGGCAGGGATGACGACATGACATGTTTGAAGCGGGCGATCGCAACCGGGCTCATGGCCGTGTCGGCATCAATCGCGGCGGTCTGCGTCGCGCCGACATTGGCGCATGCCGAAACCCGCACGCTTTACAGTGCCGGGCTATGGTCGAGCTATGGCGGCACGGACGCCGAACAGCGGCCGGTGTGCGGCGTTGTGACCGTTGGTGGAGACGGGCGGCGGATCGACATTTCACAGTATGCGGCGGATGGCGGCATCGATCTGTCGCTGCAGAAGGAAAGTTGGTCCATCCCGCCCAATACCGAAATCGACTTGCAGGTTCAATTCGATCGCGACACGCCTGTGCCGTCACGCGGCATCGGCGGAAGCAAGCGTGTGGTTTCGCGCATGAGCTTCGATCGCTCGGTGCCGTTCATGCGCGCGTTGCGGCAGGGCTCGCAGATCCGAATTCTGTTTGCGAGCGGCAACGAGCCGGCATGGACCGGCGGCCTGTCCGGGAGCGGCCGGGCAATCGACTCGTTCAACGATTGCCGGGCGCGCCTGGCATCGCAGAACCCCACCCAGCCGTTCGCGAGCGCCGCACCGTCGCCGGTCGTGCCGGCTTCCATCGTGCCGACGCAGCCTTTTGCGGTCCAGCCACAATCACAGCCACAATCACAATCACAGCCGGAGCCGATGCCGATGCCGTTGCCTGCGTCGTCATTCCAGAACAATGTGCCGCCGCCCTATCCCGCCGGCCTTCCGCCGCCGGCCCAGAGCGGCCTGCCGCCGCTGCCGCCGCCGAGCTAGATCCTGATGCGTTTGGGTTGCTTCACCCAAGCGGATAAACATGACGGATATAACAACAAGTTAGAGCCTGATATTTTGTCTACTCAAAATCATCAGGCTCTAGATCATGATGCGTTTGGGTTGATTAACCCGAACGCATAAACATGATCGATCAAACAAGAGTAGAGCGTGATGATTTTGCTTCTACTCAAAATCATCACGCTCTAACGTTGCTTGGCCTGACGGTCTGGCCCGCGCGTGTCAGGTGCCGAACGTGGCAGCGCTCTGCGCGTCGAGCGTGACCTGAAAGCTGGTGGTGGCGCAGGTCCGATCGACCACCAGACGCCCGCCGCGGTCGCGCAGCAGGCGTGACACCAGGCGCATCCCCATGCCGGTGGTCTTCGCCGGATCGAAATCCGCCGGGAGCGACACGCCCTCGTCGGTCACTGTCAGAATGGCGTCGCCGCCGTGATCGAGAGGGGCGCGCAGCTTGATCCGCACCACGCCCAGCCCGTATTTCAACGCGTTGGTCACGAGCTCCGTCACCACCAGCCCCACGATCGCGACATCGGCGGACGGCCAGCGCAGCGTCTCGGCGTCCAGAACGACCGGCCGGGCCACCAGCGTGGCCCCCATGCCGGAATTGAGATCGGTGACGATGATCGCGAGGTAGGCCGCCATGTCTACATGGGTGCCGTCTGCCACACGGTAGAGCGTTTCGTGCAAGGCGCCGAAGATGCGCACCCGCGCGGCGCTTTCCACCACTTTTCGGGCTGTCTCGGGGTCGGCGATGTTGCGCGACTGCAGGGTGAGAAGGCTTTGCACCATCTGCAGGCTGTTCTTCACCCGGTGATGGGTCTCCAGCATCAGCAGCTCCTTCTCGGCCACCTGCTCGCCGGAACGCCGCAACGCCGCCGCCAATTCCGCCTCCAGCCGCTTGCGCTCGGCGATGTTGCGCACGTAGACGGCGATCCCGCCGTTGGACGTGGGATACACCGCGATGTCGATCCAGCTGTAGCCATGGCCCCGGCTGGTGATTTCGCGTCGCGTCGAGATGCGGTCCTCCATCACGCGGCGCATCAGAGTCATGCCATCGGAGAGGTGATAATCCGCGAGATGCGCGGTGAGATCGAAGTAGCTCCGGCCGAGAAGATTCTGTCCGGCATGGCCGAGCATCCGGGCGAATTCCGCATTGCCGAACACCACGTTGAAATCGGCGTCAAAGGCGAAGAACGGATCGTCGATGCTGGCCAGGATATCGGCATTCGTCTGTGATGCCGCCGACAGCGCCGCTTCCGCGCGCATCTTTGCGGTCAACGCATGACGCAGCTCCATCTGCGTCATCACCTGGCGCGCCAAAGCCTTCAACATCTCGGATTGGTCTGCGGTCAGCCCTCCCGGGCGCGGCGCGGAATCGAGCACGCACAGCGTGCCCAGCGGCAGGCCTTCCGGTGTTTCCAGCACCGCGCCGGCGTAGAACCGCATGCTGGTGGGCGGGCGCGTGAGCGGACTGTCGGCAAAACGCGGGTCCAGCGCGGTGTCCGGCACCGTGAAAATCTCGCGTTGCCGAATGGCATGCGCGCAGATCGAGATATTCAGGCCCGTCTGTGGCAGCCGGAGGCCGCTCTCGGCCTTGAACCACTGGCGGTCGGCGTCCACCAGGGTGATCATCGCGATGCTGGTGTTGCAGATCGAACGCGCCAGCTTCACGAAATCGTCGTAGGCCTGCTCCGCCGGCGTATCGAGGATTTCATACCGGTAAAGCGCGGCGAGCCGCTGCTCCTCGGTCCAGCCGACATCGTTGCTGTTTGGCTTCATGCCGTGGGACGCCTGATACGCTTCAATTCAACCAATCCATGTCACGGTCCGCGATGCGTCGGTTTGTGCCGTGATATGCAGCCTTTGGTCCACCCTTTCGTTCAACATCACGTGGCGCGCCGCGCGGTCCCGCAACCCTTGACGCTATGCGGCGGGCGTTGGATTGATCAACGCGCCAAGACCCGGATCTTCAAAGGACACGCCGATGCCGCCCCCCGATGCCCTGCCCGCGGTGATGACGATGATCACCCATACCTCCGGCGGCCCGGAAACGATGATCGCGGCCCAGGCGCCCCTGCCGGTGCCCGACGCCTTGGAGGTGTTGATCCGCGTGGCCGCTGCCGGCGTGAACCGGCCGGATGTGCTGCAACGCTCCGGCGCCTATCCCCCGCCGCCCGGCGCCCATCCGGGGCTCGGCCTCGAAGCCTCCGGCGAGGTGGTGGCCGTCGGCTCCGAGGTCACGCAGTTCGCTGTGGGCGACAAGGTGGTGGCGCTGACCAACGGGGGCGCCTACGCCGAATACGTCACCGCCGCGCAGTCGCAGACGCTGCCCTGGCCCCGGGGACTGAATGCCGTGCAGGCCGCGGCCATTCCGGAGACCTATTTCACCGTCTGGGCCAACCTGTTCACGCTCGGGCGCCTGCAACGCGGCGACAGCGTGCTGATCCATGGCGGCAGCTCGGGAATCGGCGTCACCGCCTTGCAGCTGGCCCATGCGTTCGGCGCCACCACCTACGCCACCGTGGGCACCGCCGCGAAGCGTGACGCGTGCCTGGCGCTCGGCGCCACCGCCGTCATCAACTATCACGAGGAGGATTTCGGCGACGCCATCCGCGCGCTGACCGACAAGCGCGGGGTGGACGTGGTGCTGGACATGGTCGGCGCCCCCTATTTCGCGCGCAACCTCCGCTGCCTCGCGCCGGACGGGCGGCTGGTGCAGATTGCCTTCCTGCATGGCTCGCGCGTCGGCGAGTTCGACCTGCTGCCGATCATGATGCGCCGCCTCACGCTCACCGGCTCCACGCTGCGCGCCCGCAGCGCCGCCCAAAAGGGTGTGATCGCCAAGGCGGTGTTCGATCATGTGTGGCCGCTGCTGGAGGAAGGCCTGTGCCTGCCGGTCATTCATCGCGTGTTCAAGCTGGCGGACGCCGCCGACGCGCATCGGCTGATGGAAGAGGGCAGCCATATCGGCAAGATCATGCTCGACGTCGCCGCGTGATCCTCGCCGGGACCGAACTCGGCTCCGGCCAGCCGGTGGCCCTGTTGCACGGCCTGTTCGGCGCGGCGGCGAATTTCGGCACGGTGCAAAAGCGCCTGGCCGAGCGACATCGCGTGATCTCGCTGGACCTGCGCAACCACGGCGCCAGCCCGCACGCGCCGTATATGTCGTATCCCGCCATGGCGGAGGACGTGCTTGAGACCCTGCGCGCGCGCAACGCGCTGCCCTGCGCGCTGATCGGCCATTCCATGGGCGGCAAGGTGGCCATGGCCGCGGCACTCGAAGCCCCCGGCGCCATCGCCCGCCTGATGGTGGCCGATATCGCGCCCGTGACGTATCCGCCGGTGTTTCGCGCCTACGCCCAGGCGATGTCGGCCATGCGCCTGTCCGCAGACCTGACCCGGGTGGCCGCCGACCAGGCTCTGTCCGCCGCGGTGGAAAGCCCCGCCATCCGGGCGTTTCTGCTGCAGAACCTGCGTTTCGGCAGCACGCCGGGCTGGCGCATCGGGCTGGACGCCATCGCCGCCGGGCTGCACGTGCTGGAAGGCTGGCCGGAGCTGGACGAGAACGCGTATCTTGGCCCCGCGCTGTTCGTCTCCGGCGCGCGCTCGGATTATATCCAGCCCGAGCACCGGCCGATCATCCGCGCCATGTTCCCCGCCGCCCGCTTCGCCGTGCTGAAGAATGCCGGCCATTGGCTGCACGCCGACAACCCCGAAGGATTTCTGTCGCTGGTGGACAGTTTCGTCTCCTGACCCATCTGGAGGCAATGACAGTTTTTCCGCCGACCCGGCAAGCCGGCCTTGCCCGCCTTGAAGCCTTCACCCCGCATATGGGCCTCGCCTACGCGAACGGCCGCAATACCGATCCAGGCGACTTCGAACGCAACGCCGTGTCCATGCTGTCGCCGTATCTGCGCCGCCGCCTGATCACCGAGGCGGAGGTGGTGGGTGTTGCGATGACGACCCATCGCGGGGCGGCCGAAAAATTCATCCACGAGGTCGCCTGGCGCGGCTATTTCAAGGGCTGGCTGGAACAGCACCCCTCGGTGTGGACGGATTATCTCGACCAGCATCGCCACGCCGAGAACCGGCTTGCCACCGAAAGTGGGCTGCGCCGGGTTTATCACGATGCCTGCGAAGGGCGCACCGGCATCGATGGGTTCGACGCCTGGGCCCAATCCCTGGTGGCCGACAACTGGCTGCACAACCACACCCGCATGTGGTTCGCCAGCATCTGGATCTTCACGTTGCGGCTGCCCTGGGCGTTGGGTGCCGCGTTCTTCATGCGCCATCTGCTCGACGGCGACCCCGCCAGCAACACGTTGTCGTGGCGCTGGGTGGCGGGGCTGCACACGCGCGGCAAGCACTACGTGGCGCGCGCAGACAACATCGCCCGCTACACGGAGGGTCGGTTCGATCCCAGGGGGCAGCTGGACGAGGCGCCGGACTGTCTGACGGAGCAGACCGAGCACACGCGGGTGAGACTGGCACCGGCGGACCCGCTGCCCGGCGTTCCGGCTTCGGTGCTGCTGCATGACGAGGACCTGTGTTTTGCCATCCCCCCGGCGGCGGGGGAGGTGGCTATCTTCACCACCGCCGACGGTGCCGATCCGGTGCGCGCGTTCACCGCGGCGGCGACGCAGGACATGGTGGCGCGCGCCGGACGCGACGTGACGTTTCTGGCGCCGGATGAGGTGGCGGGTTGGGTGCAGGCGCAAAAGGGCCCGGTGGTCACGCCCTGGGCGCCGGTGGGCCCTACGGCATCCGCCCTTTCCGGCCTGGGATTGCTGCGTGTTCGGCGGCCCTGGGACGAGGCCATCTGGCCGCACGCCACCAAGGGGTTCTTTCAGGTCAGGCAGCGCCTGCCGGACCTGCTGCCGGCGCTGGTGGAAGGATCGGCCTGATCTTCTTGCCTTCGTCGGCCGCGCGCCACAGATACCAGGCGGCGGTGCTGCGAAACGGCGCCCATGGCAGGCCGAGTTCGGCCAACGCCTTGGGTTTGGGCTGCACCGCCAGGCCGTGGATCAACCGGTAGCCTTCGCGCACGCCGAAATCGTCCACCGGCAGGATATCCGGCCGCCCGGCATCCATCAGCAGCATCTCCACCGTCCAGCGGCCCACGCCGCGTATGGTGACGAGACGGGCGATCAGCGTGTCGTCGTCCAGCCGCGCCATCTCGTCATGGTCCGGCACGACGCCCTCGGCGGTTTTGAGCGCGATGTCGCGGATGGCGGCCACCTTGGCCTGGCTGAACCCGGTGGCACGCAGCGCTGCGTCCGGCTGTTCGAGAATGAGCGCGGGGGGCGGGAAGTCGTGGTCTGGGAACAGCGCCAGGAACCGGGCGAAGATCGTCTCGGCCGCGCGGCCGTGCAACTGCTGATGGGCGATGGCGCGCACCAGCTTGGCGTAGGGCGATCGCCCGTCATCCGGCTTTTCCACGCGCGGCCCGATGCGCTTGACGAGCATCCTGAATTTCGGGCATGTGCGCGACAGGTGCGCCTGGGCTGTGCGATGCATAGGATTATCCGATCATGATCGAGGCGATACCCACCAGCAGCGCGATCCCCGCCACCGGCCACATGATCCGCCAGATTGCCGCGGGCGTCACCTTTCCACCCACCAGCCCCGCCGCCACCGCGATGAGCTGGGGCGAGATCACCAGCGCCAGCGTGCCGTTCTGCACCGCCGGCAGCACGGTGGCACCCAGGCCCGCGGCGCGGCCGAGGGCGGCCTGCAGCGGCATCATCGCCGCGTTGCCGCCCACGTTGGTGCCCGCGAAGAAGCCCGACACCACGGCCAGCACGGGTGACGCGAAGGGTGCCGCCTTGCCGAGACCTTCCACCAGCGCGTGGGCCAGCGCCACCGGCACCCCGGCATTGGACAGCACGCGCGCCAGCACCACGAAACCCAGCAGCGCGATGGCGGGCCTGCGCGCGCGCGCCAGGGCGGTGCCCACGAAACGCGCGCCATGGCCGCCCAGCAGGGTCATGATCCCGGCCGCCAGCCAGATCGAGACCATCGCGTGGTTGAGTGGCAATGCCGGAAGATCGTTGAACGGGCGCATGAATGGCGGATGCGCCCAAAGCTGGCTTGCGAGGAGCAGGCCGGTCAGCAGCAGATAAGGCCCCGCCGCTTCGGAGATCCGCCGCCAGTCCGCCCACGATCGCGGTGGGTTCGCCGCGAGCAGGCGCACCGACAGCACCGTGCCGGTGGCGAGCAGTCCGCATAGCTGCCACGGCAGAATTTGGTGGCCGAGCACGAGCAGCGAGCCCACCGCCGCCACCCACACGATCTGTGACAGTCGGGTGGCCCATGCCACGCGCACCCCGTCGCGGGCGCACCACCACCAGAACAGCGGCAAGAGCAGCAGCAGCGTGGGTGCCAGCAGCCAGGCATTGCGCGTCGCCAGGTCTTGCGGGTCGATCCCTGCCAGGGCCGCGCCGATCGCGGTGCCGGGGCCCAGGCCGCCCCAGGGAATGATCGTCTGCGCCATCAGCCCGATCGCCGCGGCGGACGCCCCCGCCACGCCCGCCGCCCGCACCGCGCCGATGGCGAACACGGTGCCCACGCCGAACCCCGTGACCGCTTCGGCGAACGGCCCCAGCAGAAACGCCGCGGTGAACAGCCGATGCGCGGGCGCCACCGGGGTCGGCTGCGGGCGGGCTGTGGCGCGATGGCTGACGGCTGCATGAAACACCAGGCCGCCCGAGATGATGCCCACCGGGATCACCGCCAGCCAAAGCCCCTGCGCCAGGCTGCCCGACAGAAACGCCGCCATGCCGCCGCCGCCCACGTGCAGCCAGGCCGCCGGCAGCGCCAGCGCCATGGCCGCCACGCATGACAGGAACGGCCCTGCCCGGCCGGTGGCGAGCAGGGCCACGAGGGCGAACAGCGGAAGGGCCTGGATGAACAACATCACGCCAATCTGGCCGCCGGAGGGGACAGGCCACAAGCCGACACTCAATCGTGAAGGTCTGAGCCGACATGCAAATCAAACTTAGCTTGAATCGCCTTCATTGAGGGATTGTAATGCCAGCGTAGAAGAAGGTGCCCCGTTCATGGCCCCCCTGTACCGCCTGAGCTTTCGCCGATCCGATGCCGAACGCGACGACGCCGACCGTCAGACCTCCGGCCTGCTCGCGCTCGTGCTCATACTGGCCATCGTGGTCGCCAGCCTGTTCCTGGTCAAACGCCTGCACGCCGCCTCCGCGATCGAGGACTGCCTGATGATGGGACGTTCGAACTGCGATGTGATGGTCTCGCTGCAACACTGACCGGCCGGCGCATTTGCCTTCTGCGGGTTCCGTGGCACGCTCGCCGCCTGGAACGCCGACGGGAGTGGCCACATGCGCGTAGCGGACATGGATTGGCGGATGATCGAGGATTGGACCCGGTCGGATGATCGCGTCATCCTGCCGCTCGGCAGCACCGAGCAACATGGCGGCCTATCGCTGATGGTCGATGCCATTTTGTCCGAACGCGTGGCTGTCGAGGCGGCCGAGCCGCTGGGTGTGCCGGTCTATCCCTCGATGCCCTACGGCCTTGCGCCTTATTTCCAGGCGTTTCCAGGCAGCGTGACGCTGCGGGTTTCGACCTATGTGGAGCTGGTGCGCGATGTGCTGGACAGCCTGAAACGCTCGGGCTTTCGTCGGATCCTGATTGTGAACGGCCATGGCGGCAACCAGCCGGCGGCGGCGCTGGCGCAGGAATGGATGATGGACAATCCCGATTGCCGCGTGCGCTTTCACGATTGGTGGCGCGCGCCGCAGACCTGGGCGGCGGTGCAGGCGACGGACCCGCAAGGCAGCCACGCCAACTGGATGGAGAACTTCCCCTGGACGCGCCTGCCCACCACGCCGGCGGACGCGGACAAGCCGATGGTCGACACCGCCATGATGAAGACCTTCCCGCCCTTCGAATCGCGGCAGATGCTGGAGGACGGCAGTTTCGGCGGCCGCACCCAACGCTCCGACAATGAGATGCTGGCCATCTGGCAGGTGGCCGTGAGCGAGACCCGGAGCCTGTTGGACGCATGGTGAGCATTCTCATCTGGGGCGCCGGGGCCATCGGCGGCTCCGTGGGCGCCTATCTGGCGCGCGCCGGCCACGACATCACGTTCGTGGACATCGACGCCGCGCATGTGGCCGCCATCAACGCCTCCGGCCTTCGGATCGTGGGGCCGGTGGAGGCGTTTACGGCCCATGCGCCCGCTTTCACGCCCGGTGCGGTGACGGGTGTGTGGGACCGCATCTTCCTGTGCGTGAAGGCCCACCACACCCACGCGGCCGCCACCGCCCTGGCCCCGCATCTGGGTGCGGACGGCTACGTGCTCTCCTTGCAGAACGGCCTGAACGAATTGGAGATCGAGGCCATCGTGGGTCGCGCGCGCACCATCGGCGCCTTCGTGAATTTCGGCGCCGACTGGATGGCGCCCGGCGAGGTGATGCTGGGCAACCGCGCCGCCGTGGTGCTGGGCGAGCTTGACGGCGCGATGACCGAACGGCTCGCATCCCTGCTGGTCACGATGCAGGATTTCGAGCCCAACGCCATCTCCACGCCGGACATCTGGGGCTATCTTTGGGGCAAGATGGGCTACGGCGCGATGCTGTTCGCCCAGGCGCTGGGACAGGCCTCCATCCCGCACTGCCTGGGCAACCCCGCCTTGCTCGGCCTTTGGCGCAGGCTGGGCGGCGAGGCGGTTGCGGTGGGCCTGGCGGAGGGTGCCCGGCTGCGCGGCTTCAACGGCTTCGACCCGCAGGCCTTCACACCCCAGGCCACCCTCGCCCAGGCGCAGGCCAGCGTGGACGCCATGGTGGCGTTCAACGCCGGCAGCGCCAAGACCCATTCCGGCGTGTGGCGCGACCTCGCCGTTCGCAAGCGTCAGACCGAGGTCGACAGCCAGATTGCGCCCATTTCGGCCATCGGCGCCCGGCACGGCCTCGCGTGTCCCACCATCGACCGCCTGGTTCGCATGATCCACGAGGTGGAGGCCGGCACGCGGCCCATGGTGGATCAAAACCTTCTGGAGCTCGCCGCATGAATATTCGTTTTGACGGCAAGACCGTGGCCGTGAGCGGCGCCGGGCAGGGTTTTGGCCGTGTGATCGCGCAGAGCTTCGCCGATCTCGGCGCCACCGTGCATGGCTGCGACATTCTGGCGGACGGGCTGGCCACCACGTCCGCCGGCCGGAACATCGGCACCGCCCTGGTCGACCTCACCGACCGCAAGGCGGGTGCGGCGTGGATCGAGAAGATCGGGCGGGTGGACATTCTGGTCAACAACGCCGGCGGCGTGGGCGGGCAGACGCAGCACCCGCTGGAGGACGTGCCCGACGCGGATTGGGACCGGCTGTTCGACATCAACGTCAACGCCGCCATGGTGCTGTCGCGCGCGGCGGCACCCGGCATGAAGGCCCACGGCGCGGGGCGCATCGTCAACATCAGCTCCGGCGCCGGATTGCAGGCGTCGCTGACCGGCATTCAGGCTTATTGCAGCGCCAAGCACGCCGTGATCGGTCTCACGCGCCAGTTGGCGCACGAGCTGGGCGCGTTCGGCATCACGGTGAATTCGGTGGCGCCGGGGTTCGTTCTCAGCAATCCCGCCACCGAGGCGCAATGGGATTCCTACGGTGCCGAGGGGCAGAAGGCCCTGGTGTCGCGCATTGCGCTGAAACGGCTGGGGACCGCGCAGGACATTGCGAACGGGGTGATTTTCTTTGCCTCGGATCTGGCTGCTTTCGTGAACGGGCAGATATTGTCGGTGGATGGGGGAAGGTAGGATTCTTCTTTTTCTGAAGAAAAAGAAGCAAAAAGACTTTCATCCATTAGGAAAACTAAGCGAATGAAGTTTTTTGGTTCTTTTTTTCACAAAAGAACTGCTTAAGCCTCCACCACCTGCTTGCGCAACAAATCACGATAAGGCCCCGGCCGTTGCGACAGCTCGTCCGGCGAGCCGTCGTCGATCACGCGGCCATCCTCCATCACCACGATGCGATCGAAATTGCGCAATGTGCTCAGCCGGTGCGCCACGGCGATGACGGTGCGGCCCTGCATGAGATTGTCGAGCGCGTGCTGGATGGCGTGTTCGCTGTCGCTGTCGAGCGCGGAGGTTGCTTCGTCGAGCAGCAGGATCGGCGCGTCCTTCAGCAGCGCGCGGGCGATGGCAAGGCGTTGGCGCTGGCCGCCGGAGAGTTTGGCGCCGCGGTCGCCGACCATGGTGTGGAACCCCTCCGGCAGTGCCTCGATGAAGTCGCGGCAGCGCGCCACGTTGGCCGCCGCCAGCACCTGGTCGTCTGACGCGTCGGGCCGGGCATAGCGGATGTTCTCGAGGACGGATCGGTGAAACAGCGAGATGTCCTGCGGCACGATGGCCATGGCGTCGCGCAGGCTTTGCTGCGTGATCCCCGTGATATCCTGGCCATCGACCGAAATGCGGCCGGACTGCACGTCGTGGAAGCGCTGCAGCAGCGACACCACGGTGGATTTTCCCGCACCGGATGCGCCCACCAGACCCACGCGCTGGCCGGTGGGGATGCGCAGGCTGAATTGATCGAGCACCGGCTTGCGACCGGGATAGGCGAAGGTGACGTCGGCGAACACCACGTCGCCTTGCAAGGCGATCAGCTTCTGGGCGTCGGCGCGGTCCGTCAGGTCGTGCGGCACGAGCAGCGCGCCCAGGGCTTCGTCCATGCGGGCAATGTTCTGCGTGAGCTCGACGAGCGCCACCGCGAGGTCGCGCGTGCCGTGCAGGATGGTGAAGCCCAGCGAGCAGATCAGCACCAGGTCGCCGGCGCTGGCGGTGCCGGCCTGCCACATGGTGATGCCCCAGCCCAGTAGCCCCGCGGTGACCACAGCTGTCATCACGGCGTGGATCAGACGCAGCTTCTCCATGTAAAGGAGGCTGCGGCGGCGTGCCCGCATTTCGGTGGCCATGCGGTCGCCGAAGCGGGACTGCTCGCGGAACGTGGCCCCGAAGGCACGCACCACGCCCATGTTGCTGATGACATCGACGAGTTCGCCGTCCACCGCCGCCGCTTCATGCGCGTAGGCGCGGTGCAGCGGCGTGCCGTTGCGGGCCAGCAGGAATATCACGAGGGCCATCGACGCACCGATGCCGGCCAGCGCGAGCCCCATCATCGGCTGCACGGTGGAGATCAAGGCGATGGCGATGACGACGGCAAGGCAGGGCGGCAGCACGTTCCAGCTCAGCACGTTCTCGGTTTGAAACATGGCCTGCGCGGTGGAGGTGACGCGGCCCGCCAGCGTGCCCGGCAGGCG
The DNA here is from genome assembly GCA_025362815.1 of Rhodospirillales bacterium. GTDB lineage: Bacteria > Pseudomonadota > Alphaproteobacteria > Acetobacterales > Acetobacteraceae > CAIQQQ01. The sequence continues at coordinate 41,252 of JANYFG010000039.1, forward strand.
TTCGGCGTAATAGGAGGGTGCGTGCCCGGCGAGATGGGCGAACAGGTCGCGCCGCACCTGGCCGGTGACGCGCACGAAGCTGAACGCCGCCATGCCGCAGCCCACGCGCCACATCAAATTGTCGGCGGTGATCAGCGCGCACAGCAGCGCGAACGCTGCCCACACGTCGCCGCCGCCTTGCGTGCCCATACCATGCGTGCCCAGACCTTGCGCACCGGGGCCTTTCGACACCGCGTCGATCAGGGATTTCATGCCGTATTGCGTGGTGACGGACGCCGCCACCGCCAGCACCACGGCGCCCAGCACCACGGCATGGCCCGCCGGATTCTGCGCCACGTAGCGCCACAGGAAGGCGATCGGGCGATGGCGGTAGGAGGTGAGGTCGGGCGCGCCACCGGGATCGGACATGAGCATCGTCACTTCATGACATGAAGCCATACTCTGCATCGCCAATGCGGCCACAATTTGGCACGGGGGCTGATTCGCCGGCTTGGTCTGCGTTGTTTTGCCACAATTCGACACTAAGGTCCGACGCGTCATCCATTGCAGCCGAGGCACCCCCCTATGCCTATCGCCCCCTTGCGTATCGCGCAGATCGCGCCGCTGTTCGAAGCTGTGCCGCCGAAGCTTTATGGTGGCACGGAGCGCGTTGTGTCGTCGCTCACCGAGGAGCTCGTGGTGATGGGCCATGACGTGACCTTGTTTGCCAGCGGCGACAGCATCACCAAGGCGAAGCTGGAGCCGGTGTGGCCGCAGGCGTTGCGGCTCGACCCCACCATCAAGGACTGGGTCAGCACCTATGCGTTGCTGATGGAATACGTGCGCCAGCGATCGGATGCGTTCGACGTGCTGCATTTTCATTGCGACTACTGGCCGAACTCGCTGTTCTCCCGCCAGCCCGTGCCGTTCGTGACGACGCTGCACGGGCGGTTGGATCTGAATGAATTCGCCCAGGTGTATTCGATGTTTCCGGACGTGCCGCTGGTGTCGATCTCGAACAACCAGCGCAGCCCGGTGCCGCATCTCGGCTGGACCGAGACGGTCTATCACGGCATGCCGCAACATCTGCTCACGCCACAGCCGGTGGAAAGCCACGATTACTTCGCCTTCCTCGGCCGCATTTCGCCGGAGAAGGGGATCGAGCGTGCCATCCGCATCGCCCAGGCCTGTGGCGTGACGCTGAAGGTGGCTGCCAAGGTGGACAAGGTGGACGAGGCCTATTTCAAGGCCGAGGTGGAGCCGTTGCTTGCCACCGGGGGCGTGGAGTTCATCGGCGAGATCAACGACGCGCAGAAACCCGCCTTCCTGTCCGGCGCCAAGGCGCTGCTGTTCGCGATCGACTGGCCCGAGCCTTTCGGCCTGGTGATGATCGAGGCGATGGCGTGCGGTTGCCCGGTGATCGCGTTCCGTCGCGGCTCGGTGCCGGAGGTGATGGATGACGGGGTGACCGGCTTCATCGTGGACAACGTGGAGGAGGCGATCGCCGCCTGCGGCAAGCTCGACAAGATCGACCGTGGGCTGGTGCGCGCGCAGTTCGATCGCCGGTTCACGGCGCGCCGGATGGCAGAGGATTATGTGGCTGTGTATGAGAAGCTCATTGCGATCAAGCGTGCCGATGGGCGGCTGGTGGCGGCGGCCTGAGCGAGGCAAGGGGAAGAACCTTCTTTTTCTGAAGAAAAAGAAGCAAAAAGACTTTTATTCATGAAGGTGCGTGGTGCGGAAAATTGTACATCACGTCTTCATGAATGAAGTTTTTTGGTTCTTTTGTTCACAAAAGAACGCTCTTTGCTATCTGACCCAGCTCGACCATCAGCCTTTCCCCGTCTGACGTTCGGTCCACGATCACACTGCGGGCATCGTCCGGGTCTATTCTGCGTGCGACGAGTTTGAATTCGCCGAGGCGGTCGAGCGCACGGGTGATGACGGATTTGGACACGCCGAGATCACGCGCCAGCCCGCGCACGGTGTGGTCGCCCTCGCGCAGATAGCAGGTCAGAAACACGCCGAGTTGATGGGCGGACAGCTATGGGCCATCGCGCCGAACCAAGAAGACGATGATTTCGCGCATGACATTGACGGCAGATTCCGGCGCGATTGCGGAAGACATGTATCCTCGACTCCGTCTTGGAGCCACAAAGTGCAGCCTCAAACCCAACGAAGTTGAAATAACATTACGTGCCACGCAACGTTTGGAAGCGGAACGTTCTGCGTTCTGCGCTATTTTTCCGCTGGGTAACGGCTTCGTGATCATAGGAGGTCGTCCGGACGATTCGGGCGATTGGCCCGGATGAGTCACGATGCCAGAGGAGCCACGGGGCTTTTTGGGGCCTCCCCGCCCTGTGTTCGACGGCTTGCCGGCCCCTCTCGCGTCTCCCCCTGGCAAACGGGGTGGTAACGCGCGAGGATCGGGAAAAATCGTCCGGGAGAGCAGAGATGTCGACGCAGACGCCGGGTTTCGACCGCAGCGCCGAGGATATCGGCAATATCGTGGAGTTCGGACACGTCAATATCCGCGTACCGGATCAGCGTCTGGCCACTCTTTTCTACGTCACGGGCCTGGGCTTCACGCGTGATCCGTATCTTGTGACCGGCGTGGACAATATGTGGATCAATGTGGGCACGACCCAGTTCCACCTGCCCACGGGCACGGCGCAGGTGCTGCGCGGGGTGACGGTGATCGGCGTGCCGGATCTCGATGCCCTCGCGTTGCGGCTTGCGGGGGTGCGCGACGCGCTGGCCGGCACCCGGTTCGGCGTGACGCGCGGCGAGGGCGCCATCGAGGTGACCTGTCCCTGGGGGAACCGCCTGCGGTGCGAGGCATCCATCGGCACGCGGCTGGGCATCACCGCGGTGGAACTGGCGGCAGCACCCGGCACGGCCGCCGGCATTGCGCGGTTCTATCGCGAGATTTTCGCGACCCCCGCCGTCACCGCCGGGGGCTGCGCCATCGTGCCCGCCGGCCTGCACACCGCGTTGGTCTATCGGGAGACGGCGCTGGCCCAGCCGGAGTACGACGGCGCGCATATCCAGATCGCGCTGGCCGATTTCTCCGGACCGCACGCCCGCCTGCGGACGCGCGGGTTGATCACGGAGGAAAGCAGCCAGCATCAGTATCGCTGCCAGGATATCGTGGATCTCGAGACCGGGGCCGTGCTGTGCACCATCGAGCACGAGGTTCGCAGCATGCGTCATCCCATGTATGCCCGCCCGCTGGTCAATCGCGATCCCGCCATTTCGAACAATGTGTTCGCCCCTGGTCGGGAAGCGCTTGTGCTTGGCCGCGACCCCACGCTTTGAAGGAGTGAGACCCACGATGAACAAGGTTCTTCTCGTCACCGGCGGCAGCGCCGGAATCGGTGCCGCCACGGTGCGCCTGGCCGCCTCGCGCGGGTACAAGGTGGCGTTCTCCTACCGCTCATCGGGCGACATGGCGCGGCGGCTGGAAGCCGAGATCACCGGCCTGGGCGGCACCGCGCTCGGGTTTCAGGCCGATTCCGCCAGCGAGGCGGCGACCGAGGCGCTGTTCGCCTCGGTGGACGAGGCGTTCGGCCCGGTGAGCGCGCTGGTGACCAATGCGGGGATCACGGGGTCGACAAGCTCGCTCGACGCCATCACCACCGCCACGCTGGACGAGGTGATGGACATCAATATACGCGGCGTGTTCCTGGCCACCCGCGCCGCCATCAAGCGCATGGCGACCGATCTCGGCGGGGCCGGCGGGTCGATCGTGAACCTTTCTTCGGTTGCGGCCATTCTGGGGGGACCCGGCGACTGGGTGCATTACGCGGCCTCCAAGGGCGCGATCAACAGCTTCACCATCGGGGCCGCCAAGGAGCTGGCGCCGCGCGGCATTCGGGTGAACGCCGTTGTGCCGGGGCTGATCGAAACCGAGATCCACGCCAAGGCGGGGCTTGGCGACCGCCTGGCCAAACTCGGCTCCACGGTGCCGATGGGGCGCGTGGGCACCGCGGCCGAGGTGGCGATGGCCATTGTGTGGCTGCTGTCGGACGAGGCGTCGTATGTGACGGGGGCGTTGTTGCCCGTGGCGGGGGGCCGCTAAGGGCTGGTTTCGAGGGAGCTGAGCTACTCCGGCGGCAGGATCTCGGCCAGCGCCGGTGTGGTGCCGGCCGGGACCCGCCCCGCCAGCGGCAGGGCGAGGACCCAGGGCCGTTCGCCGCGATCGGCGCGGTCGGACAGGATGGTGACACCGTCGCGTCCCAGCCAGATCGCGTGGGCGCCGCGACGCCAGACGCTGAAGCGGTCGACGATCGGCACCTTGTTCGCACAGCGCAGCCGGATGGGTTCGGCGGAGATCAGCAGATCGGCGTTGCACTGGCTGGCATCCGTGGTGCCGTGCAGCAGGAGGGCCGCGGTTCCGGGCACGCGCGGCTGCAGCAGGCACACCGACGAGGCGCAGGCGAGCGGGATGGGGGCCGGGGCGGCCCAGTATTGCTGCCAGGAATCCTGGACGAAGCCGGCGCCGCCCGAAGCCTTCTGGATGAGAAACACGCCGCTCTCGCGGTAGCCGATCAGGCGCCCATCGGCCGACATCAAGATATCCGGCGGTGTGGCCGTCGAGGTCGATGCCAGCCCGGCGAGCATCGCCGCCAGCCCCGCCATGCGGATGCGCGTGCGCCACAGCCCGAACCAGGCGAGCCCCAGGCTGAACACCGCCAGCCCCCAGGCCGGCATGTGCGACACGGCGACCGTTGCCTGCGGCAGGTCCGCCACCGCATGCGCGATGCGGTTGATCAGCCCCAGGCCCCAGCCCATCGGCACCCAGGCCAACGCCTCCAGATGCAGCGGCATCAGCGCCAGCCCGATCAGGCCCGCGGGCATCACCAGCATCGCCGTCAGCGGCACGGCCACCATGTTGGCCAGCACGTAGTAAAGCTGCACATGGCCGAAATGATAGGCGCCGTAAGGGGCGGAGAACGTGCCGGCGAGCGCGCTCGTCAAGGCCAGGGCCGTGACGTGGCCGGCCAGACGCCGCCATTGCGCGCCATCGCCGTGCAGGGCCGCGAGCCTGTCACGCAAGGCGGCGTAGCCCACGATCAAGGCCAGGACGGCTGAAAAACTCATTTGGAACGACACGCCCACCACCTCGTTCGGCGCCAACAGCACCAGGCACGCCATGGCCAGCGCCAGGGCACGCAGGGAGATCGCACGCCGCCCCACCAGCACGCCCAGCGTGACCACGCAGGCCATGGCGAAGCTGCGGATGATGGGCACGTGGCCGCCGGTGAGCAGAAGATAGCCGCCCCCCGCAAGGAGGGCGGTGCCGGCCGCGATGGCCTTCAGCGGCCAGAACAGCGCCGCCCGCTCCGACAACGCCAGGGTGGCGCGCGTGGCGCCGAAGATCAGCCCCATCACGATGCCGATATGCAGGCCCGCGATCGCCAGCAGATGCGCCAGGCCGGAATCGCGGAATGCGGCGCGGTCGGGCGCCGGGATGCCGGTGGTGGTGCCGGTGAGCAAGGTGGTGGCGATGGCTCCCTCGGCGCCCGACAGCACGAGGCCCACGCGCCGGGCGATGGTCTCGCGCAGGCGTTGCAGCCAGAAATCCTGGCCGCCCGGCGCCGCCTCCACCAGCTCGGCCGGGTTGAGCGCGCGGCCCACCGCGCCGAGCCCGGAGAACCAGGCGTCGCGCTGGAGGTCCCAGCCGCCCGGGATGGCGGGTGGCGCGGGACGTTGCAGGAGGGCGCGCACGCGGATGCGGTCTCCGGTTTCGAACGGCCGGGCGTCGGCGCGTTCGGCCGTTTCACGCCATGTGACCCGCACGGCGCGGGGCAGGGGGGCGCCGTCGTCGAAGCGCGCCATGGTGAGGGTGACGCGGTGGCCGGCCGGCAGGATCTCCACCGTGCGGATGGTGCCGGACACGATGGTGGCGCGGGCCGGCACCTCCATGGTGGGCGGCGCGCGCCAAGTGGCGAACTGGGCGGACCCGAAGCCCAGCGCCGTGGCGGCCACGACAAGGCAGACGGCGCGCGGGATGCGCCGCGCCCGCCACACCAGCGCGCCGGCCATGGCGGCCCCGAACGGCACGCAGGCCGCCCACGGCTTCGGCTCGAAGGTGAGCTCGAAATACGCCACCACGCCGGCGGACATCGCCACCGGCAGCCACAGCGCGAACCGGCCCTGCTCGGCCAGCGCCCAGGCGCTCAGGTGGTGTCGCAGCTTTGGGATGAGGTGGCGGATCCAAGCTGCGCGCATGGCTGCACGTTAGACGCGCGAGGGTGTATCGTCGCCTGCGGGCGGGTACTTAGAGAATCTGTCGTGTTTCCGAGCCGACCCGCGCGTAGAAAGCCCCGTATGACCGTTCGCACCCGCTTCGCCCCTTCGCCCACCGGCCTGCTGCATATCGGCGGCGCCCGCACCGCATTGTTCAACTATCTGTTCGCCCGCCATGAGGGCGGCGAATTCCTGTTGCGGGTGGAAGACACCGATCGCGAGCGCAGCACCGATGCCGCCACCCAGATGATCCTGCAGGGTTTGGACTGGCTGGGCCTGCGCCATGACGGGCAAACCGTGTTCCAGTCCAGCCGCCAGGCGCGCCATACCGAGGTGGCGTTGCAGATGCTGGCCGCGGGGCGGGCTTATCGCTGCTTTCTCAGCCCCGCCGAGCTTGCCGCCATGCGCGAACAGGCCGCCGCCGAGAAACGGCCGTTTCGCCTGGTGAGCCCGTGGCGGGACCGCGATCCCGCGGAGGTCCCTTCCGATATTCAGCCGGTGATCCGCGTGCGCGCGCCGCTTGTGGGGGAGACTGTGGTGGACGACCTGGTGCAGGGGCCCGTGCGGGTGGCGAACAGCGAGATGGACGACCTCATCATCCTGCGCAGCGACGGCACGCCCACGTATCTGCATGCGGTGGTGGTGGACGACCACGACATGGAGATCACCCATGTGATCCGTGGCGACGACCATCTGACCAACACCTTCCGCCAGATCCTGATCTATCAGGCCAACGACTGGGCGCTGCCGAAATTCGCCCATATTCCGCTGATCCATGGGGCGGACGGGGCCAAGCTGTCGAAGCGCCACGGCGCCGTGAGCGTGCTGGAATTCCGCGAGCAGGGGTTTTTGCCGGAGGCGGTGTGCAACTATCTGCTGCGCCTGGGCTGGGGGCATGGCGATACCGAACTGCTGGATATCGACGAGGCGATCAGGCTGTTCACGCTGGAAGCCGTGGGCCGGGCCGCCAGCCGGATGGACTACGCCAAACTGACGCATGTGAACGCCCACTACATGCGGCTGGCGGATGACGGCCGGCTGGCCCACGACGTGGCGGCGCGGCTTGGGATCACCGACCCTGCCATCCAGGCCCGCGTGCTGGCGTTGATGCCGGGGCTGAAGGAGCGCGCGCGCACGTTGGTGGAGCTTGCGCAGTCCGCGGCGTTTCTGGCGCTGCAACGGCCGATTGCGTTCGATGCCAAGGCGCAGGCGCTGCTCACGGACGACTCGCGCGCCATGCTGGCGCAGGTGGCGGCGGCGCTGGCCGCGTCGGATTTCTCGCAGGGCGCCATCGAGACGGTGCTGCGCGAGACGGCCGAGGCCACGGGCCGCAAGCTCGGCCAGGTGGCGCAGCCGATCCGCGCGGCGCTGACGGGCACCACCACGAGCCCGCCAATCGACGCGACGCTGCTGGCATTGGGGCCGGACGAGGCGCTCGCGAGGATCAGGGACGTCGTTTAGATTCTTCTTTTTCTGAAGAAAAAGAAGCAAAAAGACTTTTATTCATTAGAATTATTTGAATGAATAAAGTTTTTTGGTTCTTTTGTTCACAAAAGAACAGCTTCATGAGTGCATATCGTCCCGCACTTTGCTCGCCAGCGTGTGCAGCCCCGAGCCCGCGCCGTTGGACATCACGCTGAAGCCGGTTTGGCGGCTGATCCAGGCGTATCCCGCCACCGCTCCGCGCGCGACCGGGCGCATGGGCAGCTGTTCGGCGGTGGTCATCGGCTGCATGTAGACGGTGATGCGGTTGCCGTTGATGTCGTCGTACATCAGCATTGCCGCCGGCCCGCCCACGGCGGCCAGTACCCGCCCGCCGATGAAGCGGTAGCCGAGACGGGACAGGTCCGGCACCTCCACCCGCCGTTCCAGCCTTTCCGACATCCAGCCGACGAGTTCGGTGCGATTGGTTGGACCGAGCTCCACCGGTCGCTCGATATCGGACACGAACACCCGATGCGCCGCGGTGGCCTGCATGGTGAGCCATTCCATGTCGGAGGGGCGGTGCCGGTCGCGCGCCATCCATCCGGTGGCGCCGCCGAGCGACAGGGCGAGCAGAAATCCGGCGGCGACCTGCCACCGCACATGGCTTCGCGACACCCGTTGCTCGATCCGCCGGCTGAGGTTCAGCCGCGCCGGCACCGGCTCGCGCGCCTTGAAGGCGAACGCCTCGCGCAGCAGCGCCACCTCGTGCCGCCAGTCATCGAGCCGTGCGGCGAGCAGCGGGTCGTGCTGCATCATCGCGGCGATTTCGGCGTAGCGCGCGGCGTCGAGTTTTCCATCGACGAAGGCGTGCAGTTCCTCCTCCTGGATGGGGCGCGTGGATGGGCTCATTTCACCCTCCTCAGTTTGGTGGCCGGCTGGCCGTCCATGTGGGCGCGCAGCGAATCGCGGCAGCGGCTGAGGCGCGACATCACGGTGCCGATCGGAATGCCCAGGATCGTTGCAACGTCACGGTAGTCCAGACCCTCCACCACCACCAGCAGCAGCACCTCGCGCTGTTCCAGGGGCAACAGGTCGAAACCGCGCATCATGTCGCGCACCGCGAGGCTCCATTCCTGGCCGGGGGGCACCGGCATCTCGATGCCATCGGCGTCCACCGCGGTCAGCACCTGCATCCGGCGCCGCGCGGTGCGCCAGCGGCTGACGAACAGGTTATGCAGGATGGCGAAAAGCCAGGGCTGGACCGTTGTGTCGTGGGTGCGTCGCGGCAGGAAATCCAGCGCGCGCACAAGGGCGTCCTGCACGAGATCGTCGGCATCCTGGTCGTGACGCAGCAGGCTCCACGCATAGCGCCGCAGCGCCGGTACCGCCTCCTCGATCTCGCTCAGCGCCGACATGCCGCGCTTCATCCTTTCTTAACCTTCAGGCGTTATCTTTCTATCACGTCAGCGACATTTTCAGGGAATAAACGCGGCGCCGCGGCGTCGGAGGAGTGAGCCAACACGGTTTGGTGAACGACATAAGGACCGATGCATGCATACCAAGATCACGGCGGCTTTTGCCTTGGGCCTGATGGCCTTTGCGGCACCCGCCATGGCGCAGGGCACCACGCCCGCGCCGCATATCCGTGGCACCGTTACCATGGTGTCTGACACGATGGTGGAGGTGAAGACCCGCAAGGGCGAGACGGTGTCTGTCATCCTCGACCCCAATTTCAGCGTGACGGGCGTGTTCAAGTCGAGCTTTGCCGACATCAAGCCGGGCAGCTTCATCGGCGCAGCCTCCGCGCCGCAGCCGGACGGCACGTTCAAGGCGCTTGCGGTGATCGTGTTCCCGCCCGGCATCACCGGCGGCGACGGCCATTATGCGTGGGATCTGGAGCCGAACAGCACCATGACGAACGGCACCGTGGGTGAGCTTTCGATGTCGAAAGGCCGCGTGCTGTCGGTGAAATATCCGAACGGCGAGAAGCAGATCGTGGTTCCTGACGACGTGCCGGTGGTGAGCTTTCACCCCAGCACCCGTGCGGCCATCGTGGTGGGCGCGAATGTGACGATCAATCCGATCAAGGCGCCGGACGGGTCCACCCATGCCGCGCGCATGCAGGTTGGCGAAAACGGCATGATCCCGCCGGCGTAAGCCTGGACGGATGATGCGGCGGCCGGGGTGTTTCGCTCCGGCCGTTTTGGACGGAGGTTCGACGATGGCCGATGGCGCCGGTACGGGAACGGTGAGGGGAACGGTGAGGGGAACGGTGAGGGTTCACGCGCTGATTGTGCGCGTGACGCACTGGGTCAACGCATTCGCGCTCACCTGCATGGTGATGAGCGGGTGGCAGATCTACAACGCCACGCCCTTGTTCGGTTTCCGCTTTCCCGCCTGGGCCACGCTGGGCGGCTGGTTGGGCGGCGCCATCGCCTGGCATCTGGCCGCCTTGTGGCTGCTGGTGGTGAACGGGCTGGTCTATGTGGGGTATGGCCTGCTGAGCCGCCATTTCCGCCGCAGTTTCTTGCCCATCAGCGCCGGCCGCGTTTTTGCCGACACGCGCGACGCGTTGCGGTTTCGCCTGGCGCACAAGGCCGGCAGCTACAACGCGGTGCAACGGTTGTTCTACGTGGGTGTGCTGTTTCTGCTCGTGCTCGCCGTGCTGTCGGGCTTCGCGTTGTGGAAGCCGGTTCAGCTGCATGCGCTGGCGGCTTTATTTGGCGGTTACGAGGTTGCGCGGCGGGTGCATTTCGTCGCCATGGCGGGGATCGTGGGGTTTGTTGTGGTGCATCTGGCGCTGGTGGTTGTGGTGCCGCGCACCCTTGTTTCCATGATTACCGGCAGAGCCCGCATTGTGCTGGAGCCGTCGAAATGACGCCCAAGCTCAAAGCCGCCGATTTCCAGCCGCAGCTTCGCCGCCTGGAGCGCCGGCTGTTTCTCCGGTCCGGTTTGTCGCTCGGTGCGTTGACCTTGCTCACCGGCTGCAACCTGCAGGACGGCGACACGGTGGATCGCGTTCTGTGGGCGATGTCGCGCTTCAACGACCGGGTGCAGGCGGCGTTGTTCAATTCGAACGCTTTGGCGCCAACGTATGCCGCCAGCGACATCACCAAGCCTTATCCGTTCAACGCCTTCTACGGCGAGGATGACGCGCCGGAGATCGACGCCGCCACCTGGAAGCTGGACATATCCGGCGCCGTCCAGGATCGCACGCCGTGGGATCTGGCCCGGTTGCGTGCCTTGCCGCAGGAAAGCCAGATCACGAGGCATATCTGCATCGAGGGGTGGAGCGCGATCGGGCAGTGGTCCGGCGTTCCATTGCATGCGCTTCTGAAGCAGATTGGCGCGGACACGCGGGCCAGGTATGTGGGCTTCAAATGCGCGGATCGGTATTATTCCAGCATCGACATGGCCACCGCGCTTCACCCGCAGACGGTGTTGGCGCTGGATTTCCTGGGCCAGCAGTTGCCGACTGAATTTGGCTTTCCGCTCAGGCTAAGGGTTCCGACCAAGCTGGGCTTCAAAAGCCCCAAGCACATCGCGGCCATGTTCGTGACAAATGATTATCCTGGCGGCTACTGGGAGGATCAAGGATACAACTGGTTCAGTGGATCATAAATCTCCCACGCCACCCATCTTCATGAATAAAAGTCTTTTTGCTTCTTTTTCTTCAGAAAAAGAAGACTCTACGCCTGACGCTCAAGATGATCTCGAAAGCGATTGCGCAAAGTCAGTTTATGTACCTTGCCGGTGGCGGTGTGTGGCAGTTCATCCAGCACCACCACGCCATCCGGCAGCCACCATTTCGGGATTTTGCCGTCGTAGATCGTCAGCACCTCTGCGGGGTCCAGCGTGGCGCCGGGGCGGGCCACCACCACCAGCAGGGGCCGTTCGGTCCATTTTGGGTGGCTTGTGGCCACGATCGCCGCTTCGGCGACGTCGGGGTGAGAGACGGCGATGTTTTCCAGCGTGATCGAGCTGATCCATTCGCCGCCTGACTTGATCACGTCTTTTGAGCGATCGGTGATTTCCATGGTGCCGCCGGGGTCGATGGTGGCGACATCGCCGGTGGCGAACCAGCCCTGCGCATCGCATGCGCTGCCTGGCTCCTGGCCCCAATAGGCGGACGCGACCCATACCCCGCGCACCATCAGGTTGCCCTGGGCCACGCCGTCCCATGCCAGTTCGGCGCCGCTGTCGTCGACGATCTTCATGTCGATCCCGAAGATGCCGCGCCCCTGTTTTTCCAGATGCCGCAGCTTGGCCTCGCCGGCGAGGTTCATGGTGGTCGGCACCGGCGCGTTCATGGTGCCCAGCGGGCTGGTTTCGCTCATGCCCCAGGCGTGATCGACGCGCACGCCGTATTCGGTTTGGAACGCCGCCAGCAGGAGACGGGGGCAGGCGGACCCGCCGATCACCAGGCGGTCCACCGTTTCGAGCCGTTCGCCGCTGGCGCGCAGATGGTGCAGCAGGCCCAGCCAAACCGTGGGCACGCCCGCCGACATCGTGACATGCTCGTCGTTCATCAGCGCGGTGAGGCTGGGGCCATCGAGATGCCGGCCCGGCATGATGAGCGAGGCACCTGTGGCCGGGGCGGCGTAGGGCAGGCCCCAGGCATTGACGTGAAACATCGGCACGACCGGCAGCACGCGGTCGGTGGCGCGCAGCCCGAACACGTCGGGCGCGGTGACGGCCATGGCGTGGATGACAGTGGAGCGATGGCTGTAGAGCACGCCCTTGGGCTTGCCGGTGGTGCCGGAGGTGTAGCAAAGCGAGGCGGCCGTGCGTTCGTCGAACTCCGGCCAGGTGTAGTCGTCGGTTTCGGCTGCCATCAGCTCCTCGTAGCATAGCAGGGCCATGCCGGAGGGCAGATCGAGGGCGGGCATCTCGGCGCGGTCGCACATGAAGACGACGGCGCGGACCGAGGGGGTTTGGGTGGCGATGGCCTCGATGATGGCGGCGAAGCTGGTTTCGGCGAAGATGACGCTGTCGGCGGCGTCGGCCACGATGAAGCCGATATCGGGGGCGCCGAGACGGGGATTGATGGTGTGGCAGATCGCCTGCATGCCGGAGACGGCGTAGTAGAGCTCCAGATGGCGAAACCCGTTCCAGCCCAGCGTTGCCACGCGGTCGGACGGCTTGATGTCCAACCCCTTGAGGACCCGGACCAGGCGGCGCGCGCGGGATTCGAGGTCGGGGTAGCGATACCGGTGGATGCCGCCATCGACGTTTTTGGACACGATCTCGGACGCGGTGTGATTGCGCGCGGCGTGGCGGATGATCGACGAGATCATCAGCGGTCGGTCCTGCATCAGCCCAAACATCGCACTCTCCCCGATATCGCCGGTCCTTTTGATCTGGCCGGCGTATCGGGGGAGCCTACAGAAAGCGGGCGCGGATCAAAACCACTCAAAGATGGTTTTGGATGAACCCTTTGATCAACGGCGCGATTTCGGCCGTGAAGCGGCGGCCGTTGAAGAGGCCGTAATGGCCCACACCCTTTTGTTCGTAATGCATACGCATGCCCTCCGGCAGGGCGGTGGTCAGCGCGTGCGCGGCACGGGTTTGGCCGATTCCGGAGATATCGTCGCGCTCGCCCTCGATGGTGAGCATGGCGGTGCGGGTGATGGCGCCGGGGTTCACGAGGTCGCCGTGATAGGTGAGGAGCCCGCGCGGCAGGAGATGTTCGAGGAACACCGCCTCGATCGTTTGCAGGTAGAATTCGGCAGACAGGTCCATCACCGAGCGATACTCGGTGTAGAAGGCGCGCTTGGATTCAAGGGACGAGCCATCGCCCTCCATCAGATGGACGAACATCTTCCAATGCGCGTCCATATGCCGCTTCATGTTCATGGCCATGAAGCCGGCGAGCTGCAGGAAGCCGGGGTAGACCTGGCGTTGGAAGCCCTTGGCGCCCGGCGGCACGCGCTGGATCACGGTTTTTTCGAACCATTCGAGGTCGTGCTTGCCGGCGAAGTCGTTCACCGCCGTCATGCCCTCACGCGTGTCGATGGGGCCGCCGATGAGGGTCATGCTGCGCGGGGCAAGGTTCGGCTCGCGCGCGTTCATGACCGAGACGGCGGCGAGGACCGGCACGGCCGGCTGGCAGACGGCGATGAGATGCGTCTCGGGGCCGAGCAGTTTCACGAAGTCTATCAGGTAGTCGATATACGTGTTGAGGTCGAAGCCGGGGCCGTCGAGCGGCATGTCCCGGGCGTCTTTCCAGTCGGTGATGTAGACGTCGTGATCGGCGAGGAAGCCGGCGACGGTGCCGCGGAGCAGGGTGGCGAAGTGGCCGGACATGGGCGCCACGATGAGCAGCTTCGGGTGGTGCGGCCGGTCGGTGGCACGACGGAACCGCTTCAGGTCGCACCATGGCAGCGCCAGTGTGGTCTCCTCGGTGATTGCCACCGCCTCACCGTCGATCTCGACGCTGGAATGGCCGAATTCGGGCTTTTGGAAGGTGCGGGTGGTGTGTTCGAAACTGTCGAGCGCCGCGTGGGTGAGGCGGCCCAGCGTTGTGGGGCGCCACGGATTATGCGGCCCGTCCAGCACCTGGAGGGTGGTGGTTGCCAAAGCGCGCAGCGGCGCCAGGCTGGCACGCTGCATTTCATAAAGCGCATAAAGCATCGAGACGTTCGTCCTGATTTCCGGAGAGATATTCACCCGCCAGCGCGGGGCATCGACCTTGCCGGTATAGGGGATAATCCATAAGAAAGTAACAAGAGCAACACCTGCCGTTGTCGAATGACCCGAGGGGAGGCCCGCATGGCCGTCGCAATATCCAAAATAGGCGATGTGGCGGTGCTGCTATTGGACACCCCGCCCGTGAATGCTGTGGCGCCGGCGGTGGCCGAGGACCTGATGCGGTGCGTGCAGGCGGCGTTGGCCGACCCCGCGGTGCGGGCGATTGTGTTGGGCGGGGCCGGAAAGGGCTTCTCTGCGGGCGCGGATATCGCGGATTTCGACCGCGCGGAGGCGGGTGGCGCCAGTATGCGGGCGTTGATGGTGGCGTTGGATGCGGCGGCGAAGCCGGTGGTGGCGGTGTTGCACGGTTTCGCGCTGGGCGGTGGATTGGAGATTGCGATGGCCGCGCATTGGCGCGTGGCGGCGCCGGGCACGCAAATCGGTCTGCCGGAAATCAATCTCGGCCTGTTGCCCGGCGCCGGGGGCACCCAGCGGCTGCCGCGCCTTGTGGGGGTGGCCAAGGCGTTGGACATGATGATGTCTGGCGCCGCCATCGGCGCGGAGGCGGCTGTCGTTGCGGGGTTGGTGGACGAGATCACCCAGGGCGATCCGATTGCTGCGGCGGTGGCCTTTGCGGCGGGCGCCACGGTGCGTCGTGCGCGTGATCGTGTTGTGGCGGCCGATGGCGCGGCGATTGAGTCGGCTCGTGCCGCGGCGGCGAAGCGGCGGCTGCGGATGCCGGCGTTGCTGGCGCTGATCGACTGTGTGGAGGCTGCCTCGACGCTGGATTTCGATGCGGCGATTGCGGCCGAGGCCGATCGTTTCGACACGCTTCTGGCGAGTGCGGCCTCGGGCGGCCTGCGCCACGCCTTCATGGCCGAGCGCGCGGTGGCCCGGCTGCCCGGCATACCCAAGGGCGATGCCATGGTGTTTGAAACGGTGGCGGTGATCGGGGCCGGCACCATGGGCAGCGGAATCGCCATCGCCCTTTTGGATGCGGGGATGCACGTGGTGCTGATCGATCTGCGCCCGGAACCGCTTGCGGCGGCGGCGGGCAAGATCCGGCGCACCCTCGAAAGCCAGGCCGAACGGGGCCGCATCAGCGCCGATCTCGCGCAATCCCGCGTGGCCCGCCTGTCGGTGGCGTCCGACCTGGCCGCCGCGGCGCCGGCGGATCTGGTGATCGAGGCGGTGTTCGAGGATCTTGCGGTCAAACGCGCGGTGTTCGCCGAATTGGGCCGGATTGTGCGGCCCGATGCCGTTTTGGCGTCGAATACCTCGACGCTGGACGTGGATGCCATTGCCCGCGCGGCGCCGGGGCCGGAGCGGGTGGTGGGACTGCATTTCTTCAGCCCCGCCAACATCATGCGTCTGCTGGAGGTGATCCGCGGCGCCCGCACCGCGCCTGTTGTGCTGGGTCAGGTGATGGCGTTGGCGCGGCGCATGGGCAAGGTGGGCGTGGTGTCTGGCGTGTGCGACGGGTTCATCGGCAACCGGATGTTCGAGGAATATCTCCGCCAGGCGTATCTGTTGCTGGAGGAAGGGGCGTTGCCCGCGCAGGTGGACGACGCCATGGAGCAGTGGGGGTTCGCGCTCGGCCCGTTGCGGGTGATGGATCTGGCCGGGCAGGATATTGGCTGGTCCATCCGCAAGCGGCGTGCGGTGGAGCAGCCGGAGCGGCCGTATTCGCGTCTGCCGGATTTGATATGCGAGCAAGGTCGCTTTGGCCAGAAAGCCGGGGCCGGTTGGTATCTCTATCCCGATGGCCGCAAACCGTTGCACGACGCTGGGATCGACGCTCTTGTGGTGGCCCATTCCGCGATGCTGGGGCTGGCGCGACGGGCGGTGGGCGATGCCGAGATCGTCGAGCGCTGCCTGTTGGCGCTCATTAACGAAGGGGCGCGCCTGCTAGAGGACGGAATCGCGGCGCGGCCGCTGGATGTGGATCAGGTGTGGGTGCATGGGTATGGAATGGCCCCCGAGCGCGGTGGCCCGATGTTCCAGGCGGACCGGATGGGGCTGGCGCATGTGCTGGAGCGGCTGGTTTCGCTGTCGGCCGGCCGGGAGGGCTGGGCCTTCCGCCCGGCGCCCCTGATCCGAAAACTGGTGGATGAAGGCCGTGATTTCGCGAGCCTGAACCGATGAGCAGCCTGGCATCGCTATTCGATCTCAGCGGCCAGGTGGCGCTGGTGACAGGCGGCTCGCGCGGGCTGGGCCTGCAGATCGCCGAGGCGCTCGGCGAATACGGCGCCACCATCGCCCTTGCGGCCCGCAAGCCGGCGGAGCTGGAGGCGGCGGTGGCCCATCTGGCGGGCCTGGGCATTTCGGCGTTCGCGGTCGTGGCGGATCTTCGCACCGCCGAGGCCGCGCAGGCCATGGTGGCGGACGTTATGCAACGGGCGGGGCGGATCGACATCCTCATCAACAATGCCGGCTCTTCCTGGGGTGCGCCTGCCGAGGATCACACGCCGGATCAGTGGATGCGGGTGATGGATCTCAACCTTCACGGCCTGTTCTTTGTGACCCAGGCGGTGGGGCGCGCGTGGATGATACCGCAACGCCGTGGGCGCATCGTGAACGTGGCGTCCGTGGCGGGATTGAAGGGCAATCAGACCGGGGCGCTCGGCACGATCGCCTACAACACGTCCAAGGGCGGGGTGGTGAATTTCACGCGTGCGCTGGCGGCGGAGTGGGGGCGTTATGGCATCACCGTCAATGCGCTGGCGCCGGGCTGGTTTGAATCCCGTATGACGAAGGGCACCTTGGCGCAGCACGGCGAGGCTTTCGCCGCGCGCACCCCGTTGGGCAAATTGGGCGGGCCCGACGACCTCAAGGGGGCCGCGGTCTTGTTTGCCTCGGCGGCTTCCGGGCACATTACCGGTCAAATTCTGGCGGTGGATGGCGGTGCGGTGGTGACATGAGCGTGGACGGCGGGTTGCTCGCGACCGTCGCGCTGGTGATGGTGCTGTCCGGCTTTGTGAAAGGCGTGATCGGGCTGGGGTTTGCGGCGGTGGGCGTGGGATTGCTTGGCCTTGTGATGCCGCCGGCGCAGGCCGCCGCCATTCTGGTGGTGCCGGCCACGGTGACGAATATCTGGCAGCTTTGGGCAGGCCCTGATTTTCGCGGCCTGCTGCGAAGGCTGTGGCCGATGCTGGTGGGGATCATGCTCGGCGGGTGGCTTGTTTCCGGCACGCTGTCCGGCGCGCGATCCGGCCACGCCCGATTCTGGCTGGGCGTTGTCCTGGCCGCCTATGCCGTGATCGGGCTGATCGGGCGCCGACCGCGCGTGCCGCCCCGGGCGGAAATCTGGATGGGGCCGATGGTAGGGCTGGCGACGGGGGTCGTGACCGGCGTGACGGGCGTTTTCATGATACCTGTGGTGCCGTATCTGGGCGGGCTTGGCCTGGACCGTGAGGATCTGATCCAGGCGTTGGGCCTGTCCTTCACTGTGGCCACCTTCACCCTGGCCCTTGATCTCGGACGCTCCGGCGTGTTCGAGCAGACGCTTGTCATCACGTCGGTTGCAGCCCTGCTTCCGGCGAGCATCGGCATGGTAGCGGGCGAATATCTGCGCGCGCGTATTTCGCCCGCGTTGTTCCGGCGGTGCTTCTTCGCGGGCATGCTGGTTCTGGGGCTCGAACTGGCGCGTCACTGAGGGGCGGATGTGGCCGATCAAGCGGCCTTGACCCCTTCGGTGAAGCGGTGAAATTCGATGCTGAGGGCGGATGCCTGGGCGGAAACTTCGGCTGCGATGCTGTTCAGGCCATCGGCGGCCTGCCCGGCTCGGTCGGCGGCGAGGCGTACCGCGTTGATGTTGTGACTGACGTTTTGCGTGCCGTGCGAGGCCTGTTCCACACTGCGGGCAATCTCGGCGGTGGCGCTTGCCTGCTGGCCCACGGCATCCGCCACTGTCACGCCGATCTGATTGATCTCGGCGATGATCCGGGCGATCTCACCGATTTCGCGCACGGCGTCCTGGGTGGCTCGCTGGATCGTGCTGATCTGGCGACCGATCTGGTCGGTGGCGCTTGCCGTCTGGCTGGCGAGTGTCTTGACCTCGGTGGCGACCACCGCGAACCCTTTTCCCGCCTCGCCGGCGCGTGCTGCCTCGATGGTGGCATTCAAAGCCAGCAGATTGGTCTGCGCCGCGATGGAGTGGATGAGCTGCACGACCTCGCCGATTTCATGCGCGCCCTGTGCGAGGCGCTTCACCGTGGCATCGGTATGTTCCGCGCTCACCACGGCGCGCTGTGCGACGGTGGCGGACTGGGCGACCTGGCGGGTGATCTCCTGGATCGACGCTGTCAACTGCTCGGCGGCGCTCGCGACCGTTTGGACGGACGACGATGTCTCGTCGGCGGCAGAGGCGGCGCCGAGTGACTGTGCGTTGGTCTGCTCGGCCGTGTCGGCCATGTCGCGGGCGGTTGTTGCCATGCCGCCCGCTGCCGCCGCCAAACCCTGCAGCGCGGTGTCGACCTTGGATTCGAAGCTCTGGGTCAGATGCTCCAGCAATTCCACCCGTTGCAGCCGGGCCTGCTGAGCGGTTTTCTCCAAATGCGCCATGCTTGCAGCCGCGATGGCGTTGGTTCGAAAGACGTCGAGCATGCCAGCGATGGCGCCTATTTCATCGCGCCGGTTGGTGTCGCGGATCGGGGTTTCATGGTCACCATCGGCCAATCGGCGCATGGCGGCGGTGCTGCGACGCAGTGGGGGTATGATGCCGCGTATGGTCAGGGCCGCCATGGCAAGCCCGGCCAGAACGCTGGCGCCGGTGGCCAGCAGCCCCAGGTGCAACGCATGATCGGTTTCCCGCATCGTGACCTCGCGCATCGCCTCGAAGGCGTTGGTGTAGGTTTTGTCGAGCTTGCCCAAGGCCACGACTCCAGCGGCAATTTCGGGACGCAGCGTGTCGTTATACAAATGATCGGCCTGCAACGCCGCGGTGGCCCAGGCCTCGAACACCGTTTTGTATTCGTCCACCAGGGCGGAGATCGGTGGCAGCATGTTGGCCAGCTCGCCCAGCATCGGGGCCGCCGTGGCGATGACCGTCTCCAGGCTTTTGGCGATGCCCATGAAGGTCCGCAGCCTGTCCGGTTCGCGCGCGGACATGAATTGCTGGGCGCTGACGCGGGTGATCTGGATCTTTCGGTCGACCAGGAAGGCGGCGTAACGCTGGTCGGGGGCATCGTCGTCTGGGGCGGCCACAAGCTCGTTGGAGGCGCGGGACAGATCGTTGCCCACCGAAATCAGCCGGATACGGGCCTGTTCGCCGAGATCGGTCAGGCGGACGAACGCCTCCAGCCCCTTGGCATGCTCGGCCAGCTTGCCGCGCAATGACTCCAGCGCCGGGCGATCGGCGGCGGGGATGCCGGCCAAAGTGCTGGTCAACCCGCTGACGGCGCTGGCGAGCTGGGCCTGCAGCTCGTTCTGCGTGACGCGATCGGCATACAGGCGATAGCGCGTTTCGGCGGCCTGCAGACGCTCGAACGATTGGCTGAGCGCGGAGATACGGCCGCCTTGCCGGCTGAGATTGGCCAGCTGGGCCAGCCGATCGTTCATGGTGTTGGTGGAGAACGCCGATAATCCGCCGATCGCCAAGGTGATACCCACCAGAGCGCCGAAGCCGGCGCGGATACGATTGGCGATCGAAAATGAAACCACTGGCGCAGCGCTCCTTGGGAAACCGCCCCGAGGAATCGCAGATAAAGGTTAAGCCGGGGTTAAGGCATGATCATTTGAGCAGGCAAATCATCATGCCTTAACCCTTTGTCTCATCGATCGTGTTCATGCGCTCGGGTTAGCAACCCAAACGAATCACGATCTAAGGCGACGGCACGCCCAGCGCCTGTGCCGTGGCCACGAGGGCGCCCCAGGTGTCCAGCTGCAACGGCACGCCGTGGGCGAGGCGATGGGCCCGCGTGCGCGCCTCCTTTTCGCCGGGGACGAGAACCTCCACGCCGGGTTCGGCTGGGCGCGAGGCTTTGACGTAGCGGGCGTAGTCGGCTGCCTTGGCGGCGAAGTCGGTCGCGCCGAAATGGGTGGGGTCGAGGTAGATGGAGAACATGCCGTTGGTGATGCGGCCGCGTTTGCCACCGGGAATGGGGCCCGAGGTTTCGCCGCCGGTGAGCACGCCGGCCAGGATTTCGCACATGAAGGCGATGCCGGAGCCTTTGTGGTCGCCGAACGCGCGCAAGGCGCCGTCGCCGTTGGCGGGATCTCGCGGCCCGTTCGTGGTGAGGGGGCCGTAGAGGGTTTCGGGGTCGGACGAATGGCTTCCGTCGGGCCTGATCAGCGCCCCGTCCGGGAGGACCTTGCCGCCGTTGGAGGCGACGAGGACCTTGCCTTCGGCGACCAGGGATGTGGCGAAATCGAGCAAAAGCATGGGCTCATCGGCCGAAGCCGGGACGCCCACGCACATGGGATTGGTGGAGAAGCGCCGGTCGACGCCACCGTAGGGGGCGACCAGCTCGCCCTGGGAGACGTTGACGAAGTGGATCGAGACCAGGCCTTGCGCGGCGGCGCGTTCGGCCCAGTCGCCGATGCGGCCGATATGGCCGGAATGGCGGAGTGCGATGATGGACATGCCGGCGGCGCGGGCCTTGGCGATGCCGAGATCGACGGCGAGGGGGCCGATGGTCTGGCCGAAGCCGTAATTGCCGTCCACCACCGCATGGGTGGCGCTTTCGGTGACGATGGTGAGGGTTTGGCCGGCCACGACCTTGCCTTCGGTGAGCCATTGCACGTAGCGCGGGGTGCGGATGACGCCGTGGCTGTCGTGCCCGGTGAGGTTGGCGCCGAGCAGATGATGGGCGATCTGGCCGGCTTCGCCCGGCTCGCAGCCGGCTTTGGCGAAAATGGCGGCGATGAAGGTTTGCAGCGCCTCGACGGGGATCAGATGGGTGGGAAGTTCGTTGAGAATCTTTGGCATCAGACGACGCGCCCGCCTTCATTTTCGATGAGGTGCATCTGGTTCATGTCGGCGGCGAGCGTCATCATGTGGCCGGGCTCGCAGGAGGTGGCGGGGTCGACGCGGGCGCAGACGGGGGCGCCGCCGTCGAAGAAGTGCACCATGGTTTCCATGCCCAGCGGCTCGGTGACGTCCACCAGCGCCTCGAACAGCACGACGCCCGGCTTTTCGGTGTCGCGGGTTTCGGTGAGGTGCTCGGGGCGGAGGCCCAGGGTCATCTCGCGGCCGAGATAGGGGGTGTAGCGGGCCACGCGGGCAGCGGGGACGGGGAGTTTCACGCCGGAGGAAAGCTGCACTTTCAGGCCGTTGTCGTCCATCACGCGGACGGGCATGAAGTTCATCGAGGGTGAGCCGATGAAGCCTGCCACGAAGCGCGTGGCGGGGTTGTGGTAGAGCTCCTGGGGTGGGCCCACCTGTTCGATGCGGCCTTGGTTCATCACCACCACGCGGTCTGCCAGGGTCATGGCCTCGATCTGGTCGTGGGTGACGTAGACGGTGGTGGTGCGGACGGTTTGGTGGACCTTCTTGATTTCGGTGCGCATCTGGACGCGGAGCTTGGCGTCGAGGTTCGAGAGCGGCTCGTCGAACAGGAAGACGCGGGGGTGGCGGACGATGGCGCGGCCCATGGCGACGCGCTGGCGCTGGCCGCCGGAGAGGGCCTTGGGCTTGCGTTGGAGGAGGGGCTCGATGTCGAGGATGCGGGCGGCTTCGTCGACGCGGGTTTTGATGTCGGACTTCGAGTATTTCCGCAGTTTCAGGCCGAACGCCATGTTGTCGAAGACGGACATGTGCGGGTAGAGCGCGTAGTTCTGAAAGACCATGGCGATGTCGCGGTCGCGCGGCGGCATGTCGTTGACCATGTCGCCGCCGATCCAGATCTCGCCGGAGGTTATTTCCTCGAGGCCCGCGATCATGCGCAGGGTGGTGGATTTGCCGCAGCCGGAGGGGCCGACGAGGACGACGAATTCCTCGTCCTTGATTTCCAAGTCGATGCCGTGGACGGCCTGGTAGGTTTCGTAGGACTTGACGACTTTTCGGACCGAAACCTGTGCCACTGTGCGCCCCTGTGCGTGTGCGCCGTGTGCGCGACTTATTGGTTCGGAGTGTGTGCGATGGCGGGGTGTTGCGCCAGGGGGGATGTTCGACGCGTCAACGATGTCAAGTGCGTTTGTTATTTATATTGACATTCTGGCGGTTTTACGTCATGTGTTGCGGATGATCTGCCTTTTGTCCCTTCCGCTGCCCGCGCGTTTCACGCTGATCCTGAAAGGGGTTTGCGTGCTGGTGTTTGGGCGCATGGGGGCTGTGAGCGGGGCGAGCCCGGTGCTGATGGTGTTGCACGCGCGGTTGGTTCGCATGATGGCGCGTTTTGACCGGATTCTCGCGCGCCGGGAGGATGCGTGCCGGGTGCGTGGCATGGGTGTGGGCGATTGCGCGGCGGTTTGTGCGGCGCCGGCGGTTCGGTTGCCTCAGGCGGTTCGGCTTCCTGGGAGGTTTGGCTGGTTGCGGGAGATGATGGCGGAGCAGGCGGCTTATCGGATGGCGTTCAACGTGGAGGCGGATCGGTTGGCGACGATGCTTGGCGATCCGGGGATGGTGGCTTTGGTCGAGGCGCGGCCTTCGCTCAGGCGGCTGCTGCGGCCGTTGTGCCGGGCGATGGGGATACGACCTTCGGTGGCGCTGGCGGGTGTGGCGCGGGTGCGGGTTCGACGGGTTCGAGAGGCCGTGGGGCCGAAGCCGCCGTCGAGGGTGGAGGTGATGCGGGAGGTTCGGTATGGGCGGCCGGGGACGGCTTCGTATTTTCCGCCAAGGCGACTGCGTGCGCAGTAAAACCACGCTCTAATCGTTACGATTAAACAATGAATTGACGGATTGAACCAGATTTAGAGCGTGATGATTTTGAGTAGAAGCAAAATCATCACGCTCTACTCTTGTTCGATCGATCATGTTTATGTGTTCGGGTTAATCAACCCAAATGCATCATGATCTAAAAGGACAAAGTTTTTTGCTTCTTTTGTTCACAAAAGAAGGTCTTTTCAAATCCTGTTAAGATTTCCTTCATCATTGTCGAGCATTGTGTTTCCAGGGCGTGCCTAGATCTCGAGGAACACCGTTTCGTTGGCGCCTTGGAGTTGAATGTCCAGTGTCCAGACCGAGGGTTTCGTTTCGCGTGCGATGAGCGTGGCACGGCGGGTTTGGGGTTCGATGAGGGAGAGGACCGGGTCGGTCTCGTGTCCGGGGTCGCCGTGGAAGTAGATGCGTGTGGTGAGGGCTTTGGTGAGTCCGCGGGCGAGGATGGTGAGTGCGATGTGGGGGGCTTGTTGGCTGTTGCCGGCGGGGCCGTTCGGGCCGGGGAGTGGGGTGGGGCGGAGGGTTTTGAAGGTGTAGCGGCCTTCGGCGTTGGTGGCGGCGCGGCCGAAGCCTTCGAAGGTTTCTGAGACCGGGGGGCTGGCCTGCCAGATTTCGACGCAGGCGTCGGTGATCAGGTTGCCGCCGCCGTCTGTGATGGTTCCGGTGATGTGGATGATGTCGCCGGTGGCGCCGAAGCGGGTGAGGTCGGACCAGGCTTTGTCATGCAGGAGGTGCCAGTAGGGGCCGATGGTTTGGCTGGAGGTGGCGATCGGCATGGCTAGTGGTTCCCGTGGTCGTGGGCATGGGCATGGGCGTGGGCGGGCGTCTGGTCGTTTTCGAAGGGGGTGGCGCTTCGGCCGCGCAGGATGATGTCGAAGCGGTAGCCGAGGGCCCATTCGGGCTCGGTGAGGCCGAGCTCGAAGGAGGCGACGAGGCGGGTGCGGGCTGCTTCGTCTGGGATGCAGTTGTAGATGGGGTCGTATTTGAGGAGTGGGTCGCCTTCGAAATACATCTGGGTGATGAGCCGGGTGGCAAAGCCGGGGCCGAAGAGCGAGTAGTGGATGTGGTTGGGGCGCCAGGCGTTGTGGTGGTTGCGCCAGGGGTAGGCGCCGGGTTTGATGGTTGTGTAACGGTATTTGCCTTCGGCGTTCGTGAAGACGCGGCCGGAGCCTTGGAAATGCTGGTCGAGCGGGGCGTCGTGCTGGTCGCCTTCGTGGTGGTAGCGGCCGCAGGAATTGGCTTGCCAGAGCTCGATCATGGTGTGGGGGACGGGTTTTCCGTCTTCGTCGCGGACGTGGCCTTCGACGACGATGCGCTGGCCCTGGGCCTCGCCGGTGGGGACCTTGGAGATGTCGGGGTTGCCGGGGTAGCGGTCCTGGCGGAACTGGGGGCCAGTGGTTTCGGTGATGGATTGGGCGATGCGAACAGGGGCGTGGCGTGGCGCGCGCAGGGCGGTGCTTCCGTAGATGTTGGCGGCGTAGTCTGGCTGGGTGCCGGCGATTTCGGGGCGGAACGGGGTAAGGTTGGGTGCACTCATGAGTCGATTTCCTTGAAGGTTTCCTTGGCGACACGGAAGGCCGTGTTGGCCGCGGGGACACCGCCGTAGACGCTGACCTGCATGAGTGTTTCGGCGATGTCGGCTCGTGTGGCGCCGGTGTTGGTGCTGGCGCGGATGTGGAGCTTCAGTTCCTCGTGATGGCCCAGGGCCGCCATCATGGCGATGGTGAGAAGGCTGCGGGTGCGACGGTCGAGGCCCGGCCGGGTCCAGACGGCGCCCCAGGCGGTGCTGGTGATGAAATGCTGAAAGTCGCGGTCCAGATCGGTGATCCCCGCGGTGGCGCGGGCGACGTGGGCTTCGCCGAGAACCTGTTTTCGGACGGTCATGCCGGCTTCGTAGGGGGTGGCTTCGTAGGGGGTGGCGACGGTGGGGGTGGCGACGGAGGAGGTGAGGAAGCCGCGCATGGCGCCGGTGACGGCTTCGGGGGTTTCGACGGTGGGGATGTGGGCGGCGTTCGGCAGGACGATGAGGGTGGAGCCGGCGATGGCCGCGTGCATGGCTTCGGCGCTGGCCGGCGGGGTGGCGAGGTCTTGGTCGCCGACGAGGATGAGGGTGGGGACGGTGAGTGCGGAGGAGGAGGCGGTGAGGTCTGCGGCGGCGATGGCCTCGGCGGCGCCGGCATATCCTTCGGGGTCGGTTCGCAGCAGCATGGCGCGCAGGCCGGCGGCTTCGGGGGTGGCGAGGAAGGAAGGTGTGACCCAGCGGGCCATGACCGGTTCGGCCAGCGCCTGCATGCCCTTCTCGCGCACCAGGGCGGCGCGGGTGTGCCAGCCTTCGGGCGGCGGGATGACCATGGCGGTGTCGCACAGGATGAGCGAGGCGACGCGGTCGGGCGCCTGGGCGGCGAGGCTTTGCGCCACGAGGCCGCCGATGGACAGGCCGGCGACATGGGTTTTGCCGATGCTCAAGGCGTCGAGCACCGCGCGCATGTCGTGGGCGAGCTGGGCGACGGTGTAGGGGCCGGGGGTGACGGTGGTGAGGCCGTGGCCACGCAGATCGGGGCGGATGACGCGAAAGCTGGTGGACAGGGCTTGGGCCTGGGCGTCCCAGACGTGAAGGCTGGTGCCGAGCGAATGGATGAGCAGGAGCGGCGGTGCGCCTGGCGGGCCTGAGACCTGGACATGGATATCCA
The DNA here is from genome assembly GCA_025362815.1 of Rhodospirillales bacterium. Taxonomy (GTDB): domain Bacteria; phylum Pseudomonadota; class Alphaproteobacteria; order Acetobacterales; family Acetobacteraceae; genus CAIQQQ01. Next base: position 67,106 of record JANYFG010000039.1, read on the forward strand.
GATCGTTTGCGCGGATGAACATGCAGCCTCCCGTTTTTTGGTTTTATCGATCAGGCGAGGCCATCCAACAAGGCCCGTGCCTTCGCGGCCACGATGGCGGCGGTGTCGCCGGGCTTGTAGATGGATGAGCCGATGCCGAAGCCTGCCGCCCCCGCGTCGCGCCAGGGTTTTATGTTCGTGGCGTCGATGCCGCCGACGGGCAGGACCAGGGTGCCCGCGGGCAGCACGGCGCGCATGGCCCGCAAAACGGCGGGGCTGGCGGCCTCGGCGGGGAACAGCTTGAGGGCGTGGGCACCGGCGGCGAGACTGGCGAAGGCCTCGGTGGGCGTGGCGAAGCCGGGGCAGGCGATCATGTTCTTCGACCTGGCGGACCGGATGACGTCGAGCGCGGAATGGGGGGTGACGATGAGGCGGCCGCCGGCGTGTTGCACGGCCTCGACGTCGGCTTCGGACATGACGGTGCCGGCACCGATCAGCATCGTGTGGCCGAAGCGGGCCTGCAACCTTGCGATGCTGACCAGGGGGTCCGGCGAATTGAGCGGCACCTCCACGATGGCGATGCCGGCCTGGGACAGGACGTCGCCGATGGCCTCGACCTCGTCGGGTTTCACGCCGCGCAGGATGGCGATGAGGGGGCAGCGCGCGAGGTGGGATTTCAGGTCCATCGTGTCATCGATCCGATCAGGGCGAGGCCGCGGGCGGCGGCGTCGGTGGGGCCGGGGCTGGCGGTGCCGCCGCACAGGGTGATGGCGCGCGTGTAGAGCGCGCAGAGCGTTTCGGTGCCGAGCAGGGTGACGTGCGCGCCCGGGGTGAGGCAGGCGCGGATTTCATGGCCGATCAGCAGTCCGGACAGATAGGCGGCGCTTTCGGCGGGGGCGAGCCTGTCGAACAGGCCCAGCGTGCGCACGCCGAACAGCTGGTGCAGGAGGTGGCCGGGCTCGGCGCTGCGGGCCACGCCGCGGTCGAACGCGGCATCGTCGGGGGCTTCGGTGTGTGAGGCGGGGGGCATCATGCGGCCGAGGATGGTTTCCTTGCGGAGAGCTGCGAAGATCTCGCCGCTCATGACGGTCTCGAAGCTCTCGATGCGGCCAGTGGCGTCGATTTGGACCCATTTCGAATGGCTGCCGGGGAGGCAGACGATGCCGCGGACGCCGGCGCCGATGATCTGGGTTTCCTCTCCACGCATCACCTCGGGTGTGCCGCCGGAATCGGTGGTGGAAAGGCCGGGGACGACGCGGATATCGGCGCC
>JANYFG010000060.1 GCA_025362815.1 Rhodospirillales bacterium
GACTCCGCCTGGCAACATGCGGTCCAGCACCAGCAGGTCGAACTGCTCCGAAGCCGCCAGGAACAGCCCGTCGCGGCCATTGGGCGCGTGCTCGACGGTGTGCGCCGCCTCCTGCAGCCCCTTCTTCACGAAGCGGGCGACCTCGACATCGTCCTCCACCAGCAGGATGCGCATACGGGATTCCTTGATCTAGCTGGGGCTGGCGGGGCGACGGCCGACCAGGACGGTCAGCTCCTGCGACCGGCCGTCGCGCGTCACCGACAGCCGGACCGGCTGGCCGGGGGCGATGGCGGCGACGTAGCGGACCAGGGCGCGGGAAGTCTCCGTGCGTTCGCCATTGACGGACATCACCACATCGCCGCGGCGCAGACCGCCGCGCTGCGAGGGGCCGCCCTGCACCACCTCGGTCACCAGCACGGCGCGGCGGCCGGTGGGCTGCTCGGGCACCAGGTCCTGCACGGACACACCCAGCCAGCCGCGCTCCACCCGGCCATCGCGGCGCAGCTGCTCGATGACGGGGCGGGCCAAGTCGGATGGCGTGGCGAAGCCAATGCCGGCATTGGCGCCGGAGGGCGAGTAGATGGCGGTGGAAATGCCGATCACTTCGCCCGCCACATTGAACAGCGGACCGCCGGAATTGCCTGGGTTGATGGCTGCATCGGTCTGGATGAAATCGTCGAACGGGCCGGCGCCGATCTCGCGGCCGCGGGCCGAGACGATGCCCGAGGTGACGGTGCCGCCCAGGCCGAAGGGGTTGCCGGCGGCCAGCACCCATTGGCCGACACGCATGGCATTGCTGCTGCCCCAGGCCACGGCAACAAGGCTGGTGCGGGGTTCGACGCGCAGCAGCGCCAGGTCCATCAACTCATCGGTGCCGACGACGCGGGCCGGCAGCTCGGTGCCATTCTGCAACGACACGCTGACCCGGGTGGAGGTGCCGACGACATGGTTGTTGGTGACGACGAAGCCGGTGGGATCGATGACGAAGCCCGAGCCAGCGCCCTGGGTGCGTTCCCGCCGACCGCGGAAGTAGCGTTCGAACGGGGTGCCGCGGAATTCCGGCGGCGGCTGCGCGGGTGCCTCGCCCTGGACCGCGATGTTGACCACGGCGGGCAGGACGCGCTCGGCCAGGTCGGCGAAGTCGGGCAAGGCGGCACGCTGGGCCTGCGCGGGCGTGGTACCGCAGCCCGGCAGCAGCGTGGCCGGGGCGGCGAGGCTCAGGGCAAGCACCGCGCGGCGCGGCGGTGTGGCGGTTTTCAGCATGATTCTGGTCACTGGGTACCCTGGCATGGCGGGCCTGATTCGGGCCCGCACATTGGCGACGAACGTCCGTCAATATGGTATACTACGCAAGCCTTGCCAGACGTTCGGATGCCTGCCGTGTCAGTGAATCATGTCGAGGAACGGGGTGCCTGGGTCGCCGACGTAGAAGATGACAAGGCGGATTGGATCGGTGGCGCTCCGATTGTAGCCGGTCATGCGCACGCCGGGCGGCTCGACGAAGGATTCGCCGGCGCGGACCACCACGGCCGGCCGGCCCTCCAGCTCCAGTGTGAAGGCGCCCTCCAGAATATAAACGGTGACGGGAAAGCGATGGGTGTGGAAGACCGTCGCCTGGCTGGGGGCGAACTGGGCGGTGAGGACCTGGATTTCCTGGTTTTCGCCGCGCGGCATGCCGGCCACCGTCTCGCGCAGCACAGATTGTGGCCGGGCGGGCGCGGGCTGCGCCCAGGCCGGCAGGGTGGCGACGATGGCGGGAAGCAGGAGCCGCGCGAAGATATTCATGCCAGCGTTCAACCCCTCGGCGCGGCCGGCGCGTTACACAATTCGCCGTAGCGCTGAGCGCGTCACTTGGGTCGCTGGGCCTCGACATAGCGCTTGAGGACGGCATTGATCCGCGTTTGCCAGCGCGGGCCGAGGGCGCGGAAATGGGCGATGATCCCGGTGTCGAGGCGCAGGGTAAGTTGCTGCTTGCGCTCGGGGACGACGAGCCTGGCTTGGGCGAACCAGGCTTCGCCAAGGATGAAAGCATCCGGGTCTGACGCCACATTGGCCTCGATCTCGGCATCGGTCATGGCGTCCAACCGCGCAAAATCGGTTCGGTCACCATACTTCTTGAGATAGGCCGCAATGGCTTTCTTATCTCCTGGAGCCGGCAGACCAGGCGGAGATGATACGACGGCGGCTTTCGCGCCACGTGTAGATGACGACAATCCGGCGGCCGTCCGCCTGGCCGACGGCTTGGTGACGGATTTCGCCTTGGTAATCGCGTTCATCGAGCCACTCCTGAAATTGTCCGCTGAAGATCAGGGTTGCGAAGGCGAAATCCACGCCGTGCTTGTCCCGGTTCCGATCAACCTTGGCCACATCCCATTCGAAGCCGGGAGGATACCTCATTCGCTCGTCCTGTCGCTACATGTTGTAGCGACAGGACGAATATGTCGTCTGTAACGTCTCACCCCGGCACATCACCCGCCAAGGTCACCCTATGCATCAGCCGCTTTTGCCCGTGATAGTCATTCAGCGGGTAATGCAGGCAGCAGCGGTTGTCCCACAGCGCCAGGCTGCCCACGCCCCAGCGGAAGCGGCAGGTGAATTCGGGGCTGGTGCAGTGCCGGAACAGAAATTCCAGCAGTGGCGCGCTTTCCGCCTCGGTCATGCCCTCGAAGCGCGCGGTGTGGCCGGAATTGATATAGAGCGCCGGCCGCCCGGTCTCGGGGTGGGTGCGCATGACCCGATGCAGCGCCTCGTACTGGGTGGGGGCGCCGGCCTTGGCGCTGTCCTTCAGCCGATCCTCCCGCGTCTTGCTGACATCGGCGCGGGCGCTGCTGTTCAACGCGCGCAACGGTTTCAGCAAGGCCTGCATCGCCGGCGACAGCGCCGCCCAGGCAGCGGTCAGGCTGGCGAACATGGTGTCCCCGCCGGCCTCAGGCACCTCGCGCGCCACCAGCATCGTCGCCATCGGCGGGCGGTCCAGATAGGCCGTGTCGGTGTGCCAGACACCGCCGAAATTGACCCGCTCATGCGGCAGTTTCAGGACCGGGATGATCTCTGGAAAGCCGTCGATGCCCTGCACGAAGGGGTACTCGACCGGCGTGCCGAAGCGCTTTGCCAGGCCCAGGAACTCCGCCGGCGGCAGGTCCTGCTCGTGGAAGAAGACGACGCCATGCGCCAGCCAGGCTGCGCGGATTTCGGCCACCCGCGCGGCGTCCATATCGGCCGTCAGCCGCACATCCTCGATCACCGCGCCGACTGCGCCCGCCAATGGTTTTACGCGCATCACATTTCTTCCTCATCCCAAACAGATTGCAGGCTTGCCTTCCGGCCGCCAGCGCCAGCTTCTGGCCCCATCATTGCAGCAACTTCATGCCAATGCGACTTCGGGGCGCCATCGGAACCACCAACCACGGTGCTTCTCGCGTTGCCCCGGCCGGCGGGCCATTTTCCGGCAGGCCGTCGCTACGCTGCCACTTGTTATGGCGCCACTTGTTACGGCGCCCTGGCCGCGACGCCGCGATCGGGGCGTTCGTTTCACCGCAGCTGCGGATTGTCGAAGCGAGGTTCGCGCAGGCGGGTCAACGCGCGGGTCAACGCCTGCGCCAGATCCTGCTTTTCCTCTGGGTTGAGAAAGAGGCCAATCTCGCTTTCCCGGCCGCGATGGCCGACCAGCAGCCGGCCACTCTCATCCAGTCGCACCTTGGCCCAGTAAGGGTCGAGCCGCGCCTGGTGCGCCTGGCCACGGCCGTCCACGCGGCGAATTCGCAGGCCCGACTCATCCAGCGAGAGCTGTTCGACGCAGCGCCGCGCCCGGGCCCGATGCATCAGGAACAGGCCGAGCACCAGCACCAGCTCGGCCCCCGCGAAGCCGAGCACCGGCCAGGCGCCCAGGATGAGGAACAGGATGCCGGACAGGCCGAAGCCCGCGGCGAGAAGCAATGCCACCACCCGCATGCCGGTCCCGTCCAGGCTCTGCTGCGGCCTGCTGATGGCTTCAAACAACAGTTGATCAGCGCTATCGGCCATGACCCATTCAGGCCCTTACCCATGCCCCGCACAAGCCCCGCCCGCCGCGGCGCCACCCAACCGGCCGCGCCGGCCGGCCTGCCCGAGGCGGATCCCGCGCCCCGGCCTCGGCTCCGGGCCGCAAAGGCGCCGCTGCACGGCTCCGCCGCCGCGCCCCGCCGCGCCCGGCCGATGCGCCGCGACCAGGCGGCCGAGTTCATCGCCGCCATCGCCCGACACAACCCCGAGCCGGAGACCGAGCTGCTCTACACCGACCCGTTCTCCCTGCTCGTCGCCGTGGTGATGTCCGCGCAGGCGACGGACGCATCGGTCAACAAGGTCACGCCCGCGCTGTTTGCCGCGGCGCCCACGCCGGCCGCCATGGTCGCGCTGGGCGCTGAGGGCATCGGCACGCTGATCCGTCGAATTGGCCTGTGGCAGGGCAAGGCCCGGAACGTGGCCGCGCTCTCGGCAAAGCTGGTGGCCGAGCATGGCGGCGAGGTGCCGGCCGACCGCGCCGCGCTGGAAGCGTTGCCCGGCGTCGGCCGCAAGACCGCCAATGTGGTGCTGAACGTGGTGTTCGGCGAAAGCACCATGGCGGTGGACACCCACATCTTCCGGCTGGGCAACCGCACCGGCCTGGCGCCGGGAAAGAACGTCCGTGAGGTGGAGGACGGGTTGGTGAAGCGCATTCCCCCGCCGATGCTGCGCGATGCGCATCATTGGCTCATCCTGCATGGACGGTACATCTGCCGTGCCAGGCTGCCGGAATGCTGGCGCTGCCTGGGCGCGCCGTTTTGCAATTACAAGGATAAGGTATCGAGCCCCCGCCTATGAGCCACGACGTCATCATCGCCGGCGGTGGCCATGCCGGCATCGCCGCCGCCATCGGCGCGGCGCAGGCCGGCGCCCGCACCCTACTGCTGGAATCGGCCGGCTGCCTGGGCGGCGCGGCCACCACCCGCGGCGTCATCACCTATTGCGGGATGTACACGCTGGGCGACGCGCCGCGGCTGGTCGTGGGTGGGGTGGCCACGCCGATCATGGCAGCGCTCACCGCCATGGGCGCGCTAT
>JANYFG010000066.1 GCA_025362815.1 Rhodospirillales bacterium
GCTGCAGCCGACCGAGCCCGGGCAGTTCGTTGCGATGGCCGATCTCGAGCGGCGTCTGCAGTCCGTGAATGCCACGGTGCAGGCCAATCCGCCGCCCGTGGAACCGCTGCAGGCGATCGCCGTCACCGCCGAGCCGGCCCGCCCCTTGGCTGCGGTGGCGCCGAGCGCGACCATCGCATCGGTTGCCACAGGCGCGGCGACGTCGGGCGCCGCTGAGAAGCCCGCCATGCCGGAGAAGATCGTGGCTGAACGCCCGGTGCCGCCGGTGCCAACGGTGCCGCCGGTTCAGATGGCGGCGGCGAAACCCGTCCCCGCGGTCAAGCCGGCACAGCAAGCACAGAGTGCGCCGGCCCCTGTTCCCACCGGTGCTGCCCCTTCCCCGACGCCCCCTGCCTCGACGCCACCCGGTATTGCCCAGCCCAATAACAATCGTCCCGCTCCTCCCCCGTCATCGGTGCTCGCCGCTGCCCAGCCGGTTTCGCGCGCGCCGCTGGTACGCCCGGCCGCCGCTTCCGACATCCGGCCCGCCACCCGCCCGACACCGCTGTTCGAGCCGGCTTCTCAGACGACGCGGCCCGTCGTGCAGCCTGAAAGCCGCGCCGCCCCAGCGAGTCCGGCGTCCCCGCCGCCCGCTTACGCCGCACCCGTCTTCGCGTCGTCATTGGGCATGGCGCGCACCCAGGCGCCGTTGCCCGCCAACGTGCTCACGCCCACCACCTACGTGCCGCAGCGTCGATGAGCCGGCGCGCGCCTCCCCCCCAAAATGATCCGGCAGAAGATCCCAACACGCCGGACAGCAACAGCGTGGCGCGGCGTTTCGGTGCCCCGCGCGAGGCGGGTGTCCCGCGCATCGAGAATGTGCGGATCACCGCGCCAGACCTCGCCCGGCGCGCCACGATGGAGCGCACGCGCGGCCGCATCGTCATTGCCGCCGTGGGCTTCTCCGCGCTGTTCGCAGCCCTCGGCCTGAAGCTCGCGGTGGCCACCGTGATCCTGCCGATGCAGACCAAGATCCAGGAGGCCAAACGCCCGGAGGCGCCGGTTTCAACAGGTGACAAGCAGCCGACCATCGCGCCGGCGGCTGCGCGCCCGATGGAGCTGGCGCGGGCCAAACGGGCCATGATCGTGGACCGCAACGGCGAGGCGTTGGCGCTGTCCTTGCCGAACGCCGCCCTCGTCGCAAATCCCCGCGCGCTGATCGACCCGCAAGACGCCGCCCACCGGCTGAAGGCCGTGCTGCCGCGCATCGATGAGGACGTGACGCTGGAGCGGCTGGCCGATCAGTCCAAGCAATTCGTGTATCTGGCCCGTCAGCTCACCCCGCGCGAGCAGCTGGCCGTGAACGCGCTGGGCCTGCCAGGCGTCGATTTCGAGCGCACGGAGCGCAGGCGCTATCCGCTGGGGCGGGTGGCCGCGCAGTTGCTCGGCGGCGTGGATGTCGACAATCACGGCATCGCCGGGCTGGAGCGGCATTTCGATCAACAGCTTTCCAGCCAGTCCACGCCGCTGCGGCTGTCGCTCGATGTGCGGGCGCAGGCTGTGGTGCGCGACGAACTGTCCAAGGCGATGGCGGAATTCGGCGCCATCGGGGCCTGCGGAATCGTGATGGACGTGCGCACCGGCGAGATCATCGCCCTGGTGTCGCTGCCCGATTTCGACATCAACGAGCCGCGCAACGCCGTGCCGGACGAGCGGTTCAACAGGGCCACGGCGGGGGTGTACGAGCCGGGCAGCACGTTCAAGCTGCAAACCGCCGCCATGGCGCTGGACAGCAACACCGTCCACATCTGGAACGGGTTCGATGCCACCAACCCCATCAAGATCGGGCGGTTCAGCATCAACGATTTCGAGGGCAAGCATCGCTGGCTCGCGGTGCCCGAGATCATCGCCTATTCCTCCAATATCGGCGCGGCGCGCATGGCCGAGGCGGCGGGGCCCACCCTGCAGCGGGCCTGGATGGAAAAGCTCGGCATGATGACGCGCACCGGCGTGGAACTGCCGGAGCAGTCGGCCACCTTGTTCCCGCCCGTGGCGAACTGGAAAGAGGCGGCCACGCTGACCATCGGGTTCGGCCACGGCATCGCCGTCACACCTTTACACGTGGTGGCCGGCACGGCGGCGGTGGCCAATGGCGGCGTGCTGATGAAACCCACCTTGCTGGCGCAGGACCCCGCCTCCCCCCCGGCTGGCGTGCGCGTGATGCAGCAAAGCACGTCTGACACGATGCGCCGGCTGATGCGCCTTGTGGTCAGCGACGGGTTCGGCAAATCGGCCGAGGTGCCCGGATATTTCGTGGGCGGGAAAACCGGAACGGCCGAGAAGATCAGCCGCCACGGCTACAACAAGAAGGCCAACGTGGCGGCTTTCATGAGCGTGTTTCCGATGAACGCGCCGCGCTATGCCGTCTATATGATGCTGGACGAGCCGAAGGCGAACGCCAGCACACATGGCTATGCCACCGCCGGCTGGGTGGCAGCCCCCGCCGCCGGACGGGTCATCGCGCGGATCGGGCCGATGCTGGGCGTGTTTCCCGAGATCGAAAATGCGGCTGCCGTGCAGGCCTCGCTGTTCATCCCGCTACAGCCGGGCCGCCCCGCCAACGCGCCCGCGAACGCCAAGCAGAACCCACCCGCCGCGAAACCCGGCTCCCCCGTGGCGCAGATCCATCCGGCCGTGCCCAAAACGCCAGACCGGGCCGCCGCGCCGCCTGCCGGCATTCCGGCGGCGGCTGTCCCGGTCCAGGGCGTGGTGCCGGGATTGCGGCAGGACGTGAAACTGCGGACCCGCCCCGATGACGGGCCCCGATGAGAGGCAACGAGCTCATGCGCGCGGTCGCTCCGGCCGATCCGCGGCCTTGGCGGCCGATCGCGGATCTCGACATCTCCGGCGTGACAGCCGACAGCCGCAAGGCCGCGCCCGGCATGCTGTTCGCAGCCCTTCCCGGCCGAAGCACGGACGGCGCGGCCTATATCGCCGATGCCGTGCGTCGCGGGGCGTCCGCGGTGCTGGCGCCCACCGGCACGCCGTGGCCGCCGGGCGTGCCGCCACGCCCCATGATCACCGATCCGGAGCCGCGTCGCTGCCTTGCCGAAATCGCGGCGCGGCTTGCGGGCGCGCAGCCCGCCCAGGTGGTGGCCATCACCGGCACCAACGGCAAGACGAGCACGGCCGAGTTCCTCCGCCAGATCTGGCAGCTCGCCGGTCGCCCGGCCGCGAGCCTTGGCACGCTGGGGCTGATCGCACCGGGTTTCGCGTCGGGTCCGGGGCTGACCACGCCCGATCCGGTGGCGTTGTCCCACACGCTGGCGCAGCTGGCGCAGGCGAATATCCAGTCCGCCGCCATCGAGGCCTCGTCGCACGGGCTGGATCAATTCCGCCTCGACGGCGTGCGGCTGGCGGCGGGCGCGTTCACCAATCTCACGCGCGACCACCTGGACTATCACGGCGACATGGCGTCCTACCGCGCGGCGAAGCTGCGGCTGTTCGCCGATCTGCTGCCGGAAGGCGCACCCGCCTTTGCCAGCACGGCGCTGGACGCAGAAACGCTGGCGGCGCTACTCGATATCGCGGCCCGGCGCCGGCTGGATTTTCACGTGGTGGGGCCCAACGCCACGGTGCCGCGCGGCGATGGCCAGACCGTGTCGTTCGAGGGCGAGGAGCTGTTCCTGCCGCTGGTCGGGCGCTTTCAGGCCGATAACGCCCTCCTGGCCGCCCGGCTCGCCGAGGCGACCGGCGTGTCGCGCGCGCGCACCCTGCTGGGCCGCCTCACCGGCGTGCGCGGCCGGCTGGAGCTTGCGGCCACACTTGCGAACGGGGCCGCCGCCTATGTCGATTTCGCCCACACGCCGGATGCGCTGGACAGGATGATCGCGGCGCTGCGGCCGCACACGGCGGCAAGGCTGGTGGTAGTGTTGGGCGCCGGCGGCGACCGCGATCCCGGCAAACGCGCCCCGATGGGCGTGGCCGCCAGCGCCGCGGACCGCGTGATCGTGACCGACGACAATCCCCGCACCGAAAACCCCGCCGCCATCCGCGCCGCCGTTCTGCAAGGCTGCCCCGGCGCCGTGGAAATCGGCGATCGCGAAGCGGCCATTGCGGCCGCGATGTCCGATTTGGGGCCAGGCGACGTGCTGGTGGTTGCCGGCAAGGGCCACGAGCAGGGCCAGACCATCGGCACCGAAACCCTGCCGTTCGACGATGCGGTGGTGATCCGCCGCCTGGCGGGCCACGCATGAGCGGCCTGTGGTCCGGCCCCGATCTGCGCGCGGCCACCGGCGGCATGCTGCGTGCGCCGTTTGCCGCCAACGGCGTGTCGATCGACAGCCGCAGCGTGCGGGAAGGCCAGCTTTTCGTGGCGCTGGTGGGCGAGAGCGGCGACGGCCACGCCCATGTCGCCGGCGCCCTGGCGCGCGGGGCCGCCGGTGCCATGGTCCATGCCCTGCCCGACGATCTCGCCGATGACGCGCGGCTGCTGATGGTGCGCGACACATACACCGGCCTGCAGGATCTCGGCCGCTTCGGGCGAGCCAGGTTCGAAGGCCGCGTCGTCGCCGTCACCGGAAGTGTGGGCAAGACCACCACCAAGGACATGCTGCGCGGCATTCTGTTCGCGCAGGCCAAGACATGGGCCGCGGAGGCGTCGCACAACAATCACTGGGGCGTGCCGCTCACCCTGGCCCGCCTGCCGCCGGCCCATCGGTATGGCGTGATCGAGATCGGCATGAACCACGCGGGCGAGATCGCGCCGCTCGCCTGCATGGCCCGGCCGCATGTGGCCGTGGTCACCAATGTCGCGGCCGCCCATATCGGCCATCTCGGAAGCCTCGAGGCCATTGCCGACGAGAAGGCCAGCATCGCCCAGGGGCTGGAGCCGGGCGGCATTCTTCTGCTGCCGGGCGATTCGCCCCAGTTCGAACGGATGGCCGCCGGCACGACGCACCGCATGCAGCGTTTCGGCACCGCGGCGGACGCCGATCACCGGCTGATCTCGGCCGTGCCCGACGCCGATGGCACGGACATGGTGGTGTCCGTGGCAGGGCTCGAGATCGCGTTCCGGCTCGCTGCGCCCGGGCTGCACATGGCGATGAACGCCCTGGCCGCGCTCGCGGCGGCGGCGGCCCTGGGGGCGGACCCCATCCTGAGCGCGCAGGCGCTTGCAAGCTTTGCGCCCGGTGCGGGACGTGGCCTGCGCCGCCGCATCGAGGCGCGCGACGGGCCGGCCACGCTGCTCGACGAAAGCTACAACGCGTCCGGCGTTTCGGTTCGCGCGGCGTTGGCGTTGCTGGCGCTGGCGCCGGCCACGCGCCGCATCGCCGTGCTGGGCGACATGCTCGAACTTGGCGATCGCGGGCCATCGGAACATACCGGCCTGGCCACGGCGGTGATGGCCAGCACAGACCTGGTGTTCACCTGCGGGCCCTTGATGAAGGGGCTGCACGATGCCATTCCCCCCGGCCAACGCGGTGCCCATGCGCCCGATTCGGCCAGCCTGGCGCCCATCGTCCGCGACATGCTGCGGTGCGGCGACGCCGTGCTGGTCAAGGGCAGCCTGGGCAGTCGCATGAAGACGATCGTGGATGCGATCGACCAACCAATCGACCACCCCGTCGACCAGACTTTGGAAACGCGCTGATGCTCTACAATCTTGCGCGCCCGTTCGCCGATCAATACGTGCTGGCGAACCTGTTCCGCTACCTCACCTTCCGCTCCGGCGCCGCCTGCATGACGGCGCTCGTGCTCAGCCTGCTGCTGGGGCCGGCGCTGATCCGCTGGCTGAAATCGGTGCAGGGCGCCGGCCAGCCGATCCGCCCGGATGGGCCGGAAAGCCATCTGCTCACGAAGAAGGGCACGCCCACCATGGGCGGCGTGCTCATCCTGTCCACGCTCACGGTGTCGACCCTTCTTTGGGCGGATCTGCGCAACCCGTATGTGTGGGCGGTGCTGCTGCTCACCCTCGGCTACGGCGCCATCGGCTTCATGGACGACTACATCAAGCTGTCGAAAGCCTCGTTCCGGGGCCTGTCCGGGCGCGGCAAGCTGATCCTTCAGGTTGCGATGGGCATGGGCACCGCGATCTGGATCATGCAGATCACCCCCGGCGCCCTGGGGTCCGGCTTCGCGGTGCCGTTCTTCAAGGACGTGCTGATCCCGCTGGGGCTGGGCTTCCCGCTGGTGGCGGCGTTCGTGATGATCGGCGCGTCCAACTCGGTGAACCTCACCGATGGGCTCGACGGGCTGGCGATCGTGCCGACCATCATCGCGGCGGGCGTGTTCGCGCTGATCGCGTATCTCGTGGGCAACCACAATTTCGCCGACTACCTGAAGATCCGCGAAGTGCCGGGCACCGGCGAGCTCAGCGTGTTCTGTTCGTCCATCATCGGCGCGGGGCTGGGATTCCTGTGGTTCAACGCGCCGCCCGCCCGCGTGTTCATGGGCGATACCGGAAGCCTGGCGCTGGGCGGCGCGCTGGGGGCCGTGGCGGTGGCGACCAAGCACGAGATCGTGCTGGCCATCGTGGGCGGGCTGTTCGTGGTGGAAACGCTGTCCGTCGTCATCCAGGTGTTCTGGTACAAGCGCACCGGAAGGCGGGTATTTCTGATGGCCCCGCTTCACCATCATTTCGAGAAGAAGGGCTGGGCCGAACCCACCATCGTCATCCGTTTCTGGATCATCTCCATGATCCTCGCCCTGATCGGGCTGGCCACGTTGAAGATCAGATGAGTGCAAGCCCCTTCCCTGCCGATATCTTCGAAGGCCAGCGATTTGCCGTGGTGGGGCTCGGTCGCGCCGGGCTGCCCGCCGCGCGCGCGCTGCTGGCGATGGGCGCCGAGGTGACGGTGTGGGACGATAACGAAGCCGCGCGCAGGGCCGCCACAGGCCTGGTCGTGGCGAAACCCCATATGGCGGGCTTGGCCGCGCTGGTGCTGTCGCCGGGCATCGCGCATCGCCTGCCCTCGCCCCACCCGATCGCCGCCGAGGCGATCGCCGCCGGCGTGCCGATCCTGTCGGACGCGGACCTGTTCTTTCGGGCCGTGCGCGCGGCGGGCTCCCAGGCCCGCTTCGTGGGGATCACCGGCACCAACGGCAAATCGACCACCACCGCCTTGCTGGCGCATATCCTGGCCACGGCCGGAATTCCGCACGCGGCCGGCGGCAATCTGGGAACCGGGGCGATGGCGCTGCCGCTGCTCGCAGCCAACGGCGTGTATGTGCTGGAGATGTCGAGCTACATGTTGGAAAGACTCGCCGCCTTGCGGTTCAATGTCGCCTGCATGCTCAATCTCAGCGCCGACCACATCGACCGCCACGGCGACATGGACGGCTATGCCGGCGCCAAACGGCAGATCTTCGCACGCCAGACCGCGGCCGACACCGCCGTGATCGGGGTGGACGACGCGCTGTCCCGCGCCATGGCCGACGCGTTTCCCCATGCCGTCCGCGTGTCCGAACACGACGTGCCGATCGCGGGCGCCCCCACGCTGCCCGGCGCCCACAACGCGCAGAACATCGCCGCCGCCACCGCCATGGCCCGCGCGCTGGGCGTGGATGATGCAACGATCATCACCGGGATCGAGACATATGCCGGCCTGCCGCATCGCCAGGAGCATGTGGGCCACGTGGCCGGCGTGGACTGGATCAACGACAGCAAGGCCACGAACGCCGACAGCACCGCGCGCGCCTTGGCCTGTTACGACCGCATCGTCTGGATCGCCGGCGGCACCGCCAAGGAAGGCGGCATCGAACCCTTGGCCGAATACTTCCCCCGCGTGGCACAGGCCTTCCTCATCGGGCGCGACGCACCCGTGCTGGCGGCCACATTGGCCGCGCATGGCGTGGCGTATCGCGATGTCGGCACGCTGGCACAGGCCGTCTCGGCGTCGGCCGACTGGGTGCGCCAAAACGAGGCGGCGGTCGTGCTGCTGTCGCCTGCGTGCGCCAGCTGGGATCAGTTCACCGGATACGACCAGCGCGGCGACCAGTTTCGCAGCCTTGTGAAAGGGCTTGCCTGATGCCTGTGCTCTCACGCGCCGATACCTCCATGATCGGACGCTGGTGGTGGTCCGTCGACCGCTGGACCCTGATGGCGATCGGGTGCCTCATCGGCTTCGGCTACGTGATGATGCTGGCGGCATCGCCCGCCGTGGCGGAACGCATCGGCCAGGCGCGGGACAGCTTCATCTTCAAGCAGGTGTTCTTCCTCATCATCGCCGGCTGCATCGTGGTGGCCGTGTCTTTGCTGTCGCCGCGCGGCGTGCGGCGGCTGTCGCTCGTGGGATGTCTGCTGGCCCTGGTTCTGACAGCGGCGACCCTTGTGATCGGGCCGAACATCAAGGGCGCCACGCGCTGGATCTCGTTGCCGGGGATGTCTATCCAGCCAAGCGAGTTTCTCAAACCGTGCTTTGCCGTGGTGACGGCCTGGCTGCTGGCGGAAGGCCGGCGCGGCACCGGCGTGCCGGGGCTGGCCATCGTGCTCGGCGTGTTCGCCGTGATCGCCGTGCTCCTGAAATCGCAGCCCGACATGGGCATGCTAGCCGTGTTGACGTTGGTGTTGCTGACACAGCTTTTCATCTCCGGCCTGAATATGATCTGGATCGCCATCGGCGCCGGCTGCATCGGCCTTGGCGGTGTGGCGGCGTTCGCGGCGCTGCCACATTTCCGCTACCGGCTCGCCAGCTTCCTCGACAGCAGCAAGGGCGATCACTTCCAGATCGACCGTGCGCTGGAAGCCTTCGGCAGCGGCGGGCTGCTGGGCCGCGGCCCCGGCGAGGGATTCGTGAAAGACAAGTTGCCAGACGCCCACGCCGACTTCGTGTTCGCCGTGATGGGCGAGGAGTTCGGCCTGTTGATCTGCCTGCTGGTGGTGGGCGTGTTCGCCTTCATCGTGCTGCGCGGCATGCTGCGCCTGCTGGGCGAGGGAGATCTGTTCGTCGTGCTGGCCGCCACCGGTCTTGCTGCAAGCTTCGGCCTGCAGGCTTTCGTCAACATGGCCTCCACCCTGCACCTCATCCCCACCAAGGGCATGACGCTGCCGTTCGTCTCGTATGGTGGATCGTCCGTGATGGCGGTGGCGTTGGGCATGGGCATGCTGCTGGCCCTGACGCGACGCGGCGGGTCCGGGGAATTGCTGTGAGCCAGCCCATCATGATCGCGGCCGGCGGCACCGGCGGGCATTTCTTCCCGGCCGAGGCCCTGGCGGCGGAGCTGCAAAGCCGTGGTCGCGTGGTGGCGTTGATGACCGACGCGCGGTCCGGCGGCGAGCGGTCCACCGTGTTTGCGGGATGCGAGCGTTTTGTCCTCAAGGGCGGCGGCATCGCCGGGCACGGCGTGGCGAAGATCGTGAAATCCTCGGCATCCTTGGCCGCCGGCACGCTTCAGGCGTTCTCCGTCATGCGCCGTCTCAAGCCGTGCGCCATCGTGGGGTTCGGTGGCTATCCCACCGTCGCGCCGGTGCTGGCGTCGCGCGGCATGCGTCGGCGGCCACGTGTGGTGCTGCACGAACAAAATGCCGTGCTGGGCCGTGCCAACCGGGCGCTATCGCGATTTTCCGACAGGCTGGCTCTGAGCTTCTCCGAGACCAGCCGTGTGCCGCCTGCCGCCCATGCGGTGCTGACCGGCAACCCCGTCAGGCCAGCCATCGTGGCGCGCGCGGGCCGCAGCTACGATCCCGCGACCGGAAAATTCCATCTCCTCGTGCTCGGCGGCTCGCTGGGCGCCACCGTGTTCAGCCGTGTGGTGCCCGATGCGATCAGCGCACTGCCGGAGGCGCTGCTGGCCAGGCTGCACATCACGCAGCAATGCCGCGCGGACGACCTAGCAAAGGTGCGCGAGGCCTATGCCGCGCTGGGCGTTGTCGCTGATCTGGACAGCTTCTTTCCCCATGTGGCCGACCTGCTCTCCCAGGCGCATCTCGTGATCGCGCGCGCCGGGGCGTCCACCATCAGCGAACTCGCGGCGATCGGGCGGCCTTCGCTGCTGGTGCCACTGCCGGGCGCCATCGACGATCACCAGCGCGCCAACGCCCAGGCGCTCGCGCAGGCGGGAGGGGCGTGGATGATGCACCAGTCGATCTTCACCCCGGCTGATCTCGCGGACTTCCTGACGCCGTTGATGCAGACGCCGGCTACGTTGCAGCCCCTCGCCGTTCTGGCGGCGACATTCGGGCGGTTGGATGCCACAGCGCGTCTGGCCGATCTTGTCGAACAGACCATCGACGATCGAAAGACCGCACCATGAGGGCGCTTCCCCTTTCCATCGGCACCGTGCATTTCGTGGGCATCGGCGGCATCGGCATGTCGGGCATCGCCGAAGTGCTGCACACGCTTGGCTACAGCGTGCAGGGCAGCGATATCAGCGAAAGTGCGAATGTGCTGCGTCTGCGCGAGCAGGGCATCGCGGTGTCGATCGGGCATCAGGAAAGCAATATCGGCAACGCCCGCGTGGTGGTGACGTCTACCGCTGTGAAGCCCGACAATCCCGAGGTTCGCGCCGCCCGCGCCAAGCTCATCCCCGTGGTGCGCCGGGCGGAGATGCTGGGCGAGCTGATGCGGCTGCGCTGGGCCATCGCAGTGGGCGGCACGCACGGCAAAACCACCACCACGAGCCTGGTGGCAGCCGTGCTGGAGGCGGCACAGCTCGACCCCACCGTCATCAACGGCGGCATCATCAACGCCTACGGGTCCAACACGCGCATGGGCTCCGGCGAGTGGATGGTGGTCGAGGCCGATGAGAGCGACGGAAGTTTCCTGCGCCTGCCTGCAACCATCGCGGTTGTGACGAATATCGACCCGGAGCATCTCGACCATTGGGGCACCGCCGAGGCGATGGTGGCGGGGTTCGATCAGTTCGTACAGAACATACCGTTCTACGGGTTCGCGGTGCTGTGCATCGATCATCCAAGCGTGCAGCAGATGATCCCCCGCCTGTCCGATCGCCGCGTGATCACGTATGGGTTTTCGCCGCAGGCCGATGTGCGCGCCGACCGGCTGGTGATGGACCGGATGGGCGCCACGTTCGAAGTGGAGATCGCCGATCGCGCGCGAAACCGCACGCGCCGCATGGGGCCGTTCCGGCTGCCGATGCTGGGCGCGCACAACGTGTCAAACGCGCTGGCCGCCATCACCATCGGCATCGAGATGGAGATCGACGACGCCACCCTGCGCAGCGCGTTCTTGAACTTCCGCGGTGTACAAAGGCGCTTCACCAAAACGGGTGAGGCCAACGGGATCACGGTCATCGACGATTACGGCCATCATCCCGTGGAGATCATGGCGGTGCTGAAGGCCGCGCGGCAGGCGGGCGCGCGGGACGTGATCGCGGTGATGCAGCCGCATCGCTATTCGCGGCTCGATTCGCTGTTCGAGGAATTCTGCACCTGCATGAACGACGCCGGCACCGTCATCATCGCCGACGTCTATGCCGCCGGCGAGCAACCGATCCCGGGCGTGGATCGCGACTCGCTGATCGAGGGTCTGCGCACGCGCGGCCATCGCAGCGTGGTGCCGCTGCCGGGGCCCGAACATCTGGCGGAGATGATCCACGCCATCGCCAAACCAGGCGATTTCGTGATCTGCCTGGGCGCCGGCAACATCACCCACTGGGCGCACGCGCTGCCGGCGCAGCTCCAGGCGTTGCAGGCGCCACGCCGATGAACGGCCTTCTGCCCCACCTGCGTGGCCGTGTTCAGGAACACGTGGTGCTCGCGCCGTCGACCTGGTTTCGCGTGGGCGGCCCGGCGGAGGCGTTGGTGCGTCCGGCGGATACCGATGATCTGTGTGTGTTCCTGCAGGCGCTGGCGCATGAGGTGCCGGTGACGGTGATCGGCGCCGCGTCCAACCTCATCGTGCGCGACGGCGGCCTGCACGGCGTGGTCATCCGCCTGGCCCGCGGGTTCACCGACATCGTGGTCGAGTCAGACGGCATCGTGGCCGGCGCGGCCTGCCTCGATATCACCGTGGCAGAGCACGCAGCCGACGCCGGGCTTGCGGGATTGGAGTTTTTGTCGGGCATTCCCGGCACCATCGGCGGCGCCGTGGCGATGAACGCCGGCGCATATGGCGGCGATGTCGCGCAGGTGCTCGATTGGGCAGAGATCGTGACCCGCACGGGAGAGTTGGTGACGCTTGCCGCCGACCGGCTGGCGTTCGCCTATCGTCACGCGGCTTTGCCCGCCGGCGGCATTATAACCCGCGCCCGTTTTCGCGCGACCCATGGCGACAGCGCGGCCATTGCCGCCCGCATGTCCGACATTCGTGCCAGCCGCGAAGCAACCCAGCCCGTTCGCGCCCGAACCGGCGGCTCCACCTTCCGCAATCCTGAAGGCCAGAAGGCGTGGGAGCTGATCGACGGCGCCGGCTGTCGCGGGCTTGTACGCGGCGGCGCCATGGTGTCTGACAAGCACTGCAACTTTCTGCTGAACACCGGCCATGCCACGGCGGCTGATATCGAAGGTCTCGGCGAGGAGGTCCGCACCCGCGTCCGCCACAGCAGCGGGATCGATCTGCATTGGGAAATCCGTCGAATGGGCCTGAAGACTTTGGCCGAGGCCGCGGCATGACGCACGTGGCGGTTCTCTACGGCGGCATCTCGGCCGAGCGCGAGGTCAGCCTGTCATCCGGCCTGCAGGTGATCTCCGCATTGCGAGTAGCAGGCTTTTACGTGACACCGATCGAGGTGGGTGCAGATCTGCACACGACCTTGGCCGCGCTGACGCCAAAACCGGACGTGGTGTTCAATGCGCTGCACGGCCGGTTCGGCGAGGATGGCGCCATCCAGGGCGTGCTCGACTGGCTGAATATTCCCTACACCCATTCCGGCGTGCGCGCGTCGGCGCTGGCGATGGACAAGGCCACCGCGAAGGCCATCTTCGCCGCCGCCGGGCTGCCGGTGGCCTCCGGTGGGATCCACGAGATGGCGGCCCTGGTCGAGACCGAGCCGATGAAACTGCCATATGTGATCAAGCCTTTGAACGAAGGCTCGTCCGTGGGCGTGGAGATCATGCGCGAGGGCGACAACCGTCGTGCTGCGGTTGCGTCCACTTGGCGCTTCGGGCGCACCGCCATGGTGGAGGAGTTCGTGCCCGGCCGGGATCTGACGGTGGGCGTGATGGACGACCACGCCTTGACCGTCACGGAGATCATCGCCTCTCAGGCGTTCTACGACTACGAATCGAAATACGCCGAAGGCGGATCGCGCCATGTGGTCCCGGCCGACATCCATCCGCTTGCGATCGCCGAGGCGATGCGGATCGCACTTGCGGCCCATCGCGCGCTGGGATGCACCGGCGCGAGCCGCGCGGATTTTCGCTATGACGACACCCAGGGAGAGCCGGGGCGGCTGGTGTTGCTGGAAGTGAACACCCAGCCCGGCCTCACGCCCACGTCGCTCCTGCCGGAACAGGCCGCCTATCTCGGGATCGATTTTCCGTCGCTGTGCCGCTGGATGGTGGAGCACGCCGCATGCCGCGCGTAAAACCCCGCTCTGCCCCGATGCCGCTGCCGGATCGTCCCGGCCGTTGGAAACTTCTGTGGCGGCGTCAGCGGAAACTGCTGCGGCCCACGGCGTTCGCTTCCATCGCCGTGGTGGTGGCCATCGCCGGTTTCGTGGCGGTCAGCACCATCGGGCGCGGCCCCTCGATGAGCGACCGGTTCGGCCGGGCCAGCGCCGAGGCGGGGCTGGCCATTCGCACGGTGGTGATCGTCGGGCGCGAGAAAACGCCGGAGCCGCTGCTGGCCGCGGCCATCGGCGCCATTCCGGGCCGGCCGATCCTGACCTATTCGATCAGCGAGGCGCGAACGCGAATCGAGAGCATCGCATGGGTGCGCTCGGCCATCGTGGAACGTGTTCTGCCCGACAAGATCCGTGTCGTGCTCAACGAACGTCGCCCGTTCGCGGTCTGGCAGAACCAGGGCAAGTTCACGCTGATCGACCAGGCGGGCAACACCGTCACCGACAGCGACATCTTCACCTTCGCCGACAAGCTGCCCTTGGTGGTGGGTGTGGGCGCGCCCTTGGCGGCGGGTGGTCTGATCAAGAGCTTCAACGAATTCCCCGTGTTGTCGGGCCGCCTCGTGGCCGCGGTGCGCGTGGGGGAGCGGCGTTGGGATCTGTGCATGACCAGCGGCGCCAACGTGCTGCTGCCGGAAGGCGCGGAGCCGGCGGCCCTGGCAAAGCTGGCAGAGTTGCAGACCAGCAAAGCGCTTTTGGACAGGCCGTTGCAGGAGATCGATCTGCGCCTGCCCGATCGCCTGCGCCTGCGCCCCATGGCCGAGGGCCCGTGTGGCCAGGGCGGCGATCGGGTGGCCACGCCTGCCAAACCAACCACGACAACGCCGAGGAGGGCCACATGAACGCCATCCACAATCAGGCAAACCTGCTGAGCAGCACTGCCGATCATGCCAGCCGCTTCGGCCAGCCGAGCCTTGCGGACCAGCCGGAGCCGCGTGCCCGTCAGCGACTGGTGGCCCGCCCGTCCGGCCCGTTCGGCGTGCTGGATATCGGCACCACCAAAATCGCCTGCATCATCGGCCGCATCGAGCAGGACGGCACGCCGCGCGTGCTGGGCTTTGGCTGGCAACGCGGCCAGGGCGTGCGCGCCGGCGGCATTGTGGATATCGAGCAGGCGGAGCGCGCCATTCGCGCGGCCGTGGGGGCGGCCGAGGAGATGGCCGACACGCGGCTGCGCGCGGTGACGGTGAACCTCTCATGCGGCCAGCCGGAAAGCCGGCTGTTCAACGTTCGCTGGCCCGTCGGCGGACGCGCGGTGACGGAGGCCGATGTGCGCCGCGTGCTGGTGGAAGGGCGCGCCCGGGCGGCCACCGAAGGCCGCCATATCGTGCACGCGCTGCCGCTGAATTTCGCGGCCGACGACACCATGGGCGTGGATGATCCGCGCGGGCTGTTTTGCGATACCCTGAGTGCGCGCCTGCATGTTGTGGATGCCATGCATACCTCGCTGCGCACGTTGCAGGCGTGTCTGCAACGCTGCGATCTCGGCATCACCGACCTCGTCTCCGCCCCGATGGCGGCCGGCATCTCCACGCTGGTGGAAGACGAGAAGCAGCTCGGCGCCACGGTGCTGGACATGGGCGGGGGCACCACGGGAATGGCGGTGTTCGCCGAGGGCCAGCTGCTGCATACGAGCCAGCTTGGCATCGGCGGCCAGCATGTCACGAACGATATCGCGCGCCTGCTGTCCACGCCCGTGGCGCATGCGGAGCGGTTGAAGACCTTGTATGGCAGCGCCCAGTCCAGCCCCGACGACGAGCGCGAGATGTTGCCGGTGAAACTGGTGGGCGAGGCCGAGCATCAGATCGCGAAGGTGCCGCGCAAGGCGGTGGTGGGCATCATCATCCCGCGACTCGAGGAAACGTTCGAGATGGTGCGCGAACGGCTGGAGGGCTTCGGCAGCGCGGCCGGCACAAGGGTGGTGCTGACCGGCGGTGCCAGCCAGCTGCAGGGCGTGCGCGAGATGGCGGCGACGATCCTCGATCGCCAGGTTCGCGTGGGCAAGCCGGCACCGGTGCGTGGCTTGCCGGAAAGCGCCGCGGGGCCGGCGTTCGCCACCGCGGTGGGCCTGATGTCGTGGGCCGGCGGAGACGGACGGGCGGTGATGGACATCGATCTGGACGGCGAACGACAAGGCGGGATGCTGCGGCGGATCGTCAACTTTCTTCGGGACCGCACGTAATGGTGCGGACGAATCGAATTTTTTGCGTAAAACACTTGCCTCTGGGAGGAGCCACTCCATGACTTTGAATCTCACCATTCCGCAGCAGATGCACACCGATTTCACCCCCCGCATCACGGTGATCGGCGTCGGCGGCGGTGGTACCAACGCCGTCAACACGATGATTTCGCTCGATCTCAAGGGCGTCGATTTCGTGGTGGCCAACACCGATGCGCAGTCGCTGCAGAACGCGCGCGCGGATCGTCGCATCCAGCTTGGGCCGCATCTCACGCAGGGCCTCGGCGCGGGCGCGAAGCCTGAAATCGGCCGGGCGGCGGCGGAAGAGGCGATGGACGAGGTGTATCGTCACCTCGATGGCGCCCACATGGTGTTCATCACGGCAGGCATGGGCGGCGGAACCGGCACGGGTGCGGCGCCGGTGATTGCGCGTATGGCGCGCGAACGCGGCATTCTCACGGTGGGTGTCGTCACCAAGCCGTTTACCTTCGAAGGCCTGCGTCGCGCGCGTGCGGCTGAAGCGGGCATCGAGGAGCTGCAACAATGGGTGGACACGCTGATCGTGATCCCCAACCAGAACCTGTTCCGGCTTTCAAACGAGCGCACTGGCTTCAAGGAAGCGTTCAAGATGGCCGACAACGTGCTCTACATGGGCGTGCGCGGCGTGACGGACCTGATGGTTGCACCCGGCATGGTGAACCTCGACTTCGCCGACATTCGCACCGTGATGGCCGAAATGGGCAAGGCGATGATGGGCACCGGCGAGGCCGACGGCGAAGGCCGCGCGCTCCGGGCCGCCGAGCTCGCCATCAGCAACCCGTTGCTCGAAGACACGTCGATGGCCGGTGCGCGCGGGCTTTTGATCAACATCACGGGTGGCGATGACCTCACCCTGTTCGAGGTGGACCAGGCGGCGAACCGCATCCGCGAGGAAGTGGACGAAGAGGCCAACATCATCTTCGGCTCGGCGATCGACGAGAGCCTGAACGGCCGCATCCGCGTGTCTGTGGTGGCGACGGGCATCGACAACGTGATGAACCGCCAGCACGAGCGGCCGCATCTGATCGCGTTGGGCGGTGGCAGCGTGCAGTCGATCAGCAGCGCCGTGTCGCAGCATCAGGCGTCCGCGCAGGCCGCCTCGCAGGCGCCGACCATGATGTCCGCGAACGCACAGCCTGCCCCGCAGGCCGGCGCGATGCCGGCGCCGCGCGGACTGATGCCGTCGGCGAGCCGCGACACGTCGTCGCGCGCACCGATGTCACGCCCCACGCCGTTGCCCGCGCCGGGTGCGCTCCGCCCCGCCTCGGCGGTGCCGCAGCGCCCGGAGGCACGCGCTGTCGAAGCACGTGCCGATGATCGTGCGCCCGACGCGCCCATGACGGCGTTTGAGATCGACGACGCGCCGTTGCCGCCGCGCCAGATCCCGGCGCATCTGCAGCAGCCTCTGCGTCCGCAGGCCTCGCCGTTGCAGCGCCCGGCGGCGCGACCGGCCGACGCGAAACCCGCGGCGCGCCCGGGGTTGTTTGCCGGTGAAGCACCGCCAGCCGCTCCGGCGCCGCGCAAAAGCCTGTTCGGCATCGTGACCGGGGCCATTCGCGGCCACGCGGCGGAGCAGCCGACGACGCATCAGGAGCCGCGTGCCGAGGTGCAGCCGGCCACAGCACCGCGCGATGAGCAGCCGCAGGTGCGCGCGACGTCCGGCGACGAGATCGGGATCGAGATACCCGCCTTCCTGCGCCGCCAGTCCTAGCGTTCTCTTTCCAGAGGCCCCGGCCATGGTCTTACAGGACCGTGGCCGGGGCCTTTGTTTTTGCGGCGTTCCGTGGCGTGTGTCGCACGCTGTTACCTGTAACGTTTTGCAACGCAAACTTTGCTGTAAACTCAATACGTTATGACGAAATATTTGGAAATAATCATTGACTGGCGCGGATGGTCGACGCTGCTAGTTTCGAGGTTGTCGATGTATGTCGGCAGATGCCGTGCCCGGAAAAAGTCCGGGGCGGCACAATCGGGAAAGATGATGCGATGGACGGCCTACCGCACACGATCTCACTTCAGACCACTGCCGACACACAGCGCACGCTTGCCGCGCCGATCGGTTGCGTGGGGATCGGACTGCATAGCGGGCGCAAGATCAGCCTCACATTGAAGCCCTTGCCCGTGGGCAGCGGGATCGTGTTTCGCCGTGTCGACCTCGATCCAAGCCTTGGCAGCATCGACATTCCCGCCCGCCACGATCACGTGGTGGACACGCGGCTTTGCACCGTGATTGGCCATCCCAGCCGCGCCGAATGCCGGGTCAGCACCGTCGAGCATCTGATGGCCGCTTTGTCCGGCTGCGGCGTGCACAACCTTCTCGTGGAGATCGACGGACCTGAGGTGCCGATCCTCGACGGCTCGTCCGCCAGCTTCGTGTTCCTGATCGAGTGCGCCGGGCTCATCGAGCAGGACGCACAGGTGGCGCGGATTGAAATCCTGCGCACCGTGCGCGTGGAACAGGGCGAGGCGTTCGCTGAACTGCGCCCCGCCGCGTTCGGGTTCGACATGGCGCTGTCGATCGACTTTCCCGCGGCCGCCATCGGCCGGCAGGCGTTGACGCTGCGTTTGTCCGCCGAGAGTTTCCGGGCCGAGCTGGCGCGCAGCCGCACCTTCACCATGGCGCACGAGGTCGACGCCCTCAGGGCCGCGGGCCTTGCGTTGGGCGGCAGCCTGGACAACGCCATCGTGGTGGACGGCGACCGTGTTCTGAACCCCACCGGCCTGCGCATGACCGATGAGTTTGTGCGCCACAAGATGCTGGATGCGGTGGGCGACCTGTCGCTGGCCGGCGCCCCCCTATGCGGCCGCTTCGTGGCGCATCGCACCGGGCACGCCCTCAACAACCGCCTGCTTCTCGCGCTGTTCGCCGATGACGCGAACTGGCGCCTGGTCAGCACCGATATCGCCGCGCACGCCATGTGGCAGCCGGTCTCCGCTGCGGCGTGACAGGCATCGCCTGCACGGGCGTGACGGGATCTGCCAGCACGGGCGTGACGGGATCTGCCAGCACGGGCGTGACGGGCTTCGCCTGACGCCGCGCTGTGCTATAAGATGTCTACCTTCGATCGCGTGATCCAAACCGTCGGTGATCCCGCCTTCGGTCGTCACGCTTCCAGCACCTGGTGATAGACGTGTCCCTGCCCCGCCTTGTGGCCCTTCCGGTCCTTTTCCTGTCCGCCACGCTCGCGCTTGGCGGCTGCTCCATCTTCAGCTCCGGCGAGGACGTGCCGGCCTCCGCCGCCAGCCTGCCGGCGGAGGCGCTGTATGGCCGCGGCGTCGACTCGATGAACGCCTCGAAATACGAGCAGGCGGTCAAGACCTTCGATCTGCTGGAACAGACCTATCCGTATTCCGGCTTTGCCGTGAACGCGCAGATGATGCAGGGCTATGCGGAGTATCTACGGAACCACTACACCGACTCGATCAGCGTGCTCGACCGGTTCATCCAGCTGCACCCCGCGCATCGCGATATCGCCTACGTGTATTACCTGCGCTCGCTGTGTTATTACGAGCAGATCGCGGATATTCAGCGCGACCAGAAAGGCACGGCGGAGGCGATGTCCGCGCTGCAGGAAGTGGTGACGCGGTTTCCCGAAAGCTCCTACGCCCGCGATGCGCGCCTGAAGATCGATCTGGCGCGCGACCATCTTGCCGGCAAGGAGATGGAGGTTGGGCGCTATTACGAAAAGCAGCGGCTCTACACCGCCGCCATCGGCCGTTTCCAGCGCGTGGTGGACGATTACCAAACGACCAACCACGCGCCCGAGGCGCTGCATCGCCTGACCGAGATCTATCTGCTGCTCGGCCTGCCCGATCAGGCCCGCAAAACCGCCGCCGTGCTAGGGCACAACTATCCCGGCAGCGAATGGTATGAGAGCAGCTACAACGATCTCGTGGCCACGGGCCAGGTGCAGGACACCGCCAATGCGGCGGGCCCCGCCGAACGCCCCGGCTTTTTCTCGCGCAATCTGCCCTCTATTTTCTGACCTCCCATGCTGACCAGCCTGTCGATCCGCGACGTGGTGCTGATCGAGCGGCTCGACCTGAATTTTGAAGCGGGGCTGACGGTGCTGACCGGTGAGACCGGTGCCGGCAAGTCGATCCTGCTGGACAGTCTGGGTCTGGCGCTCGGCGCCCGCAGCGAGGCCGGGCTGGTGCGGTCCGGGTGCGCGCAGGCCAGCGTGGCGGCGTTGTTTTCACCGCCCCCGGATCACCCGGCTTTGGCCCTGCTGGCCGAACAGGGCATCGCGTCAGACGGCGATATCGTGCTGCGCCGCGTGGTCACGCGCGATGGGCGGTCGCGCGCGTTTGCCAACGACCAGCCGGTGGGCGCCGCCTTGCTCAAACGGGTGGGGGCGTTGCTGGTCGAGGTGCAGGGCCAGGGCGACCAGATGGGGCTCGCCGATCCCGCCGGGCACGCCATGCTGTTGGACGCATATGGCGTGGCGGCCGGTCTACGGTCGGCTGTCTCCGATCATTATCGCGACTGGCGACAGGCGGCCGGCGCGCTGAAGGCGGCGGAGGCGGCGATCGCCGCGGCCAAGCGGGACGAGGAGTGGCTGCGTCATGCCACGGACGAGCTCGGCCTTCTGGCACCCCAGCCGGGCGAGGAGGCGCGGATGGCCACCGAGCGCCAGCGCCTGCAACAGGACGAGCGCCGGGCTGAGGCGATTGCGTCTGCCCTGTCGGAGCTCACGCCGCGAGACCGTCGCAGCGCGGGGCCGGCCGCCGCCTTGCGCGCCGCCAGCCGAGCCTTGATGCGCCTGGCGCCGGGGGGCGAGCCCGATACCGTCAATCCGGCCACGCCCGCGATGGCGGCGCTCGAACGCGCCGAGGAGGCGTTGGCCGAGGCGGAAACCTTGCTGGCGCGGCTGGCCGATGCCGCGCACGCCGATCCGCGTTTGCTCGAGGCCGCCGAGGAGCGGCTTTTCGCGCTGCGCGGTGCGGCCCGCAAACACAATGTTCTGGTGGGCGACCTGCCGGAACATCTCGCCGCCTTGCGCACCCGGCTGGCCGCGCTCGACTCCGGCACCGCCGAAATCGGCGCCCTCACCACCCGCATGATGCAGGCGCGCGCGCTTTACGTGTCCGCGTGCGAGGAACTCAGCGCCGCCCGCCGCGTGGCCGCCCAACGCCTCGAAGCCGCGATCGCCACCGAACTGCCGCCGCTCAAGCTCGACCGGGCGCGCTTCGTGGCCGAGGTCGCGGCGTTGCCCGAGGCTGGGTGGAGCGCCGGTGGCGCCGATTCCGTGCGCTTTCTCATCTCCACCAATCCCGGCCAGACCCCCGGCCCGCTTGCCAAAATCGCGTCGGGCGGCGAGTTGTCGCGCCTGATGCTGGCGTTGAAAGTGGTGCTCGCCGGCGGCTCGGTGGTGCCCACCCTGGTGTTCGATGAAGTGGACAGCGGCATCGGCGGCGCCACGGCCGCGGCGGTGGGCGAGCGGCTGGCGCGGGTGGCGGACCGGGTGCAGGTGCTGCTCGTCACCCACAGCCCGCAGGTGGCGGCGCGCGGCACACAGCATCTTCGGGTGGCGAAATCCGTGGGCACCCTGTTTGCCGAAACCCGTGTGGAACCGCTGGAAGGCCCGGCGCGCCGCGAGGAGATCGCCCGCATGCTGGCCGGCGAAACCGTGACGGAAGCGGCACGGGCCGCCGCCGACAGCCTGATGGGCGTGGCGTGAGCGAGGCGGGCCTGCCCCGCACCGAGGAGGACGCCGCCACCGCGCTGGCGCGGCTTGCGGAGATGCTCGCAGACCACGACCGGCGCTACCACGAGCAGGACAGCCCCACGGTATCGGACGCGGAATACGACGCGTTGAAACGCCGGAACGCAGCCATCGAGGCGGCGTTTCCCAGCCTCATCCGGCCCGATTCGCCCAGCCTGCGCGTGGGGGCGACACCTGCGTCCGGCTTCGGCAAAATTCGTCACGCCCTGCCGATGCTGTCGTTGGACAACGCCTTCGGGCCCGACGATTTTGCCGATTTCGAAGCCCGCGCCCGCCGCTTTCTCGGAGCCTCCGCACCCAGCCTGCATTTCGTGGGCGAGCCGAAGATCGACGGTCTGTCGATTTCCCTCACCTATATAAAGGGGCGCCTGCACCACGCCGCCACGCGCGGCGACGGCAGCGAGGGCGAGGACGTGACGGCGAACATCCGCACCATCGCCAGCATTCCGCGCCGGCTCGCCGCGCCGTTTCCGGACAGCATCGAAATCCGGGGCGAGGTGTTCATCACCAAGGCGGATTTCCTGGCGTTGAACGCGGCCCAACAGGCGCGCTCGGAGAAGATCTTCGCCAATCCGCGCAACGCGGCCGCCGGCAGCCTACGCCAGCTGGACACCGCCATCACCGCATCGCGCCCCCTGCGGCTGTTCGCCTATGCGATGGGCGAGGCGAGCGCGAAGATCGCGGACACGCATTGGGCGTATCTCGAACGGCTGAAGGCGTGGGGGTTCGACGTCAATCCGCTGTCGACCCGGCTCGACGGCGCCGAGCAGGCCGCGGCGTTTCAGGAGCGGCTCGCTTTGGAGCGCGCCGGTCTGGAATACGACATCGACGGCGTGGTCTATAAGATCGACGCGCTGGACCTGCAGGCCCGGCTCGGCTTCGTCGGCCGCGCGCCGCGCTGGGCGATCGCCTGGAAATTCCCCGCCGAGCGCGCCACCACGGTGCTGGAGGACATCCTCATTCAGGTCGGCCGCACCGGCGCCCTCACACCCGTGGCGGCGCTGACCGCCGTGGGCGTGGGCGGCGTGCTGGTCACACGCGCCACCTTGCACAACGAGGACGAGATCGCGCGCAAGGACATCCGCGTCGGCGACACCGTGGTGCTGCAACGCGCCGGCGACGTGATCCCGCAGATCGTCTCCGTGGTCGCCGAACGTCGCCCCGCCACCGCCACGCCGTTCGTGCCACCCACGCATTGCCCGGTCTGCGGCAGCCTGGCCGTGCGCCCCGCGGGCGAGGTGGTGCGGCGGTGCTCGGGCGGGCTGATCTGCCCGGCGCAGGCGGAGGAGCATCTGATCCACCTCGCCTCACGCGGGGCGTTCGACATCGAGGGGCTCGGCGAGAAAACGGTGCGCGAATTCTTCGCCGACGGGCTGATCCGCGAGCCCGCCGATATTTTCAAACTCGCCGACCACAAGGACGCCATCGCGGCGCGCGAAGGCTGGGGCAAGCTCTCGGCCGACCGGCTGATCGAGGGGATCGAGGCGCGAAGGCACATCCCGCTGGAACGGTTCATCTTCGGGCTGGGGATCAGACGCATCGGCGAGGCGAACGCCCGGCTGCTGGCCCGGCATTACGGCAGTTTCGACAACTGGCGCACCCAGATGCGGGCGGCGGCCATGATCGGCTCCGAGGCCCGCAGCGATCTCGGCAGCATCCTGCGGATCGGCCCGGCGATCGCCACGGAACTGGCCGGGTTCTTCGCCGAACCGCGCAACGTCGCCTCGCTCGATGCGCTCGCGGAGGGGCTTACCATCGCGCCGGCCGAAGACGTTGAAACCGTCGCATCGGCCTTGTCGGGCAAATCCGTCGTGTTCACCGGCACGCTGGCCACGCTGTCACGCCCAGAGGCCAAGGCGTTGGCGGAGCGACTGGGCGCCAAGGTCGTCGACAGCGTGTCGAAAAAGACCGACCTGGTGGTGGTGGGCGCCGATGCGGGCTCCAAGGCACGCAAGGCTGCGGAACTCGGCATCAGCATCGCCACCGAGGCGGAATTTCGGGTGATGGCGGGGATCCCCGGGGACGGAACTCCCGCGCCATAAGGACCTATGGAAGGCCCTATGGAAGACCCTATGGCAGGACCTATGGAAGGCGGGGCGTGAACTGCGCCATCTGGGCGCCCATCCGCGCCTGCGTGAGATACACCGTCATATGGCCCATCAGCCGCACTTCGAGCGACATCAACACCGGCACCGCGGGGATGCCGGGGGTCACCGATGCCAGCCACACGGTGGAATGCTGCGGCTTGCGGATCATGTCGTCCGGCCCGGCATCGACCGCAAAGCCCGCGATCTGGCGACCGTCGATATCGCAACGCAACGCGGGCCCGCTGAAGCTGGACCGGCTTTCCACCGGAAGCGTCTCCATCCCCACCGTGTGAACGGTGATCCGCGACACCCGGCGACCGTCGAAAATGGTGGTTTCACCGTCGCATTTGCCGGTGGTTTCCACCATGTGCACAAGCGATGCGATGGCGCTCAACGCGTCGGTCGTGTTGGCCCGCAAGGCGTCGGGCACCGGCTCGTGCTCGGGATCGACGGGCGGATTGAAGCGTGTGATCACCGGCTGGCCCGCCGGATAGTCGATCTCGATCTCGCGCGGCGTGCCCCGATAGATCCCGGCGCTGCCATAGATCCGGGGCGCGGCCTTGGCTCCGCGCCATCCCCCCTCGGACCGCGCGATGTTCTCGGTCTTGAAAAACGCGCCGACGAGCCCGGAGGTGCGAAACGAGACGCCGAGCTGATAGCCCTGGGAATCAAGCTGAAACGCGGTGCGGATGGAACTGACGTTCAGCCCCGCGACAAAGCCGGCATAGACGAGTTCCGCTGACGGACGCGTGGCGTTGGATGGAGCCGCGTTCGCCGGCGCGTTGGGTTCCGCCGAGGCCGTGGGGGCAAACCCAAAGCTGAGCGCCATCATCGTGCAGCCAACCCATGTCGCCCCTGCCGCCTTGCGCATCACATCGCGTCCCACCACCAAATTCACTCCTCTGACGTTGTGCCCTGTTGCTTCAGGCCTGTCGTTGCAAGCCTCCCGTCCCGGGAGGCCTGTCGTTCCCGCCCTCCCGTCCCGGGAGGCCTGTCGTTCCTGGCCTCCCGTCCCGGGCGCGCCACCGCTTGACACCGCCTGGTGCCCCACCTATTAACCGCCCCCCAGATGGGCGCGTAGCTCAGCGGTAGAGCATTCGCTTCACACGCGAAGGGTCACAGGTTCAATCCCTGTCGCGCCCACCATCCGGGATTTCGCCTGGTTTGGAAACGTAACACGGACGTCACGGGTTCCGCGTCGTTTGCCGCAGTTCTGAGAACGAGACAACACCAAGCCTGAGAGACGCACCATGTCAGACGGATTAGAGCAGGCTCAGGAAGGCATCGAACGCGCCCACCATGCGTCTGAGCATGGTTCCTCCGGGCATGGTTCCTCCGGGCCTGATAATTCCGCCGAGTCCAAATCCACGGACAATACCCCGCGCAACGTGGCCATCCTCATCGCAACGTTGGCGGCGTGCCTGGCGCTGTCGGAAATGGGCGAGAAGGCCGCGCAGAACGCCTATCTCACGCACCATATCTCGGTCAGCGACACCTATGGCTTCCTGCAGGCCAAGAACGCTCGCCGGGCCACCTACGCATCCACCGCCGATGTCATCGAAAGCATGCCCGGGCTCGACGCGGAGGGCCGCAAGCGCGCCGACCGGCTGCGGAGCGAGGCAGCGCGGATGGCGGATGAGCCAAAGACCAACGACGGCGCCAAGCAGCTGATCGAACGCGCCCAGGCGATGGAGCATGACCGCGACCATTCGTTTCACGTCTATCACCAGTTCGAACTGTCCACCGGCGCGCTGCAGATCGCCATCGTGCTGGCCTCCGTCTCCATCGTGACGCGCATCCGCGCCCTCACCTATGGGGCGGCGTTGCTCGGCCTCGGCGCCGCGGCGTTTGCCGGTCTCGTGGCCGGCGGGGTGGTCTGAACGTGACCCGGGACGAGCTGACAGGCTGGGCGCTGGCCAATGGCTGGAAGATGATCGGCGGGCATCCCAGCCTGGCCAAGCCCACCCGTCCGCCCGCCAAACCCAATGACGCCATCGTGCGCCTCGTGCTCAAGGTGGGCGTGGTGCATGTCGAGATCCGCAAGCCCGCGGGCAAATGGGAGAAGGTGTCGGGCGCCGACTACGCCGCCGTCACGCTCGGCGACGACGACGATCTGCCGCAGGGTCTGGGGCTGGAGCGCATACCCAGCCTTACGCGGCTGATGCAGGACAATCGGGACGCGGCGGTGTTCGGGTAGAGCTTTCTACAGCTGCAGCGACCGTTCCCGGGCCCAGGTGGCGATCGGCTCGCGCACGCTCGCGGCCCCCGCGGCACTGCGCCGCAACGATGTGAGGAAATGGCGGAAGGCCGGCAGATCGAGATCGGCCAGCAGCGCCTTGATCGGCAGGATGCCGGACGCCGGCATGGACAGCGTGCCGACGCCGAGCCCCACCAGCGTGAGCGCCTCCAACGGGCGGGATGCCACCTCGCCGCACACCGAAACCGGCACGCCGGCGTGATCGGCCTGGGCCACGAGATCGGCCAGCAGGTCCAGCACCGGCGGAGACAGCACGTCGTAGCGATTGACCAGAAGCGGGGCGCCGCGATCGGCCGCGAACAGGAACTGCATCAGGTCGTTGGTGCCGACGGAGATGAAATCGCACTCCTTCAGCAGGGCCGGCAACTGCCACATCAAGGCGGGGATCTCGAGCATCGTGCCGATCGACAGCGCCGCCGGCGCCGGCCGCACGCGGGCAGCCTCGGCCAACAGCAACGCCTTGGCGGCGCGAAACTCGGCCACCGTGGCCACCATCGGGAACATCACCGAAAGCGGGCGCCCGGCGGCGGCCAGCAGCAGCGCGCGCAGCTGCCGGCGCAGCAAAGCGGGGCGGTCGAGCCCGATGCGCAGCGAGCGCCAGCCCATCGCCGGGTTCTCCTCCTCCGGCGGCGGACTGCCCGGCAACAGCTTGTCGCCGCCGAGGTCCAGCGTGCGAAACATCACCGGGCGATCGCCGGCGGCGTCCATCACCCTGGCATAGACGGCGGCCTGCTCCCGCGTGTCCACCACGGCGCCGCGGGCGAGCATGGCGATCTCGGTGCGGAACAGGCCGATCCCCTCGGCGCCGGTCGCGTCCAGCTGGGTCAATTCCATTGCCAGGCCCACATTCAGCATCAGCCGCACCGGCGTGCCGTCCTGCGTCACGGCCTTTCGCTGGCGCAGCGCGGCCCACCCCGCCTGCCGCGCGCTGCGGGCCTCGATCACGTGGAGGTAGCCGGTCTTGAGCTCCTGCTCCGGGCGCAGGAACACCTGGCCCTCGTCCCCGTCCAGAACCGCCTCGTCGCCGGGATCCGCACTTTCCACCACGCCGCGCGCGCCGCCCAAGGCCGGTATGCCGAGCGCGCGGGCCAGAATGGCGGCGTGCCCGCTGGCGCTGCCCTCCTCGATCACCACGCCGCCGATGCCGCGCGCGTGCCAGTCCAGCAGTTCCGCGGGGCCGAGGCGGCGCGCCAGCAGAATGGCACCGGGTGCCACGGCCGCGATCGTCTGCGCGCCGTCGAGGCTGGACAGCAGGCGCGCGGCCATATCCTCCAGATCCGCCAGCCGCTCGCGCAGATACGGGTCGCTGATGCGGCGCATGCGGTCGCGCAACTCGCCCGCCACCCGCGCCACCGCCGCCTCGGCGGACAGGCCACCGCGAATGGCCTCGTTCACCCGGCGCAGCCAGCCGGCGTCGGCTGCCACCAGACGGTAAGCCTCCAATATCTCGCGGGACGCGCTGGCCGCTTCCGACCTGCGGCTGCTGGCCGCGCTCGGCTTCGCCTTGGAGCCGCCCGGGGCGGCGGGTTCCGGCAACTGGTCGCTGATCATACGGTCGATGCCGCGCTGCATCGTCTCCCACGCCTGTTCCAGCCGAAGCACCTCACGATCGGGATCGTCCGCCAGCAGGCGATGCGGCGCGGCATGGGTGGTGTGCAGCACCACCGGGCCGATCACGATCCCCGGCGCGAGCGAGCTGGCGCCGAACCGCCGCGGCAAGGTGGCGCCAAGCCCGGTTTCGGCCCGCTCCGGCCCGCCGGCCGCCAGGAGCTCGGCCAGCAGCATGGCCACCGTCTCCAGCACCTCGACCTCATCTGGATCATACCGGCGCGGCGCCCGGTTCTGCACCACCAGCACGCCCAGGATCCGGCCCGCCCGTCGCACCGGCACCGCGAGCAGCGAGGCGAACGCATCCTCGCCCGTCTCCGGCCGGTAGGCGAAGGCCGGATGATTCTGCGCATCCGGCAGGTTCAGCGTCTCGGCGGTGGCGGCGGCCAGGCCCACCAGCCCCTCCCCCACCCGCAGCCGCACGCGGCCGACCGACCCCGCGCGCAGGCCGATCGTGGCCGAAAGCTCCAGGATGTCGCCACCGCGCATCACATAGACGGAGCACACCTCGCTCACCAGCTCGCCCGCGATCAACTCCGCCAGCGCGTTCAGATCCTGCGGCCCGGCCACGTCGTCGCGGTGCGCCATCAGGTTTCGCAGACGCGCGAGCAGGCGGCGGGGCGTCGACATACGCCCGTCTCTCAAAGGGGAACGACGAAACGACGGCCGAGGCGATCGGCCAAAAGATCGGGCCTCGCCTCGGAATGCCAGAGCCTGTCCGCAGCCGCGAACGCGTCGTCGCGCGCCCGTGCCGCCAGGGCCGCCACCGCCTGGCCCACAAGCTCGGCGATGATCTCCGCCATCGGCTGCTCATGCGTGACCATCCCCACCGACTGGCCGGCCATCACGGATCCGCCTTCGACATCGCCCTCGATCACCGCCCGGCGCAGCGCGCCCGACCAGAAATGCTCGATCGACAACTGCCCCTCCTCGCGCGACAGGTCGCCCGCCGCCACGCGCGCGATGGTGGCCGCCTGATGCTCCATGAAGCGTCGCGTGCCGGCATTCACCAGGCCACGCACGGGGATCACCGGAAAATTAGGGTCGATCTGCACCGAGGGCCGCGCATCGCGGGCATTGGCGTGGATGAACGCCTTCTTGAAATTGGCGTGCGCGATGCTTTCCGTGGCCGCCGCGAACCGCGTTCCCAGCTGCGCCCCGGCGGCACCCATTTCGAGAAACCCCAGGATCGCCTCGCCGCGCCCCAGCCCGCCGGCGACGAATATCGGGATGTCGCGCAGATGCGGCAGAATCTCCTGCGCCAGCACCGTGAGCGACACGGGGCCGATATGCCCGCCCGCCTCGGACCCCTCGATCACCAGCGCATCCGCCCCGGCCTTGGCGAGCCTGCGCGCCAGCACCACGGCCGGCGCGAAACACACCAGCCGCGCGCCGCCATCCTTGATCGCGCGAACCGCATGCCCCGGCGGAATGCCCCCCGCCAGCACGATATGGCTCACCCCATGCCCATGGCACACGGCAATGAGCTCGGACAGCTGCGGATGCATCGTGATGAGATTGACGCCGAACGGCCGCGGCGTGCGCGCCCTGGTCGCCGCGATCTCGGCATCCAACAGCGACGGCGACATCGAACCGCAGGCGATGACCCCGAACCCGCCGGCGTTGGAGATCGCCGAGACGAGATGGCGCTCGCTCACCCAGCTCATCGCCCCGCCCATGATCGCCACGTCGCAGCCGAGGAACGCCGTGCCCCGCGCCCAAAGCCGCTGCAGCCGCGCCCGCATGTCGGCGTCTGCCACGGCATCGACCAAGGGGTGGGTGATGTCAGGCGCCATCAAGACCGTAGGCGGTGTGCAGCGCCCGCACCGCAAGCTCGGTGTAATCGGCGCCGATCAGCACGCTCACCTTGATTTCGCTGGTCGAGATCACCTGGATGTTGATCGACCTGTCGGCCAGTGTCTTGAACATCGTGCTCGCCACGCCGGCATGACTGCGCATGCCAACGCCCACCACCGAAATCTTGGCGACATGCGCGTCCGACACCAGTTCTGAATACCCGATCGCCGCCTTGTGCTCGGCCAGTTTCGCCTGTGCCCGCGCCAGATCGGTGCGGCTCAGCGTGAACGTCATATCCGTGGTGCCGTCGTCCGACACGTTCTGGACGATCATGTCCACGTTGATGCCGGCATCGGACAGCGGCCCAAAGATACCGGCCGCGATTCCCGGCCGGTCCGGCACACGCTTGACGGTCATCTTCGCTTCATCCCGCGAATAGGCGATGCCCGCCACGATTTCCTTTTCCACGATCTCGTCCTCGTCCACCACCAGGCTGCCCGGCAGATCGCCGCCATCGGCGTCCGCAAAACTCGACAGAACCTGAATCCTCACACGTTCCTTCATCGCCAGTTCCACGCTGCGGGTCTGCAGCACCTTGGCACCGACGGACGCCAGTTCCAGCATCTCCTCGTAGGTGATCAGCGGTAGCTTGCGGGCACGCGGCACGATACGCGGGTCTGTGGTATAAATGCCATCCACGTCCGTATAGATGTCGCAGCGATCAGCGCCCAACGCCGCCGCCAGCGCCACCGCCGAGGTGTCGGACCCGCCGCGCCCCAGCGTCGTTACGCGATTGTCCGGCCCGATCCCCTGAAACCCCGCCACCACCGGCACCTGGCCCATCTGCATCCGCCCGATCAGCAGCGCGCCGTCGATCGCGTCGATTCGCGCCCGGCCATGCGCGCCATCGGTCCGCAGCGGGATCTGCCACCCCTGCCACGACCGCGCGTCCACGCCGATATCCTGCAACGCGATGGCCACCAACCCCGCCGTCACGAGCTCGCCGGTGGCGACCACCGCGTCATATTCCCGCGCGTCGTGCAGCGGCGACAGAGCCTGACACCAGCCAACCAGCTGATTCGTGGCCCCCGCCATGGCCGACACCACGACAGCAACCTCATGCCCGGCCGCCACCTCACGCTTGACGCGGGCGGCCACGTTGCGGATCCGGTCGAGGTCGGCGACGGAGGTGCCACCGAACTTCATGACGATACGAGACATTGGCGACCCTGGGGAATGGCAGGCCTTTCAGCCGGGTGCGTTCAATACCCACGGCCCACTTTACCCGCAAGGGTTGGACCCGCAAGGGTTGGGCCCGGTTCGCCGGCCCGTGAGCCCGCCGGACTATTTCCGGATGCATTTCCAACACAAACGGGAATGAATTTTTTAAATCGGCGTTGTCGGGGAATGATTCAGCTGTGCTATGGTATCACAACCAGGTGAAAACCGTTCACGAACACACGTGTATGCGGCCATGATGGCCTCCGACACGAATTGGAGAGCGCGATGTCGGTCGAGGCCATCACGCCGAAGCATTTGAGCCGCCGCACCCTTGGCGTGGCGCTTATCGGGATGGCTGCGGCCAGCACCAACGCACGGGCCGACACTCTGGCCACGCCGCAAGACCGGCCCATCCTCACAATCTCCGGAAAAATACGTAGTTTCAACGCCGGAGACACCGCTGTGTTCGACCGCGCGATGCTGGAAGCGCTGGGGCTGCGCAGTTTCGAGACTCACACGCCCTGGTACGATCAGCCGGCCCGCTTCGAAGGTCCGCTCATGACCAAGGTGCTGGGAGCGGTGGGCGCGTTCGGCGACCGTGTGCAGGCCGTGGCCCTCAACGACTACGCCACCGAAATCCCGATTTCCGACTTCGCCCGATTCGGCACGATCCTTGCCATGAAACGAGATGACGTCTACCTGAACGTACGCGAAAAAGGACCCCTGTTCGTGGTATACCCCTACGACAGCGACAGCGAGTTGAGACAGCAGAGATATTACGGCCGATCAGCCTGGCAGGTGGCCCAGCTTATCGTCAAATAATGGCCGGGAGATCATCTATCACGCAGCGGACCTCATCGCCCGAAGCCTCGGTGGAAGCACCCGCGCGACTTTGGCTGGCCCAACGATCGTTCTCCTTTCTGCTCGGCGCCGTCATGATCCTGATGCTGAGCGCCAGCATCTATACCGCCATCATGATCCGAGACCGGCAACGCGCCTTCGGTGAAGTCTCGCGCTACAACGTCACCTGGGTCGCAAGCCAGGCCGCCCTCGAAGTGGCACGCCTCGAAAACGCGGTCCGCGCGCTGGCCATGGCCGGGCCCGGCGCCGACCCCTCTCCCGTCCAGGTCCGCTACGATATCGTGGTGAACCGGATGCAGATCCTGGGCCACGGCGATGCCGGCGAACTCATCCACTCCCAGGCCGAACTCGGCGGCATCTACCAGTCCCTGCAAACCGCCATGGCCGATGCGGAACGGCTGATGGACCGGCTGGACCAGCCCGGCAACATCGGCCGGCTTGCTACCATCCTCGCCCCCCTGGGGCTGAAAATGGCCAGGCTCGCCGGGGCCGCGCACGATACCGGCGGCAACCTCGTGTCCGAGGATCTCGATCAGCTCCGCACGCTTCACAGCGTCTTCTCCGGCATGCTGATGGCGGTGATCGCCTGCTGCACCGGCCTGATCATCGTGCTTGCCTTCAACAACCGCATGCTCACGCTGGCCCACCGCAACGTCGGTGCCCTGGTGGTCGACCTGCGCCGCACCGGGCGCGAACTGTCCACCGCCAACGACGCCTCGCGGATATCGGCTGACGAAATCCGCCAGCAGAACCGCACCCTCCAGGCCCGCGATCATGCTCTGGCGCTGCAGAACACCCGTTTCGATGCCGCGCTGAACAACATGTCCCAGGGCCTGTGCATGGTCGGGCCAGACAACCGGCTGATCGTGTGCAACAAGCAGTTTCGCGCGTTGTTCACCATCGCGCCGCCCCCCACCGGCATGCCCGTCGCCAGCCTGTTCGACGATATCATCCAAGCCGGCCGGGCCGATCCGCACATGGTGCGAAGGGTGTGGCAGGAACAGCAGGCGCTGGCCGATCTGTCCGGCTCCGGCGCTTTCGTCGTCCAGAACGACGAACTCGTGGCCGGCGCGATGAGCGCGCTGGCCGTGGCGCACCAGCCCATGCCGGATGGCGGCTGGGTCGCCACATACTCCGACATCACCGACCGCAGGCTCGCCGAGGAAGGGCTTGCCCAGGCGCAGAAGATGGAGGCGATCGGCAACCTCACCGGCGGCATGGCGCATGATTTCAACAATCTCCTCGCCGTCATCTCGCTCAACCTCGAACAGGCGCTGGGCCGCACCGACCAGCCGGACATCGTCCACAAACACGCCTCGCGCGCCCTTCAGGCCAGCCTGCGCGGCGCCACCCTCATCTCGCAGCTGCTCGCCTTCGCCCGCCGGCAACCGCTGGCACCGCAGCGCATCAGCGTCAACACCTGGATCGGCGCAATCGCCAACCTGCTCGAGCACATGCTGGGCGACAGCGTCCGCATCAAACTCGACCTCGGGACCGACATCTGGCCGGTGAACGCCGACGCCACGCGTCTGGAAACCGCCATCGCCAACCTTGCCACCAACGCCCGCGATGCCATGCCGGATGGCGGCACGCTCACCATCGTCACCCGCAACTGCACGCTCTCGGCGGCCGAGATCCGTCTGCGGCCGGATGCCAAACAAGGCGACTACGTGCTCATCGAGGTGGCAGACACCGGAACCGGCATGCCGCCCCAGGTGGTCAACCGCATCTTCGAGCCGTTCTTCACCACCAAGGACGAAGGCCAGGGAACCGGGCTCGGCCTCAGTATGGTGTTCGGTTTCATCCGCCAGTCCGGTGGCCATATCGTGGTCGACAGCGTCGCAGGCCAGGGCACCGTCTTCCGTCTGCACCTACCCCGCGCAGACGGCGTGGTGGCACGCGAGCCGGAGGCCACGGGTGCCACCGAAATCCGCGGCGGCAGCGAGGCGATCCTGGTGGTCGAGGACAACGAGGCGGTGCGCCTGGTCACCACCGAACTGCTCGCCCAACTCGGCTACAACATCATCGGCGTCGACAACCCGCAAGACGCCCTGGCCTTGATCCGGTCCGATCGCGCCATCGATCTCGTGTTCAGCGACGTGGTCATGCCCGGCGGCATGGATGGTTTCGACCTGGTCAAGCAGGCCCGCGCCTGCCGGCCGGCCCTGAAGCTGCTGCTGACCTCCGGCTATTCCCAATTCGCGAAATCCTCGGACCAAGGGCATGTGCCAGGCGAGGCGCCGGTGCGGGTGCTGGGCAAGCCGTTCCGCCAAAGCGAACTGTCGCAGGCGCTGCGCGAAGTGCTCGACGCCTGACACCCACCCGGAGGGGTCTTGGAGGGAAAGCGGGGTTGCGCAACACCATTCCCCATCGCACATCTGCTGTGTCGCAGATCAAGGACTGAAGCATGAGCACCAGCGTCATTCCGGCTGAAGTGGCGCGGTTCGATGCCCTCGCCGCCAGCTGGTGGAACCCGCGCGGCCCGATGGCCCCGCTGCACGCCATGAATCCGCTGCGCGTCGGCTGGATCGATACCGCCATCAAAGCCCGGTTCGCAGCGCCCGTGCACCTTCTCGACGTCGGGTGCGGCGCCGGGCTCGCCGCCGAGGCGCTGGCGAAGCTGGGTCACGACGTCACCGGCATCGATGCCGCCACGGACATCATCGCAGCTGCGAAGGCACACGCGCTCGGCCAGTCGCTCCCCCTCGCCTACCGCGTGTCCACCGCCGAAGCCCTGCACGAGGAAGGTGCGCGGTTCGATGTGGTCACCGCACTGGAAGTCATCGAGCATGTCGCCGACCCCCGGCAGTTCGTCGCCACACTGTCCAATCTCCTGGCACCTGGCGGCCTGCTGGTGCTGTCCACGCTCAACCGCACCCGCCGCGCCTATCTCACCGCCAAGCTCGGCGCCGAATACGTGCTGAGGCTGTTGCCGGTGGGTACGCATGACTGGCGAAAATTTCTCACGCCGTCAGAACTCGCCGCCATGCTGCGAGACGCGGGCCTGCGCACCACCGATGTCGCCGGCATGCGCTACGCCCCGCTCGCCGGCACCTGGCGCGCCAGCCATGACACTTCCATCAACTATATACTGGCCGCGGTCAAGGATTAAATTCCTTATTTGGACCATCGATCGCGCTATCCGTCCGCACGCGGCACCCACGGAATGCGCGCCACCGCAATCCCGTCATCGGCCAGCGCCTCCGCCTGCTCGGCCGTCGTCTCGCCGTAGATGGCGCGCGCGGGCAACTCGCCCTCATGCATCCGCCGCGCATCCTCGGCGAAATTCTCGCCCACGTAATCGCAACGCCGCTCCACCTCGGCGCGCAGGCGCTGCAACGCCACACGCATCTGGTCGGGCATCTGGTTCGGCGTCACGGCCACGGACTTCGCCGGCGCCACCTCCCGCGCATTGCCTTTTCGCGAAACCGAAGGCGCCATCAGCCCACGCTCCACGTCCACCCCGCCACACACGGGGCAGGCCACCAGCCCCTTCGTCACCTGCCTGTCGAAAGCCGCACCGCTGGCGAACCAGCCGTCGAACGCATGCGCCTGGCCGCATTGCAGCGTGTAGTGGATCATGACGCGTCAGGCCGCCTTCAACAGCCCATCGAGCATGCCCTGGCGATCCAACGCCAGCAGATCGTCGCAGCCGCCGATATGCGCGCCATCGATGAAGATCTGCGGCACACTCGTGCGGCCGGCGCGCTTGAGGCTTTCAGCCCGTTCCTTGGAGCCGTCGGGCGCGTGGATCTCGGCGAATGCCACACCCTTCTGCGTCAGCAGCGTCTTGGCCCGCGTGCAGAACCCGCAGAAATCATCCGTGTAGATTTCAACCGTCATCGCGCTCTCCTGCTCATTCCGATCCCGTTAGATCGTATCAGTCCGTCGAAGCTGCAAGATGCAGCTCATCCTTCAGTCGCGGATCGGGCACCCGCGCCGCCACCACCACATCCACGCTGGCCGCCCCCGCCGCGAGCAGCGCCT
This sequence comes from Rhodospirillales bacterium, assembly GCA_025362815.1. Classification (GTDB taxonomy): domain Bacteria; phylum Pseudomonadota; class Alphaproteobacteria; order Acetobacterales; family Acetobacteraceae; genus CAIQQQ01. The sequence continues at coordinate 35,266 of JANYFG010000066.1, forward strand.
CGGTGCACGCCCCGCAGGTCGCGCCAGACGTCAGCACATCATCGACCAGCACAATCCGGCGCCCGGCGATCGAAGCCCCGGCCCCACGCCGCGGCGCAAACACATCGCGCAACACCGCAGCGCGCCGCTCCGCCGAAAGATCCGCCAGCGACGGCGTCACCCGCAGACGCACCAGCGCGTCCAGCCGCACCGGCACCCCCGCGATCCGCCCCAGCGCACGCGCCAGAAGCCCGGCCTGGTTGTAGCGCCGCGCGCGCAGCCGCTGCGGATGCAACGGCACCGGCACCAGCAGATCCGCCTCCTCCAGCACATCCGCCCCGGCGCGCGCCATGAACACCGCAAGCCAACGCGCCAGCTCCGGCCGATCGCGGTGCTTCATCGCCAAAATCAGCTTCCGGCTCTGCGTGTCGTAACACAAGGCCGCGCGGGCACGCCCCCACGGCGGCGGTGCCTCCTCGCATTGCGCGCACAGCAGGGCCGCAGGCAGCCCGGCATGGCTCACAGGCGCGCCGCACTGGCGGCAGAACGGGCGCGAGATAAACGTCATCCGGGTGAAACATGCGCCGCAAAACCGTCCCGGCGCGTCCACCGCCGCGTCGCAGGTCAGGCAAACCGGGGGCAGCAGCACATCGAGCACCGCCCCGCCCAGCCCTGCCGCATGTCGCATGAAGTGTCGCACCCGAAACTATGACCGCGCGCGGGGCTTGGCAGCAAACCAATCCCGCGTCACATCCGCGTTCATGCAGCAGCAATCCGCCCCCACACTCGTTTTCGACCGCACCACCATCCGCCTCCATCGCACCCGCGCGGCGGCCACGGTCACCCACGTGGCGCCCATCCTGCAGGATATCGCGAACCGCCTGCTCGACCGGCTGGACGACACAACCCACCGCTTCACCCGCGCGCTCGACATCGGCGGCCGCGGCATCACCGCCCCCATGTTGCGCGCCCGCGGCATCTGGACCGTCGCCACCGACCTCTCACCGGCGATGGCCGCCCGCAACGACGGCCCGGCCCTCGCAGCGGACGAGGAATGTCTCCCCTTCGCCCCCGCCAGCTTCGACCTCGTCGTCGCCAACCTTTCCCTGCACGTCATCAACGATCTGCCGGGCGCGCTCATCCAGATACGCCGCGCGCTGCGACCGGACGGGCTGTTCCTGGCCAGCCTCCCGGCCCTCGGCACCCTGGCCGAGTTGCGCCTCGCCCTCACCGAAGCCGAGGCCGCCCTATCCACCGGCGCCGCCCCACGCGTCTCGCCGTTCCCAGACCTGCGTGACGGCGCGGCCCTTCTGCAACGCGCCGGATTCGCCCTGCCGGTGGCCGACGCCGAAGACATCACGCTGCGCTACGCCACCCCCGCCAACCTCCTGGCCGACCTCCGCCACGCCGGCGAGACCAACGCCACACGCCTGCGCAGCCGCTGCCCACCGCCGCGCCTGCTGTTCCCCACCGCGCTCGCCAGCATGACGAACCCCGACGGCAGCCTCTCGGCCACACTCCGCCTCGCCATGCTCACCGGCTGGGCCCCCGCCGCCTCCCAACCCAAGCCGCTACGCCCCGGCAGCGCGCAAACCTCGCTGGCCGCGGCCTTGCGGGAGCAACCGGGCGATATCGTAAACAACCCGGAACGATAGAGTCGCCGGTTCGCGACGCCGCTAATCCGTCTTGCCGAAAATATCTCGCTTTCGGCCATATCCTTGCCGCCGTGCCGCTGCCAACACACCGCGTGGCAAGGGAATCCGCCCCCAATCCACCGGCGCCGGCCTGGCGCGAGCGGGGCGCACCGACGGCGTCCGTGCCACCCGGGCCACCACGACCACCCCCGGCCGCAACAAGGCCGCCTCGATCGCCAGCATCCGACAGATCGGCCGCAAAACCCGCCCGGCCTGCGGGGCCGCCGCAAGCAAGGCCACAATGTCGGGCGTCTGCAGCAAATGCCGTAGCTGTTCGCGGTAGCCGACCGCCTGCCACCCTGCCAGCCGCACCAGCCAACCGAACTGCCCCGGCCAAACTCGCCCACCCCCTGTTCGTGAATCCGCCGCGTCCGACAGCGTGCCAGGTGTAATAGCGTCAGCCACCACCCCCGCGGGCCTGCGCCACAATCTCCCAGCCGCAAACCGGGCCACCATCCGCTCCATCTGCGCGATCGCCATCGACACCCGGCGATGCAGCAGGAACATCACCACGTCATCGAACAACCCGCGCAGGCGCCATTCCCCCACCCGCCCGAGCATGGCGCGCAGAACGATCGGCAGGTCCAGAAAAGGAGAGGGGTGCGAAAGCTTTATCACCCGCCATTCAACACCACGGCAGGTGGCCGGTTGCAACATAAAAACCCGTCAAACACCGTGAGTAAAACGTCAGCCGCCGCGCCCCACGGCCGCCCGCGTGATCGCTGTTGCTATCCGCCCGTCACACTCATATGCCGCGTCACCGAAGGCGCCGTCTCCCGGCGATCGATCACGAAATCATGACCTTTCGGCTTGCGCGCAATCGCCGCCACGATCGCGGCGTCCAACGCCTCGTCCGACGCCCCGCCCCGCAGCAACGGCCGGAAATCCGCGGCATCGTCCTGCCCCAGACACATATAGAGCGTGCCGGTGCAGGTCAGTCGCACCCGATTGCAGCTCTCGCAGAAATTATGCGTCATCGGCGTGATGAACCCAATCCGCCCGCCGGTCTCCGCCACCGTGAAATACCGCGCCGGCCCACCGGTCTGATAATCGGTGTCCACCAGCGTCCAGGTCTTGCGCAACCGCGCCCGCACCTGCGACAGCGGCAGATACTGATCGGCCCGCTCCCCGTCGATCTCGCCCAGCGGCATCGTCTCGATCAAACACAGATCGAACCCATGCTCGCCGCACCAGGCCAGCATCCCGTCGAACTGGTCCTCGTTCACGCCCTTCAGCGCCACCGCGTTGATCTTCACCGCAAGCCCAGCCGCCTTGGCCGCGAAAATCCCGTCCAGCGTCTTCTCGAGCTTGCCCCATCGCGTGATCGAGGCGAACAACGCCGGATCCAACGTGTCCAGGCTCACATTCACCCGCCGCACGCCCGCCGCGTGGAGATCGGCGGCAAACCGGGGCAGCTGGCTGCCGTTGCTCGTCAAGGTCAGCTCCGACAGACCGTTGCCGATGCGCGCCCCCAGCCCCTGGAACAGGGTCAGCACCCCTCGCCGCACCAGCGGCTCCCCGCCGGTGATACGGATCTTGTCGGTCCCCAGCCGGATGAACGCGCCGCACAGCCGCGCCATCTCCTCCAGGCTCAGCAGCTCCGGCTTCGGCAGGAACGTCATGTCCTCCGCCATGCAATACACACAGCGAAAATCGCAGCGATCCGTCACCGAAACGCGAAGATAGCTGATGGTGCGGCCAAAAGGATCGATCATGCCGTGTGGAAAACTCCCATAGACCCGATGTTGTCCATTCCGGCCCCCACTGCAAGGCCGCCCGTCAATCGGATACGCTTTGCAGCGTCACGACGCGCGCATTGATAAGAACCTTGCCCGCATGCTCGAAATTCACCGTCACCCGCGCGCCCACCACAGACTGCACCTGCCCCTCGCCCCAACCGGGCTGCTGCGGATGGCGCACCCGCTCCCCCGGCTCCAACCCCGCATGAAAACGCACATGTTCAATTTCGGTCGGCAAGTCAGACGTCCCCGCATGACATAAGGTCCGACGTGAACATGCGGACCACACCGATGACAACGCAAGAGCCCACCAGCCCAAACCTCACCCTGGCACTCGCCGGCGCCCTGGCCGAACGGCTGTGCCACGACCTCGCCGGCATCGCGGGCACCGTGGGAAGCGCCCTCGACCTCGCGGCGCAAGACCCGGACATGCACGACGAGGCTCTCGACATGGCGCGCGAGGCCGCCACCACGCTGAGCCTGCGGCTACGCCTCCTGCGCGCGGCCTGGAGCGCCGGATCGGGCGGCCTTGCCCTCGCGGGCGCCGAGCTTCGCGCGCTGGCCATGGGCCTTCCCCTGGGCCGCCGCATGCGCGCCGAACTGCAAGGGCTGGCACCCACCCGCCGCTTCGGCCCCGGGGCCGCCCGTCTCATCCTCACCCTTCTATTGCTGGCCGCGGAAAGCCTGCACGGCGAAGGCTGCATCGCGCTCGACGAGGCGCCGGGCGGCAGCCTTCTGCTGTCCATCACAGGCCCCCGCGCCGCCTGGCCCACGGGCCTGATGTCCCTGTTCGCCAGCCCCGAAGAAGCCGCTCTCGCAGCCCGCGCGTGCAGCCCCAAGACCCTGCTCGCACCGTTGAGCGCGCTGCTCGCCCAAACATCCGGGCTGGCGGTATCGCCGCTGCTCACCCCCACCGGCCATGCGCCCCCCAAGCTGCGCATCGCAATCGCCTGAAGCCGAGGGCCACAAAAACACCCATCCTCTTCATCCTTTCTTCGTACTCTCCCGTCACATTGCCTCCATCGAACCTCACCTCCGCCCGGGCATAGCACCGGGATCACGGCAAACCGGGGCCTGGACCACGCGATGGATGATCTGCTCAGCGATTTTCTCACCGAAACCAACGAAAGCCTGGCCGAGGCCGACCTCGCCCTCGTCAAACTGGAGCAGGAGCCGCAGGACGCTCCCACGCTCTCGCTTATTTTCCGGCTCGTGCACACCATCAAGGGCACCTGCGGCTTTTTGGGCCTGCCCCGCCTTGAACGGGTGGCCCATGCCGCCGAAAACGTCCTCGGCCGGGTGCGGGACGGCGTTCTGCCCGTCACGCCAGACCTCGTCACCGCCATCCTCAGCTCTCTCGACCGCATCAAGCTGATCGTCGCGGGCCTTGCCAGCAACGGCGTGGAACCGGATGGATCGGACGCGGATCTGATCCTCAATCTCGAGGCCGTCAGCGAAGGCAAAACCCAGCAAGCCCCCGCCACCTCGGTTGCGACGCAGCCCCCCGCGCCGCCCCCCACCGCGCCGCCCCACACCGCGCCGCCCCACACCGCGCCGAAACCCACCAGCCAGGAGGAAACGCCCTCCGTCCCCGCGGAAGCACCTCCAGAACCACCGCCGCCGCCCCCTGCCATAGAGATCCCCCCTGCCGCCGAGGCGCAGGCCCCGGAACAGGCCCTCGCCGGCCAGACCATCCGCGTCGGCGTGGACGTGATCGAAAATCTCATGACCCTGGTCAGCGAGCTGGTCCTCACCCGCAACCAGTTGCTGCAACAGGCCAGATCCCAGGAAAACAGCGGCTTCACCGGCCCCTTGCAGCGCCTGTCGCACATCACATCGGATCTGCAGGAAGGCGTGATGAAAACGCGCATGCAGCCGATCGGCAACGCCTGGAACAAACTGCCGCGAATCGTCCGCGACCTCGCGCGCGAGCTCGGCAAAAAGATCGAACTGACCATGCTCGGCGCCGAAACCGAGCTGGACCGTCAGGTGCTCGAACTCATCAAAGACCCGCTCACCCACATGGTCCGCAACAGCGGCGACCACGGGCTTGAAACAACCGCGGAACGCCGCGCCGTCGGCAAACCGGAAACCGGGCGCATCACGCTCAACGCGTTCCACGAAGGCGGCCATATCGTCATCGAAATCGCAGATGACGGGCGCGGCCTCCCAATCGACCGTATCAAGTCCAAGGTTCTCTCCAAAGGCCTGGCCACCGAGGCCGACCTCGCGGCCATGAGCGACGAAGCCATCCAACGCTTCATCTTCCGTGCCGGCTTCTCCACGGCCGCGGCCGTCACCGCCGTGTCCGGCCGCGGCGTGGGCATGGATGTCGTCAAAACGAATATCGAGCGGATCGGCGGCACGATCGAACTTAAAAGCCGCCCCGGCGAAGGCACCGTCTTCACCATCAAGATCCCGCTCACGCTCGCCATCGTCTCCGCCCTCATCGTGCAGGCCGGCGCGGAACGGTTCGCCATTCCGCAGATCAGCGTCGTCGAGTTGGTCCGCGCCCGCGAAGCCGGACTGGCCGCGGCCAACGATGACCGGGAAACCGTCACCAGCGTGGTGGAGCGCATCAACGGCACTCCCGTCCTGCGGCTGCGAGACAGGCTGCTCCCCCTCGTCAGCCTGGACGATCTGCTACGGCTGCGCGAGCCAGCCCACCAGCACACCAGCACCGCCGCCCTGGCCGCGGGCAACACCAAGGCAGACGGCACACTCACCATCATCGTGGCCAAGGTCGGCGCCAGCCATGTCGGCCTCATCGTCGATCGTGTGTTCGACACCGAGGAGATCGTGGTCAAGCCGGTGGCTCCCGTTTTGCGCCATATCAGCATGTTCAGCGGCAACACCATCCTGGGGGACGGCTCCGTGATCATGATCCTCGACCCCAGCGGAATCGCCCGCGCCAGTGGCATCGCCGGCGCGTCTGACGGCCGCCACGGTGGCCCCGCCACACCCACAACCCTCACAGGAGAGGCGCACACGGACAAAACCGCCATGCTGCTGTTCCGCGTCGGCGCTTCCGATATCAAGGCCGTGCCCCTGGGGCTCGTGGCCAGGCTGGAGAACATCGCGCAGGACCGCGTCGAAACCGCGGCCGGCCTTCCCGTCACCCAATATCGCGGCAGGCTGATGCGCCTCGTGCCCATGTCCGGCCATCTGGACACCACCAAACCCCACCAGGCGGTACTCGTCTTCACCGACAGCAACACCGGCATCGGCGGCGACCGTCGCATGGGCCTGATCGTCGAGGAGATCGTCGATGTCGTCGAAGATACGATGAACATCGAACTCAGCGGGCGCCGCGAAGGCGTGCTCGGCACCGCCATCATCGCCGGCCGCGCCACCGATGTGATCGACACATCGTTCTGGCTCACCCAGGCCCAGCCCGACTGGTTCGACAAACCCGCCGATGTCGCGGATGGCGGCAGCCACCGCGCCAGACTTCTGGTGGTTGAGGACAGCGACTTCTTCCGCCAGATGATCGTGCCCGTGCTGCAGGCCGCCGGCTACGAGGTCATCGGCGTGTCAGACGCAGCTAGGGCGCTCGCGCTGCGCGACAACGGCCAGATGTTCCAGGCCGTCATCTCCGATATCGAGATGCCGGGTATGGACGGGCTGGGCTTCGTCCGCGCAATCCGCGCACAAGGCGCGTGGTCCAACCTGCCGGTCATTGCCCTCAGCGGCCGCGTGTCCGAACGCGACATCGATCGCGGCCGAGAGGCCGGCTTTACCGACTATGTGGGCAAATTCTCCCAGGAAGCCCTGCTGGCCAGTCTGCGCCAATGCCTGGCGCAAGGTGTAACCCAAGGCGGTGCCCATCCCCCCTACCCCGAGGCACCGTCGCTCCGGATGGTCGCCTGAATCATGAGCCCAAAACCCCCAGGACCAACCATGCACGCTCACGCCACGATGTCTGCCATCAGTGCCCACGAAGCGGCCCCGCGGCAGGAGGAAGTCTTCGTCACCCTCTCCGTCGCCGACCAGCTCTGCGGCATTCCGGTGCTGGCGGTCCGAGATGTGCTGGGCCCGCAGGCCATCACCCGCATCCCGCTCGCGCCGCGCGAAGTCGCCGGCAGTCTCAATCTACGCGGCAGGATCGTCACCGCCATCGACCTGCGATGCCGCCTGTGCCTGCCGCCGGCGCCTGCGGAAACGGCCCAGATGTCCATCGTGGCAGAGCAGGCCGGCGAGCTCTACGCCTTGCTGGTCGACCAGGTGTCCGAGGTTCTCAGCCTGCCGCTGCGACAATTTGAGGCCAACCCACCAACGCTGCCCCAGGAATGGGCGCGGTTCAGCACGGGGGTCTATCGCCTGCAAGGCCGGCTCATGGCCGTGCTGGACGTCGGCCATCTTCTCGCCTTGTCCACCGAACCCGCGTGAGGGACACGACCATGCCGGATGCACCGCCCAACGACGCAACGCAGCACACATGCCTGGTGGTCGACGATAGCCGGGTCGTGCGCAAAGTCGCGCGCCGGATTCTTGAAACCAACGGCTTCAACGTCCGCGAAGCCGAAGACGGACAGGTCGCTCTCGAAAGCTGCCGGCAAAACATGCCTGATTCGGTTCTGCTCGACTGGAACATGCCCGTCATGAACGGCATCGAATTCCTCAAGGCCCTCCGGCTCGAATTCGGCCCCGACAAGCCGCCGGTCATGTTCTGCACCACCGAGAACGACATTTCGTTCATCGAGCAGGCCATTGCCAACGGTGCCCAGGAATTCATCATGAAGCCGTTCGACGAGGAGCTTCTTCTCGGCAAGTTTGCCCAGGTCGGGCTTCTGTGATCTCGCAACCCGCCATCGCCCGGCCACCACCCCGCCCGCAAGCGGGGCCGCTCGACACGCCGATCGCCCGCGTGATGATCTGCGACGATTCTGTGGTCATCCGCGGCGCCATCACCCGCATGCTCGAAGCAGACCCCGGCATCAAGGTCGTGGCCCGCGTCGCCCACGGCGCGGCGGCACTCGCCGAACTCAAGCGCCAGCCAATCGACGTCATCGTGCTCGATATCGAAATGCCCGTCATGGATGGCCTGTTCGCATTGCCCCTGCTGCTGAAGGCAGACCCATCGGTCCGCATCATCATGGCGAGCACCCTGACCACGCGCGGTGCGGATATCGCCTTGCAGGCGCTGCGTCTGGGTGCTGCGGACTATGTCCCCAAACCTTCGACCGCCGCCATTCTGGACGACAGCTTCCGAAATGAACTGCTGGCGAAAATCCGCGGCCTTGCCCGTATCCGCCGCGCCACCCAGCCGGGCACCACCCCCTACACCGTCGCACCACCTGCCTTCCCTCTCCGGGCCGCCGGCCGCACGCGTCCCAGCCTGCTCGCAATCGGCAGCTCCACCGGCGGACCACAGGCCCTTTTCACACTCGTCCAGGGTCTGGGTCCCGCACTTTGCGTGCCTGTCGTGCTGACGCAACACATGCCGCGCACCTTCACGCGCATCCTGGCCGAGCATCTGACCAGGTTGGGCTTCATGCCATGCCACGAAGCCGAACACGGCCAGCGCCTGGAAGCCGGGCATATCTATCTCGCGCCCGGCGACCGTCACCTGTGCGTCGATGCCGCTGCCGGCGGCCTGCGGGCACGTCTGACCGACGATCCACCCGAGAATTTCTGCAGGCCGTCCGTCGACCCCATGCTGCGATCAGCCTCCCTGGCATGCGGCGGCCGCGTGTTGATGGTCATGCTGACAGGCATGGGGCAGGACGGCCTGGCCGCCACGCGCGACCTTATTCAGGCCGGCGGCACCGCCTTGGCGCAGGACGAGGCAACCAGCGTCGTGTGGGGCATGCCCGGTGCCATCGCCCACGCCGGGCTGTGCCATGCCATCCTGCCGCTGCCCCATCTTGCCGCAAAAATCCGCGATATTCTGGAGGCTAAAATACGATGAAGCCAGGCAGTTTCGATATCCTTTCCGGACTGCTCTACTCCGGCTCCGGCCTCGTCATTGGGCCAGACAAGCTCTACCTCCTCGAAAACCGCCTCGGCCCGGTGATGAAACGCCACGCCATCCCCGATCTCGATGCGTTAGCGGCGCGCATTCGGATGCCCACACTGGGAAATCCCGGAGGGAAACTGGAGCAGGACGTCATCGAGGCGATGACCACCAACGAAAGCTTCTTCTTTCGTGACGAAAAGCCGTTCACCCATTTCAAAAATCATGTGCTGCCGCGCCTCACCGCCACCAGGTCTGCCAGCGCAAAACTGCGCATCTGGTCAGCCGCCGCCAGCACTGGGCAGGAAGCGTATTCATTGGCAATGATCGTGTCCGAAAATAAGGCCATGCTCGGCAGCCGATCCGTCGAGATCGTGGGCACAGACATCGCCCGCGAGCCACTCGCTCGCGCACAGGAAGGCCTCTACACGCAATTCGAAGTCCAGCGTGGCCTACCCATGCAGAACCTTGTCAAATACTTCAGAAAAGACGGTTCGAACTGGCGGATCAACGATGCGATCCGCGCAATGGCACAGTTCCGCGTATGGAACCTGCTCGCCGATCTCCGCACGCTTGGCCAATTCGATGTCGTGTTCTGTCGCAACGTCCTGATCTATTTTGACCAGCCCACCAAGGCGCGGGTATTGGAGGCCATCGCCAAACAAATGCCGGCAGACGGCATTCTCTACCTCGGCGGCGCGGAGACGGTCCTCGGCATCACCGCCGTCTTTGCCGGCCAGCCAGGGGAGAGAGGTGTCTACGAAAAGACCGAAATTGCTGGCACTCGACCTAACCTGGTCGCAGCCCTGCAAGGCGCACGCTGACGATGCGTTATGCAAATCCACCGCGTGCCGCAACCGGCCAAAGGCATTCCACACGCCCACGCCGCACGCCCACATACCAGTCGAAGCGGTCCACGGTGGGGTCGCAATGCCCCGGAACCAAACGAAGTTTTTCGCCCACGAGCGGCACCGCCGTCCCATCCTGTATCGACAATTTGCCGTGTTCGTCGCTGGCGCCGACATACGAAACGCCCGGCCTCTGCCAAACCCTCGGCATTCCGCTATCGATCGCCACGGCCTTGTGCCCGGCATCCAGCACCGCCACCCCCGGCTGTGCCGCGCTCATCACCGTGGAGAGAACGAACAGACTATGCCGAAAGCGGCTGATCGGTCGCCCATCGGCGTCCAGATTGGCGGCATAATCGGCATCCATGAAGCAGTAGCTGCCAGCTTGAATCTCCGTATAGACGCCCGAGGCCGCCTCCATTTCGAACGTCCCCGTCCCGGCTCCGCCCACGATCGCGCATTCAAGCCCCACCTGGCGCAATTGCTCCACCGTCCGGCGCGCATCATCGCAGGCCGATGCAATGGCCGCGTGCCTGCCCGCGTGTGTTCGCACATGTTGCGCGCTGCCATGATAGGCTTGCAAACCGCCGAACGTGAGATGGGGCGAGGCGGCTATCACCTGGGCCAACGCCACCGCATCCGGCCCCGGCGCCACTCCGCAGCGTCCCGCCCCCACATCGATTTCCACCAGAACCGAGATCGTGACATCGGCTGAAGCCGCCGCCGCCTCAATCGCCGCCACCTGCGCCGCATCATCCGCACACACCGCAATCCGCGTGATACGTGCCAACGCCGCCAGCCGCGCGAGCTTGTCGGCGCCCACCACCTCATTGCTCACCAGAATGTCGGGAACGCCGCCCCAGGCCAGCACCTCCGCCTCCGCCACCTTCTGCACACATTGCCCTACAGCGCCACGGGCCATCTGCAAATGCGCGATCACCGGGGACTTATGGGTTTTGGCGTGCGCCCGAAGCTTCACCCCGGCGCCGCTGATTATCCCCGCCATCACGTCAAGATTGGCCTCGAACGCCTCGAGGTCGATCACCAAAGCCGGCGTATCGATCTCGTGTTCAGCCATGCCCACGCGGGCGGGGGGTGTCTGCAACATCCAGGATCTCCTTCAGCGGACAGTTTTACGGCCCACAAAAAGAAAGACCATACCCGCCCCCCCATCTGCAGCGCCGCGAGCCGTCAGAAGATTGCTGCGGCGTCAGAAGGCACGCCTAATGCCCAGCATTTTCGCCCGAGAAATCAGGCGCATCGAGACCGCTGGCCTCTAGCTGCGTCACCAACGCCGTCTTCAGCCGCTCCAGCCCCTCGTCGGTCGAGGCTTCGCAGCGCGCCACAAGCACCGCCTGTGTGTTCGAAGCGCGCAGCAGCCACCAGCCGTCGTCGGTCAGCACCCGCACGCCGTCGATCTCAGACACATTGGCCCCCTCGGCCGCCAACCGCGCGGCCACTTCGGTGATCACGGTGAATTTCCGTTGATCGTCGCAGTTGAACCGAAGTTCCGGCGTGTTGATCACATGCGGCAGGGCCAACCGCACATCCGCCAACGTCCCATCCATCCGCGCCACGATGCCCAGCAGGCGCACCCCGGCGTAAAGCGCATCGTCGAAGCCATACCATTTGTCGGCAAAGAACACGTGGCCCGACATCTCGCCGGCCAGCGGGCATCCGGTCTCGGCCATCTTCGCCTTGATCAGGCTGTGGCCGGTCTTCCACATCAACGGCCTGCCCCCGGCCTTCGCCACCTCGTCGAACAGCACCTGGCTCGCCTTCACATCGGCGATGATGGTGGCGCCCGGATGGCTTTTGAGCACATCGCGCGCCAGCACAACCAAAAGCTGGTCACCGAACAAAATCGCACCCGTGTTGTCCACCGCCCCAATCCGGTCGGCATCGCCATCGAACGCAATCCCCAAATCAGCCTTGCGCCCGGCGACCTCGGCAATCAGCGCCTCGAGGTTCTTCGGCACGGTCGGGTCGGGATGATGGTTCGGAAACCCGCCGTCGATCTCCGGATAAAGGATCGTATGCGTGCCCGGCAGGCGTGCCACCAGGCGCTCGAGCACGTCGCCCGCGGCGCCGTTGCCGTTATCCCAAACCACGTTTAGCGCGCGGCTGCCGCCATCCCAGTCCTGCGCCAGACGATCGATATACGCGTCCGAAACGTCGATCGTGGTGTCAGACCCCGCGGCCTCGTCCACCACGTCGCCCGTCTCCGCCATCTGGCCGAGTTCGCGAATCTGCGCCCCGAAAAACGGCTTGCGGGCGAGCATCATCTTGAAACCATTGTAATCCGGCGGATTGTGGCTGCCCGTCACCATCACCGCGCCATCGGTTTTATGGATGGTGGACGCGAAATACAGCATCGGCGTGGGCCCCAGACCAACCCGGATCACCTCGATGCCGCTGGCCTTCAGGCCATCCACCAAAGCCGGCTCCAGATCGGGAGACGACACGCGGCCGTCATATCCCACTGCCACCGTCTTGCCGCCGGCCCGCATCACAACCGAGCCGAAACAACGGCCGATCGCGAACGCATCGGCCGGGTAGAGCGTTTTGCCCACAATTCCACGAATGTCGTATTCGCGCAAAACGGTTGCGTCGAAATGATGAATAAAGCTCATTATCGTTTCATCCCCAGCATTTATCGTCGGCAGCAATCGTCTCGAAAGCATCGTCCGGCCAGTCCGCCCCGGTCCCACGGCCGAACGCAACCCGCGATATCAGGTATAGTGCTTCAGGAATTCCCGCACCGCCGGCGCCATATCCGGCCGCTTCAAGGCAAAGGCGATCTGCGCTTCCAGAAACCCGATCTTGTCGCCGCAATCGAACCGACGCCCTTCATAGCGCAGCCCATGGAACGGCACCTGCCCGATCATCTTCGCCATCGCATCGGTCAACTGAACCTCGTTGCCGGCGCCGCGCTCCATCCGGCTCAGATGCTCGATCACGCCGGAGGTCAGCACATACCGGCCGATAATCGAAAGATTCGAAGGCGCATCCTCCGGCTTCGGCTTCTCCACCAGGCCGCGCACTTCCACCAGCCGTCCATCATCGGACCCGATATCCAGAATGCCGTAACGATTGGTCTGCGCGCGCGGCACTTCCGTCACCGCCACCACGCAGCCGCCGGTCTCGTTGTAGGCATCCGCCAGCTGCTGGGTGCACGGCACGTTCGACATCACGAGGTCGTCTGGCAACAGGATCGCGAAGGGGTCGTCGCCGATGAAGGCGCGCGCGCACCAGATGGCGTGTCCCAGTCCCAGCGGCTCCTGCTGGCGCACCGTGCTGATCGAACCCGGCGGCATCTGCAACTCACGCAGCATCGCCAATTCGGCGTTCTTGCTGCGGGCGCGAAGCGTGGCTTCCAGCTCGTAGGCAATGTCGAAATGCTCCACGATCGCCGTCTTGCCGCGCCCCGTCACCATGCAGAACTGTTGGATGCCGGCGGCCCGCGCCTCATCCACGGCATATTGAATCAATGGCTTATCAACAACAGGCAGCATCTCCTTGGCCATCGCCTTGGTGGCGGGCAAGAAGCGTGTGCCGAGTCCGGCCACGGGAAACACAGCCTTGCGGAGCGGCTTCATCACGATGTTGGTCCTTTAGCATTCAGCTTGCGGGCACGTCGCCGGAACCGACATCGTAACGCCTGCCAAATGGCAATCGCTCATGACCGATTCCGTTCCACTATGGGAGGTAGCACGCAGCGCCACGTTTCCACAGGCATGGAGTGTGACGAAATTTATTCAATAAATGATTCGGTTTCATGGACATGTCCCACGCGTTGGAACGCGCCCACCCAGCGTCAATGCAGCAAAACATCGCGCGCCTGGTTGATCCGCGCGGCAATCCAGTCCGAACCGCCCTGGTCCGGATGCGCCGCCCGCATCAGGCGGATATACGCCGCCTGGACCTCCGCGCGGCTGGCCTTGGCGGGCAGCCCAAGCACGTCCAGCGCCTCGGCCCGCGTCATCGTGCCCGGTTTCGCACGCCCACCGGGGGGCGAGGACGGTCGTGCCCCACTTCCCGACGCCCCACTTCCCGACGCCCCGCTTCCCGAGCCCCCGCTTCCCGAGCCCCCGCCGCCCAAGCGGCTGCCGGGCTTGGCCAGCCCCACCCAGCTCCACAGCAACGGCCCCAGAAACACCAGCGCGCCCATCGCAATCGCCCCGCGCCCGGTCAGGAACAGCAGCGCCGCCAGCAAAAGACCGCCGATTCCTACCGTCCAAACGCCGAACTGCTTGATGTCAGCCACCCGCGCGCCGGAAAACATGCCCAACGCCGTCATCACGGCGAACAGGCAGGCGCCGCCGAGCAGCAACGGTATCACCCGGGCGTGCCCACCGGCGCGGCCTCATGCGCCTCCGCCAGCGCCTTCGCATCGGCCCTGCGCGTCTGCGCCTCCAACGCCGCCACCGCGCTCACATTCACGATGCCACGCGCCGTCACGCTCGGCACCACCACGTGGATCGGTTTTTCCATGCCCAGAAGCAACGGCCCCACCGGCAACCCATCCGCGGCCGCCTTCAACAGGTTGAACGCGATATTGGCCGAATCCAGCCCCGGCATGATCAGCAGGTTGGCGGTCCCGCCCAGCCTGCTATCGGGCACCGCCTTGTCGCGGATCGCTTCAGACAACGCCGCATCGGCGTGCATTTCGCCGTCGATCTCCAACTCCGGCGCACGGGCGCGAATGAGCGCAAGCGCCGCGCGCATCTTCCGGGCAGACGGCGAGTTGGACGCGCCAAAACTGGAATGCGACAGCAGCGCCGCCTTCGGCACCAGGCCGAAACTGCGCACTTCAGCCGCGGCCAGCACCGTCATCTCAGCGATGTCCTCGGCCGTCGGGTCGGTATTCATATGCGTGTCGCACACGAACAGCGCGCCCGCCTGAAGAATGAGGCAGGACAGCGCATAGATCCGGCGAATGCCCGGCCGCAGCTTGATGATGGGCATCACATACAGCATGTGCCGCCACCAGTCGCCGCTGCCGCCGCAGATCGCCGCATCCACCTCGCCCACATGCAGCAGCATCGCCGCCACCACGGTGTTGCGGTTGCGCATCCGCTTGGCCGCCGCATCCGCCGGCACGCCACGCCGCCCCACCAGGCGCTGGTAATCGGCCACCATCGGCGCGAAGAACGCGTGGTCGAGCTCCGGGTCCAGGATCCGCACCGTCTCGTGCAGGTCCATGCGCAGACCCATCTCGGCCACCCGCGCCTCGATCACCGCCCGGCGCCCGATGAGCACCGGCTCGGCGATGCCGTCATCCACCAGCGTCTGCACCGCGCGCAGCACCCGCTCATCCTCGCCCTCGGCATACACGATGCGCGCCGGCTCGGCCCGCGCCCGCTCGAACACCGGGTTCATCAGCTGGCCGGAGCGGAACACGAACCGCTCCAGCTCGCCGCGATACGCCACGAAATCGGTGATCGGCCGACGCGCCACGCCAGACGCAATCGCCGCCCGCGCCACCGCGGGTGCGATCTGCAGGATCAGCCGCGGATCGAATGGCTTGGGAATGATATATTCATGGCCGAACACCGGCGCAGCACCGCCATAGGCCGCCGCCACCACCTCAGACGCCTCAACCCGCGCGAGCTCGGCGATCGCTTCCACGGCCGCCAGCTGCATCGCCATGTTGATGGTCGTCGCCCCCACATCCAGCGCACCGCGGAAGATGAATGGAAAGCACAGCACGTTGTTGACCTGATTGGGATAATCGCTGCGCCCGGTCGCCACGATCGCATCCGGCCGCGCGGCGCGCACCGCCTCGGGCAGGATCTCCGGCTCCGGGTTGGCCAATGCCAGAATGATCGGTCGCGGCGCCATCAACGGCAGCCATTCCGCCTTCAGCACGCGTGGCGCCGACAGACCCATGAAGATATCGCAGCCATCGAGCACATCGGGCAGCAGACGCGCATCGGTGTGCCGAGCATAGCGCCCCATCCGGTCGTCCAGATTCTCACGGCCCGAATGCACCACGCCCTTGATGTCCGTCAGCGTGACGTTGTCCGCCTTCAGCCCCATCTCCACCAGCAGATCCACGCACGCAAGCGCCGCCGCCCCCGCGCCGGAGGTCACCAGTTTCACCTCGGCCAGCGTCTTGCCCTGCAACACCAAGGCGTTGCGCACGGCTGCCGCAACCGTGATGGCCGTGCCATGCTGGTCGTCGTGAAACACCGGGATCTTCATCCGCGCCCGCAGCTTCGCCTCGATCTCGAAGCATTCCGGCGCCTTGATGTCCTCGAGGTTGATGGCGCCGAACGTCGGCTCCAACGCCGCCACCACTTCCACGAACCGGTCGGGGTCCTGCTCGTCCACCTCGATATCGAACACGTCGATCCCGGCGAACTTCTTGAACAGAACCGCCTTGCCTTCCATCACCGGCTTGCCCGCGAGCGCCCCGATATTGCCGAGCCCCAGCACCGCGGTTCCGTTGGAGATCACGCCCACGAGGTTGCCGCGCGCGGTATATTCGAACGCCGCATCGGGATTGGCCACGATCTCCTCGCACGCCGCCGCCACACCGGGCGAATACGCCAGCGCCAGGTCGCGCTGCGTGGCCATGCGCTTGGTCGCCTCGATGGCGAGCTTACCAGGACGCGGCAGACGGTGGTAATCCAGCGCCGCCTTGCGGAAATCGTCGTCCATCGGCATCTGAAGCTCTCCCCGGGATCAGCAGACGCAAGATCCACGGGTGAGGCGTATCACGCAACTGCCAGAAATGCGTCGGCAGCGGTTGCATGGACAGGGATATGCGGTCGAGAAGACTCGAACTTCCACGAGGTTACCCCCACAAGCACCTCAAGCTTGCGCGTCTACCATTCCGCCACGACCGCCCAATCCCTCGCCCCCCGCGTTTTACAACGTCTGGTGCGAGGAGCGGGCGTATAGCCGATCAACCAGCAGGCAGCAATGACCGAAAACGTCGAAACACCAATTTGGCGCATCTCCGACGGCCTCACGCCGTACGAAGACGCGCTGAGCACCATGCGCACCCGAGTCGAGGCCATACGCGCCGGCACCGCGCCCGAACTCGTCTGGATGGTCGAACACCCGCCGCTCTACACCGCCGGCACCTCCGCCAGGCGCGAAGACCTCCAGCAACCCGACCGTTTCCCCACCTTCGATGCCGGCAGAGGCGGCCAGTGGACGTATCACGGCCCCGGCCAGCGCACCGGCTATGTCATGCTCGATCTCGCCGAGCCGCATGGCATGGTCAAACCGCGCGACATCAAAAGCTACGTCTTCGGCCTCGAGGAATGGCTGATCCGCACGCTCGACCGCTTCCAGGTCCGCGGCGAACGGCGGGAAGGCCGGGTCGGAATCTGGGTCGCCGACCGCCCGTCCGGCACGGAACGCAAGATCGCGGCGCTGGGCGTGCGCGTCACGCGCTGGGTCAGCTGGCACGGCGTGGCGCTCAACGTGGAGCCCGACCTGTCGCATTTCGACGGCATCATCCCCTGCGGCATCTCAGCCCACGGCGTCACGAGCCTGCAAGCGCTGGGCATCCTCGCCACGATGGACGAGGTGGACGCCGCCTTGCGCCTGGCCTGGGGCGAGGTGTTCGAAGGCCCCTGATGCGCAAGGTCCGTCAGACCCGGGACAGAAGAACCGCCGCCTGGCCTCAGACGGAAGGCGGCAACTTCGAATCGGGCCCACGCGCCCGGCGCCCCGTGCCGCCCGGCACGTAAACGGAAATAGCCTTCGCAAGCCCCAGGATCAGCGCCGGCACGACAACCAAAAGCAACACGGCATAGGCGATCATTTCGAGCATGTCAGGTCCATTCGCGTCGGCGTAAAATCGCCGCGCCACAGAGCTGGGGCATGCAGGGCGTTTGCATAGAGGCTGGCAACGAAATAAGGGGAAGATGTTCTTTTGTGAACAAAAGAACCAAAAAACTTCATTCAATGGATGCGTTATACGGATATGCTCACAATATATAGCCTTGTGAATAAAGTCTTTTTGCTTCTTTTTCTTCAGAAAAAGAAGAATAATTGACTTTTTTCGCTAACCCGCGCACACATCCAGAAAACGCCCGGCCGACGCCACGTCCTCGGCCACCTTGACCATGCGCTTTTCGGCCTCGTGATCCCGGCCCCAGAACCCCGCCTGAAACCGCTCGTCCAACGTGGCGATCTCATGCGCCTCACTGGCCGCCAGCGCCCCCTGCGCCACCGCCAGCCCCAGAACCAGGCTGCCAAACGACGGAACCAGAACCCCAAGGGCCGCCAGCCGGTACGCATCCAGCCGCGCCACCGCCACCGTCAACGCCGACAGCGCCGCTTCGGGTTGCGCCACGTGCACGATCCCCGCGGTCACCGCCAGACGCGCCCCCAAACCGCGCGCCGCCCAGTCGAGCCAGGGCTGCCACTGCGCGGCCTGAAGCTCGGCCAACGCCACGGGGGTCTCGGCCCGATAGCACAGCAGATCGCTTTGGCCGTACCGGGCGATCTCCAGCACCACCGGCCCGGGATCGCGGGCCACACGCTCCTGCGCCGTCCCCGCCAGACGCGTCAGCGGCAGATCGTCATACGAGATCTCCGCCCCCTTCGTTTCATCCCCGAGACCCAACCCCACCGCCTGCCATTCCGCCGCCACCGCACGCGCCAGGCGGGCGTTCGCCAAGCGCAAAAATCCGCCGCCCGGCACCCGCACCGGCTTGCCGTCCAGCCGAACAGACCAGCCGTCGTCACCCTCGGCCGCCTCCGCCACATCCCAGAACCGCTTCATCTACTTCGCCCCCCGCGTCGACCGCGCCGCCGCCAGCGCCGGCCCGCAGGCATCGCCGCCCCGCTCGCCCACCAGCGCCTTGCCGAGCGCCGCCAGCGGATTGCGACCGAATCCACCCAGATTACCCGCGATGTTTCCAGCAATCCCCTCGATCGCGCCGCCCGAATCAAGCGCCACGTTCGGCTCGCGCATCGGCCCCGCCACGCGGATCGGCAACACCACGCCGCCGATTCCATTGCCGTTGCCGGTCCGCAGCAACGGGCGCAGCCGCAGTCCCAAAATCTCATCGCCGAGATTGATCACGCCGCCGCCCTGCACCAGCGCCCGGCCGGTATCGAGCACCAGGGCCGACACCACCGCCACACCCCGCTGCGCATCCATCCGCGTGGCAAAGCAGCGCAGCTTCGTCCGCCCGGCGCCGCCGAACAGGTCCACCGGCAGCTTGGCCACCTTCAGCATTTCCACCAGCGTCGCCAACAGCCGGTTGTCCAGCTCGCCGTCCGTCATGGCGATCCCCAACCGGCCCGACAGCGTGGACGCGATCGCATGCGGCGAAGCCCCCGTGGCGGTCAGGTCTGCGGCCACATCGAGCGCCCCGGCCGCGTCGTCGGGCAATCCGAGTGCCGTCAGCAACGGCTTCAACGCCAGGCCCGGCGCCGCGATCGCCAGCGCCAGCTCCGGCTCGGCCGGCCGGGCGTCCAGCACCAACCGCCCCTCGATCCGCCCCCCCGGCGAGACGCCCGCCCACGGATCAACCGCCAGCCGCCCCTGCGCCAATTCCACCCGCCCCGCCACGTCGCGATACATCACGCCGCCCAAACGCACCTGCCCAAAAGCCAGACGCAGATCGGAATCGAACGCCGACAGCGCCGAGACATCGAAGGCCCGATCCGAAAACACCCGCCTGACCGCGGGCGCCGCCGGCCGCGCCACCCCAGGCACGGCCACGGGCCGGGCAATGGAGCTGGCAACGGCGCCGGACGCGGGGGACGGCGAACCCACCGCCGGTCGCGCAACCGGCGTCGCCGCCAGCTCCGCGCGAACGACATCCAGATCCAGCACCGCCGACGCCAACTGCCCCTGAAACGACAGGCGCGGTTTCAGTCCAATCGTTAACTCCCCCGCCAGATCGCCCTGCGCACCCGTCACCTTCAGGTTGCGCAGCGTGACACCGTTGCGGATATCGCCGTCCCGATCCGTGACACTCGCCTCGGCCAAAAGATCGTGCAACGCCGGCAGCGTCCGGCCCGCCAGCCCCTGCAACGCCGAAAGATCGGCTATCCGCGCGGCCACTCCAAGTTCGAGAGACGAAGGCCAGATCAGATTGCCCTTGGTCGAAACCAGCGCGCCCTCGGCCGACACGCTGGCTTCGACCGGAATGCGCGTCCCCGCCGCCAGGTCGGTACCCACCGCCCACGAAACCTTGCCCACCCCATGGACGCGGGTTCCGGACATCACCCCATCGAACGCCGCCGACACCGGCTCGTGCAACGACGCCGCCGTCACCTCCAGCCGTTCCAAGCCCAACCCGGGCCAGACCGAAGCGAGATCCGACGCCCCCGCACGCAGCACCAGCGCCGAAAGCGCCGCGGTGCCGCCCCGATCGCTGATCTTTCCCGAAACCGAGATGTCGCGCAGCGGCGGCAATGCCCACCCCGGATCGCGGCCCAGAACGCGGTCGAGCAGATCGAGATTGGGCGCCGTCGCATCCAGCGCCATCTGATAGCCACGCCCCTCCAATGGCCGCTCCACGGTGCCGGACGCCGCCAGCCGCACCCCATCGAGGCGCGCCACGATTTGCAAGGGCCACCCCTTCGCCACCGCCTCGCCGCCCAGCAACGGTTCCATCGGCCCGGTCTCCGCCGTCACCGCCACCGCCTGGCCTTCCACCCGCAGATCGGCGGTGGCCGACACGGGGGCCAGCGCCCCGGCCGACGTCGCGCTGGCCTCGCGGATCTCCACCACCCGGCTCTGCCCCAGCCGCGTGTCACGCCAGGTGAGCTTGCCGTTGACGATCCGCACCTCCCGCACCGCAAACCGCGGTGCCCGAATATTCGGCGTCTCGACCGGCCCCGGCCCGGCGGCAGGCCCCGGAGCAGGCGCGCTCGGCGCTGCAACTGGCGCCACAGCCTTGGCCATCGGCGCGAAACGCCAGTTGCTCTTGCCCGCCGCGTCGCTCTCCAGCAGCAGATCCGGCTCGGTCAAGGTCAGCCTTACGATCTCGATCCGGCCTCGCAGCAACGGCCACAGCGCGAGCTGCGCCTCCACCTTGCGCAACGTGGCCATCTCGGGACGCGAAAACCCCGGCGGATTCGCAAGCCTCACCCCTTCGGCCTGCAACGTGGGCGTGGCCGAGAACCCGATGCGAATCGGCCCATCCAGCGCGATATCCCGCCCCGTCGCGTCCCGCACCGATTCGGCGATTCGCGGCTTGAACCCGTTGGGATCCACGAACAGGAACACCCCAAGCGCCGCCAGCGCCGGCACGGCCAGCACCACGAGCAGCAGCCACAAAAGCCCAGACGATCGTGCACGACGCCGCGCCATGAACACTCCCAACATCAGCGGCCGGGAGCTCCCGACAACACGCCCCGCAGCCTCCTACTACCCAAGCGCGCCCCCGCAAAGAAGCGCAAGCCGCACCGTCATGGGTTCAACGACGCCCGCTCAACGACGCCCGCTCAACGACGTAGCGCCGCCGCCGCCGCCCGCGCCGTGAACCCCATGCTCTTGAACGTGGCCACCATATGCGACGGCAGATCCGCCTCCACGATCAGCGTCCCACCCGCCGGGTGCGGAAACGCGATCTGACGCGCATGCAGATGCAGCTTGTCGCCCAACCCATCCACCAACGCCGTGTTCCGCCCCTCGATCTCCTTGCCGTAAGGCGTATCGCCCAAAATCGGCGCCTCGATCGCCGCGCACGACACCCGCAGCTGATGCGTCCGCCCCGTCAGCGGCTTCATCTCCAACCAGGCCAGCTTCCGTGCCGCGTGATCCAGCGTCGTGAAATCGGTGATCGCGCGGGCCACATCGGTATCATACGGCCCGGCCACCGCCGCGCGATTGCCGAGATAGCCGTCCACCCGCACCAGATTGAGGTCGATCCGCCCCTCCACCGGCACCGGCCGTCCCACCACCACGGCCCAATACGTCTTCTCCACATCCCGCCCCCGGAACGACGACGCCAGCTTGGCCGCCACCCCCGGGGTGCGCGCCACCACAATCACCCCCGTGGTGTCGCGGTCCAGCCGATGCACCAGTCGCGGCCGATGCTCCGAGCCATAGCGCAAGCCATCCAGCATCCCGTCCAGATGCCGCGTGATCCCAGGCCCGCCCTGGCTCGGCACGCCAAACGGCTTGTTCAGCACGATCACATGATCGTCCCGATACAGCACCAGCCTGGTCATTTCCTGTTCCAGCAACGGATCGAACACCGGCGCCGGCCGCTCCGCCACCACCGGCGTGCTCGCCGGCAGCGGTGGCACCCGCACGCTCATCCCCGGCGCCAGACGCAGATTGGTTTCCACCCGCTTGCCGTCCACACGGATTTGCCCGGTGCGGCACAGTTTCTGGATCACGCCCTGCGTGGCCGATGGAAAATGGCGGCGAAACCAGCGATCCAGCCGCAGATCGGCCTCATCGGCGGTGACGGTCTTCGTGGCGATGCTCATGTTTTCTTGTCCTGGCGCAGCCTGGACCAATGATCCAGCCGCTTGCCCAGTTCACGCTCGAAGCCGCGATCCCGGGGCGTGTAGAAATTCTGACGGGCCAGCCCGTCCGGAAAGTAATTCTGGCCGGAGAACGCGTCCTCCTGATCGTGGTCATAGGCGTAGCCCGCGCCATAGCCCAGGTTTTTCATCATCTTGGTCGGCGCATTCAAGATATGCGCCGGCGGCATCAGGCTGCCCGTCTGCTTCGCCGCCCGCATCGCGGCCTTGAATGCCGTGTAGGCGGCGTTCGATTTCGGCGCCGATCCCAGATAAAGCACCACCTGCGCCAACGCCAATTCCCCCTCGGGCGAGCCCAGTCGCTCATACGTCTCCCACCCCGCCAAAGCCTGCACCACCGCCTGCGGATCGGCCAATCCCACATCCTCGGACGCAAACCGCACCAGCCGGCGCGCAATGAAACGCGGGTCCTCGCCCCCCGTCAGCATCCGCGCGAACCAATACAGCGCCGCATCCGGATCAGACCCCCGCAGCGACTTATGCAACGCGGAAATCAGATTGTAGTGCTCCTCCCGATCCTTGTCGTACAACGCCGCCCGCTTCGACAGCAGCTCGGACAACCCGGCGGTGTCCATCGGCGTAGGATCCTCCACCGCCGCCAACTGCTCCACGAGATTGAGCAGATATCGCCCATCCCCATCCGCCATCGCCCGCAACGTGCCCCGCGCCTCTTCGTCGAGCGGCACGCGGCGCCCAACTACGTCCTCGGCCCGCGCCAGGATCAGCTCCATCGCCGCATCGTCAAGCCGCTTCAGCACCAGAACCTGGCACCGCGACAACAACGCCCCATTCAGTGCGAACGAAGGATTTTCCGTCGTCGCTCCCACCAGCACCACGGTGCCGTTCTCCACCACCGGCAAAAACCCGTCCTGCTGGGCGCGGTTGAACCGGTGGATCTCATCGACGAACAGCAGTGTCCCCTCGCCCAGACGCCGACGCTTCGTGGCCTCCTCAAACACCCGTTTAAGATCTGCCACGCCCGAGAATACCGCCGAAAGCTGAACAAACTCTAAACTGGCCTGGCTCGCCAACAGCCGCGCGATCGTCGTTTTCCCAACCCCGGGCGGCCCCCACAGAACAAGGCTGGCAAGGCTGCCCCGCCCCAGCATACGCGTGAGGGTGCCGGCGGGCCCCACCAGATGCTCCTGTCCCACCACCTCGTCCAACGCCCGCGGACGCAGGCGATCCGCCAGCGGCGCGATCATGCTCATCCCCAAAACATAAGACCGGCCCCCGCAAGAAACGAGGGCCGGCCCAAAGCATCACTCACGTGCGGCGGACATCGTCCGCCAGCCCGCCAAACTATTCGGCGTCGTCGTCCGCGGCCGTCTCGGCCTTCGGGCCACTGTCCAGCCCCTTGGCCGCCGGATCGCGATCAACCAGCTCGATCACGGCCATGTCCGCCGCGTCGCCATACCGCATGCCGGCCTTCATCACGCGGGTGTAGCCGCCATGGCGGTCCTTGTAGCGAGCCGCGATCACCGTAAACAGCTTTGCCACGATCACGTCGTCGCGCAGCTGCGCATAGGCCTGCCTGCGGGCATGCAACGTGCCGCGCTTGCCCAGCGTGATCAGCTTCTCAGCCACGGGGCCCAGTTCCTTGGCCTTCGGCAGCGTGGTGGTGATCTGTTCGTGCTTGATCAACGCATGCGCCATGTTGCGAAACATGGCGAAGCGATGGCTTGTGGTCACGCCGAGCTTACGGCCGGCAACCCCGTGACGCATAATTTGTATCCCTACCTAAATATGCCATTCCGCGTCTTTCACAACGGATGGCCGGGCTGAGGCTCGCAGCCAGACAGCCCCCTCAGGTGGCTATCCGGCCGCAAAACATGGTCTCTAGAGCGTGATGATCTTGCGTAGAAGCAAAATCATCACGCTCTACTCTTATTTGATCGATCATGTTTATGCGTTCGGGTTAATCAACCCAAACGCATCATGATCTAGAACGGCTCTTCGAGACGCTTGGCGAGGTCTTCGACATTCTCCGGCGGCCAGCCAGTGACCGACATCCCCAACGAAAGACCCATGGTCGCGAGCACTTCCTTGATCTCGTTAAGCGACTTGCGGCCAAAGTTCGGCGTCCGCAGCATCTCCTGCTCCGACTTCTGAACGAGATCGCCGATATAGACGATGTTGTCGTTCTTCAGGCAGTTCGCCGAGCGCACCGACAACTCCAGCTCATCCACCTTGCGCAGCAGATTGCGGTTGAACGGCAGATCGTCCTCAGGCTCCTCATGACGCACCGCCTGCGGCTCATCGAAGTTGATGAACAGCTGCAGCTGGTCCTGCAGAATGCGCGCGGCCAAGGCCACGGCATCCTCGGGCGTCACGGCGCCATTGGTCTCCACCGTCAGCAGCAGCTTGTCATAGTCGGTGATCTGACCCACCCGGGTCGGCTCCACCTTGTAGGACACGCGACGCACCGGCGAGAAAATGCTGTCGATCGGGATCAGTCCGATCGGCGCATCCTCGGGACGGTTCTGGCTGGCCGGAACATAGCCCTTCAGCGAATTCACGGTGAATTCCATGCCGAGCTTGATGCCGTCATCGAGCGTGCAGATCACGAGGTCGGGGTTCATCACCTCGATATCGTGCCCGGCCGAAATCTGGCCGGCGCGAACCTCGCCCGGGCCCGTGGCGTTCAGCATCATGCGCTTCGGGCCATCGCCATGCATCCGCAACGCCAGCTGCTTGATGTTCAGCACGATGTCCGTCACGTCCTCGCGAACGCCCGGGATCGAGCTGAATTCATGCAGCACGCCGTCGATCTGCACCGCTGTGACCGCCGCGCCCTGAAGGCTCGACATCAGCACGCGACGGATCGCGTTGCCCAACGTCATGCCAAAGCCGCGCTCCAGCGGCTCGGCGATGATCGTGGCCACGCGCGCCGGATCGGAGCCAGGCTCGACCTCGATCTTCTCCGGCTTGATCAGCGACTGCCAATTCTTCTGGAGGACTGCTGATAACCTCATCGGATCAAACCCGCCGCCGCTTGCGCGGGCGACATCCGTTGTGCGGCACCGGCGTGGTGTCGCGGATGGCGGAGATCGAGAAGCCCACGGCCTGCAACGCACGAAGCGCGCTCTCGCGCCCCGAACCCGGGCCGTTCACTTCGATCTCCAAGGTCTCCATGCCGTGCTCGCGGGCCTTCTTGCCGGCATCCTCGGCGGCAACCTGCGCCGCATAGGGCGTGGACTTCCGGCTGCCCTTGAAGCCCTGCGCACCGGCAGACGACCAGGCGATCGTGTTGCCCTGCGCATCGGTGATGGTGATCATCGTGTTGTTGAACGTCGCGGCCACATGGGCCACGCCGGACGTGATGTTCTTGCGTTCCTTTTTACGGGGACGCGAGGTGGCTGGCTTCGCCATGAGGTGATCCTGTTCAAATCAGTCCGCGGCGGGAGCGCCCACCGCGGTATCGTTTCGTGTCATACGAAGAGCGCCCCGCCAAAAGGCGCCACGCCAGAAGGCGGGCGCCCGGCCGGGTGAGCGGCCTACTTCGTCACTTTCTTCTTGCCCGCGATCGCCACGGCCTTGCCCTTGCGGGTGCGCGCATTGGTATGCGTGCGCTGACCCCGAACCGGCAGGCCCTTGCGATGACGCAGGCCGCGATAGCAGCCCAGATCCATCAGGCGCTTGATGTTCATCGAGACTTCACGACGAAGATCGCCCTCGACGCGGTAATCCGCCTCGATGGTCTGACGGATCTTCAGAACCTCGTCATCGGACAGCTGATTGACGCGACGATCATCGGCGATGGCCAGCTTGGTGCAGATTTCCTGCGCCTTTGCCGGGCCGATACCGAAAATGTAGCGAAGACTGATCTTTACCCGCTTGTTGGTCGGGATATTCACGCCGGCAATACGCGCCACGCCTTGGTCTCCTGGTCACACACGGCGCGCCGGTATGGCGGGTCGCGGTCTGCATCAAACACTCGAAAATCTTGAGACGGCACATGGTTGAAGCACGCACCGTCAAGGGCGCGCACTATAGCCATGAAGCAGCAGGAGTCAACGAACCACGTTCAATTTAACGTGAGCCGACCTCGTTATCTCACCCCGCCGGAACACCGTCCAGAACCGCCACCAGCTGGCGTGTCACGTCGGCCATGTCAGCCATCCCGTCCACCGAGTGCAAGCGCCCCTGTGCGGCGTAGTGCGGCAGGATGGGGGCTGTCTGCTGGTGATACGCCTCCAGCCGGGCCGCCACCGTCTCGCGCTTGTCGTCGGGCCGTCGAATGAACGTGGCGCCGCCGCATTTGTCGCACACGCCTGAAACCGACGTCGGATGATAGCTGTCATGATAACCCGCGCCGCAGGTGGCGCAGGTGAACCGCCCGGCAATCCGCTCCACCAGCGCCTCGTCGTCCACCTTGAGCTCGATCACCGCATCCAGATGCATGTTCTGGTCGGCCAGCATCGAGTCGAGCGCCAGAGCCTGCGGCACGGTGCGCGGAAAGCCATCCAGAATGAACCCACGCGCGCAATCCGGCCGCGTGATGCGATCGGCCAGCATCCGGATGATGATATCGTCAGACACCAGCCCGCCGGCCTCCATCACGGCCCGCGCCTGCAGGCCCACCGCGCTGCCGGCCTTCACCTCGGCCCGCAGCATATCCCCGGTGGAGATCTGCGCGATCCCGTAACGCTCCTCCAAAATCTTCGCCTGCGTGCCCTTGCCTGCACCAGGCGGACCCAGAAAAATCAGATTCAACGGCCCCGTCCCTTTACCCGCGCCTTCTTGATCATGCCTTCGTATTGGTGCGCCAGCAGATGAGACTGGATCTGCGTCACGGTGTCCATCGTCACCGAAACGATGATCATCAGGCTCGTGCCGCCGAAGTAGAACGGCACGCCGTAGCGGCTGATCAGAATCTCAGGCAGCAGACACACCACGCACATGTAAACGGCGCCGATGGTGGTCAGCCGGGTCAGAACATAGTCGAAATACTCGGCCGTGTTGGTGCCCGGGCGAATGCCCGGAATGAAGCCGCCATACTTCTTCAGATTGTCCGCGGTCTCCTCCGGGTTGAACACCACGGCGGTGTAGAAATAGCTGAAGAAGATGATCATCGAGGCATAGGCCACCATGTAGAGCGGCTGGCCATGCGCCAGAGCGTTGCCGATGCTCTGCAGCCACGTCACCTCACCGGTGCCGGACGAAAATCCAGAGATCGTCGCCGGGATCAACAGGATGGAGCTGGCGAAGATCGGCGGAATCACACCCGCCGTGTTGATCTTCAGCGGCATATGCGTGCTGTCGCCGCCGAACATCCGCTGCCCCACCTGGCGCTTGGGATATTGCACCACGATCCGTCGCTGCGCCCGCTCGATGAACACCACAAGCGCGATCACCGCCGCGGCGATGATGATGAACGACAGAATGAAGATCGGGCTCAGCGCGCCGGTGCGGCCAAGCTCCAACAGGCTCGCCAGCGCGTGCGGCAAATTGGCCACGATCCCCGCGAAGATGATCAAAGACGTGCCGTTGCCGATCCCGCGCGCCGTGATCTGCTCGCCCAGCCACATCAGGAACATCGTGCCGCCCACCAGCGTCACCACGCAGGAGATCCGAAAGAACAGCCCGGGGTCGATCACGGCCGAGCCGCCGCTGCCCCGCATGCTCTCCAGCCCCACGGCAATGCCGTAGCTTTGGAACAACGCGATCAACACCGTGAGATAGCGGGTGTATTGATTGAGCTTCTTCCGCCCGCTCTCACCCTCTTTCTTCAATGATTCCAACGACGGCACCGCCGACGTCATCAGCTGGATGATGATGGAGGCCGAGATATACGGCATGATGTTGAGCGCAAACACCGTCATGCGGCCCAGCGCGCCACCGCTGAACATGTCGAACATGCCCAGAATGCCACCACCATGCTGGTTCAGCATCTCCCCCATGACTGTCGCATCGACGCCGGGCACCGGAATGTAGGTGCCCAGCCGATACACCAGCAGCGCACCCAGGGTGAACCAGATCCGCGCCTTGAGCTCGGTGGCCTTGGAGAGCGTTCCGAGGTTGAGATTGGACGCAAGCTGCTCGGCGGCCGAAGCCATGGGGTGTTTCCTCGTTCAATGCATCATTGCGCCGGCAAGCAGCCTTACGTCACCGGCGAGGCGCAGTGTTGCTCATAAAGGCAAACGGCGCCGCACGGTCAAGCCGTGCAGCGCCGAAACTCTGCATCATCCAAACGCGCAAGCTCGCCTACGCGGCAGGTGCCGCAGCCGAAGCCTTGCTGGCAACCGTCGTCGTCACCGTCCCGCCGGCCGCCTCGATGGCGGCGATGGCGGAGACAGAGGCGCCGCACACCGTGATGTGCAAAGCCTGCGAGATCTCGCCGGTCGCGAGCAGACGCACGCCCTCGACCTTGCTGCCGCGCATCAGACCCGCATCCTTCAACACTGCTTCGGTGATCGGCTGGGCGCCGTCGATCTTGCCCAGGCCGATCGCTTTCACGATCGAGCCGATGTTCACGGGGGCATATTCCTTGCGGAAGATGTTCTTGAACCCGCGCTTCGGCAAACGCCGATAGATCGGCAGCTGGCCGCCTTCGAAGCCGTTCAACGCCACACCCTCGCGGGCGCTCTGACCCTTATGGCCCTTGCCGGACGTCTTGCCCTTGCCGGACCCGATGCCACGGCCAAGACGCTTGAACTTCAGGCGCGAGCCGGGATTGTCGCGGAGATTATTGAGCTCGACCATCAGACCACATCCTCCACTTTGATGAGGTGCGCCACTTTCCGGATCATGCCGCGGATCGAAGGCGTATCCTCCAGCACCCGCGTCGCCCGGATCTTGTTCAGTCCAAGGCCCACCAGCGTCGCCTTCTGCCCCGGCTTGCGGCCGAGAGCGGAATTGATCTGGGTGACGCGAACCGTCTTCTTCACGTCAGAGACGTTCTCTGATTCAGCCATGATCGGCCTCCACGGCAGCATCCGCCGGCGCATCGCGCTTGCCGAGCAGATCGCTGACCTTCTTGCCACGACGCGCGGCCACCGAACGCGGCGAAGCGGCGCGGGCGAGACCGTCGAACGTGGCTTTCACCATGTTATGCGGGTTGCGGCTGCCGAGCGACTTGGCCACCACGTCGTGGATGCCCAAAGCCTCGAACACGGCGCGCATCGGGCCACCGGCGATGATCCCGGTGCCGGCGGAGCAGGACCGCAACACCACGGAGCCGGCACCGAAATGCCCGGTCACGTCATGATGCAAGGTCCGGCCTTCCTTCAGCGGAATGCGGATCATCGTCTTCTTCGCGCGCTCCGTGGCCTTGCGAATGGCCTCGGGCACTTCGCGCGCCTTGCCGGCGCCATAGCCGACGCGGCCTTTCTGATCGCCGACGACCACGAGGGCTGCGAACGCGAAACGACGTCCACCCTTCACCACCTTGGCCACGCGGTTGATGGTCACCAGCTTGTCGAGAAGCTCGTCGCCACCGTCGCGCTCGCGCTCACGATCGCGGCCGCCTCTGTTGCCGCCGCCTTCGCGGGGTTCACGTGCCATATTATCGGTCCTTAGAACGCAAGGCCGCCCTCACGGGCAGCCTCGGCCAGCGCCTTGACGCGGCCATGATAGATGTAAGATCCGCGATCGAAGACCACGTTGGTCACGCCGGCCGCGAGCGCGCGCTCGGCCACCAGCTTGCCCACCGCGGCCGCCGCGTCCTTGTCGGCGCCGGTCTTCAGCGTCTCGCGCAGCGCGCGGTCGAGGCTGGAGGCGGCGGCGACCGTGCGGCCCTCGGTGTCGTCGATCACCTGGGCATAGATGTGCTTGCCCGAGCGAAACACCGACAAACGCGGACGTCCCACGGCCTTGCGACGCAGCTGGAAGCGCAGACGGGTCTTGCGCCGCTGCTGCAGGTCTTTGTTGTTCTCGGCCATTATTTCTTCTTTCCTTCCTTGCGAAGGATCTGCTCGTTCTCGTACTTCACACCCTTGCCCTTGTAGGGCTCAGGCGGACGCCAAGCGCGGATTTCCGACGCAACCTGACCAACCTGGCGCTTGTCCATGCCGGACACTTTGATCAGGGTCGGCTTTTCACAGAAAATCGTGATGCCCGCCGGGATCGGATAGATCACGTCATGCGAGAACCCAAGGTTGATCACGAGGTTCGGGCCGGTCACGGCGGCGCGGAAACCCGTGCCGGTGATTTCCATCGTCTTCGAGTAACCCTCGGAAACGCCCTTCACCAGGCACGCCACCAATGCGCGGGTCGTGCCCCACATCTGGCGGGCGGGCGTGGAGTTTCCACGCGGCGCCACCGACACCTTGTTGCCCTCGACCTTGGCATCGACCTTGTCGGTCAATTTCAGTTCGAGCTTTCCGAGCTTGCCGGTGGCCGTCAGAAGACCATTCACGATGGCCACCTGAACGCCCGAAGGCACCTCGACGGGATATTTGCCTACGCGAGACATTGTGCGGTGCCCCTCAGAACACGCGGCAAAGCACTTCGCCGCCAACATTGGCAGCGCGCGCTTCGGCATCACTCAACACGCCACGGGGCGTCGACAAAATCGAGATACCCAGGCCGGCATACACCCGCGGGAGTTCCTTGATCTTCGAATACACCCGGCGACCCGGACGGCTCACGCGGGTGATCTCTTTGATCACCGGCTCGCCTTCATTGTATTTCAGCTCGATACGCAGCTGCGAAACACCGGCGCGAAGCTCCTCGGACGAGAAGCCGCGAATGAAGCCCTCGCGCTTGAGGGCATCGAGCACGTTGGCCCGCAGCATCGAGGCCGGCGCCACGCACGAGGCGTGACGGCTGCGCTGCGCATTGCGGATACGGGTGAGCATGTCACCCAAGGGATCGGACATCGACATTGTGCGTCTCCCTTACCAGCTTGCTTTGACCATGCCGGGGATCTGGCCAGCGGAGGCCAGGTCACGCAGCGCGATACGGCACAGCTTGAATTTCCGGTAGTTCGCACGCGCACGGCCGGTCAGCTCGCACCGCAGACGAATGCGAACCTTCGCACCGTTGCGCGGCAGCGCCGCCAGTTTCATCGTCGCGTCGAACCGGTCTTCCACGGGAAGCGTGCGGTCCATCACGATCGACTTCAGCGCCGAACGCTTGCCCTTGTCGCGGGCCGCCATGCCTTCCCGCTTCTTGTTGCGGTTGACCTGTGAGGTCTTCGCCATTTTCCATTCGTCCTTTCGGAACCTGCGGGGTTTCCCCCACCGTTTTCCAATCTTCCAACGTCGCCCCACGGGCGACGCCTCGCCAGTCCAAACCAGATCAGAGCGTCATCCGCGAGGACTCAGCCAACCTGCTTCGGCGCAACCTCGCCCGCGAACGGGATCTCGAACTCTTTCAGCAACGCCTTCGCCTCGGCATCGGTCTTGGCCGAGGTCACGAACACGATATCCATGCCGCGGATCGCGCCCACCTTGTCATAGACGATCTCGGGGAACACGATCTGCTCCTTCAGGCCCATGGCGAAGTTGCCACGGCCGTCGAAACCCTTCGCCGAAATGCCACGGAAGTCGCGCACGCGGGGCAGAGCGATCGTGACCAGGCGGTCCAGAAACTCATACATGCGCTGCTTGCGCAACGTCACCTTGCAGCCAATCGGCAGGCCAGCGCGGTTCTTGAAGCCGGCGATCGCCTTCTTCGCAATCGTCTTCACCGGGCGCTGACCCGAGATCAACGTCATCTCGGCCACGGCGCTGTCCAGGATCTTCTGGTCGGCGGCAGCCTCGCCCACGCCCATGTTGATCACGATCTTTTCCAGACGCGGGATCTCCATCACGTTCTTATAGCCGAACTGCTTCTGCAGCTCGCCGCGAACGCTGGCGTTGTAGCGCTTCTGCATGCGCGGCATGTCCTCGGCCGCGGCCTTTGCCGGACCGTCGGCCACCAGGCTCGCATCCGGCTTCGCGCCGCGACGCTGGATCGGCTCGGCGCCCTTCGGACCGGCGCCACCCTTGGCGCCGCCCTTGGCAGAAGGCTTTCCGCCCTTGCCGCCAGCCTTACCCTTGTTCTTCGAATCGCTCACGATCTTGCCCTCAGCTCTCGATCACGGCGCCGGTGGCCTTGGCCACCCGCACCTTGCGGCCGTCTTCCAGCACGCGAAAACCAACCTTCGTCGGCTTGTCAGACTTGGGGTCGACGAGCTTGAGGTTGGACATGTGAATGGTCGCCTCGACCTCCACAATCCCGCCCGGCTGGCCCATGCCCTTCGCCTTGGTGTGCTTCTTGGCGATGTTCACGCCCTGCACAACCGCGCGGTCATCCTTCGGCATCACGCGCAGCACTTCGCCGCGCTTGCCGCGATCCGCCCCGGTGGTGACCAGAACCTGATCGCCCTTACGAATACGAGCCGCCATGTTACAGCACCTCCGGCGCGAGCGAGATGATCTTCATGAACTTCTTGGCGCGAAGCTCACGAACAACCGGCCCGAAGATACGCGTGCCGATCGGCTCCATCGACTTGTTGATCAGCACGGCCGCGTTGCGGTCGAACCGGATGGCGCTGCCATCGGCCCGGCGCACGGGGAACGCGGTGCGCACGATCACGGCCTGGTGCACGTCGCCCTTCTTCACCTTGCCACGCGGAATCGCATCCTTGATGGAGACCACGATAACGTCGCCCACCGAGGCCGTCTTGCGCTTGGATCCGCCGAGCACCTTGATGCACAGCACGCGCTTGGCGCCGGAGTTGTCGGCCACGTCGAGGGTTGCTTCAACAGCAATCATTGTTCTGTTCCTTAGGCCGAAGCATGCGCGGCGGCAGGCATCAGCGCGGCATCGGACGCTTCAGGCTGCGCCTCGCCCAGCTTGGCGCCGTTGCGCTCGATGACCGTCCAGGTCTTGCGCTTGCTGATCGGGCGGCATTCCT
The DNA here is from genome assembly GCA_025362815.1 of Rhodospirillales bacterium. Classification (GTDB taxonomy): domain Bacteria; phylum Pseudomonadota; class Alphaproteobacteria; order Acetobacterales; family Acetobacteraceae; genus CAIQQQ01. The sequence goes on from JANYFG010000066.1 coordinate 68,808, forward strand.
CGATGCGGACCTTGTCGCCGATCTTGCACTCCTGGGCCTCGTCGTGTG
>JANYFG010000069.1 GCA_025362815.1 Rhodospirillales bacterium
CGAGGCGAGCGCGGCCGACATCATGCGGCGTCCACCGACCGGGCCACCGGGTTGGTGAATGTGTTGGCCACCGGCGACCAGATCTTGGCGTGGGCGATCAGCGCATCGAGCTCGGCCTTCGGTGCGTCGGCCTGCAGATCCACCTTCACGCGCACGGCGTCAAAACCCACCGGCTTTGGCGAGGTGTCGCCGGTGCCCCAGACTGCGGTGATGTTGATATCCGCCTCGAGCTCGATTTCCAGTTTGTATACGGTAATTCCGCGTGCCACGGCGTTGGCGTGAATGCCCACCGCAAGGCACGAGCCGAGCGCGGCCAGCGACGCCTCGGACGGGTTGGGCGCCGTGTCGTCGCCCAGCAGGCCAGGGGGCTCGTCCACGATATAGGGCGGCAGATTGCGGATCATGTTCAAATGGCGAAACCGGCCCTCCGCGATCGTCTTGCATTTGAGGGTCTTGATCGCCTGGGGATTGGCGCGCCCGCTGGCGATCAGCTGATCCAGGCCCGCCTTGTCGATCGGCGCCAGACAGCCGGTGATCGCCGTGCCTGGTGTGCCCTTCGTCGCGATATCGCTCATGCGCATCTCCTGTGTTGACCCTGCCGGGTTCCCGCTCTTCGCACGAAACGGCCCCGACATGGACAGACCGTTCTGTCTGTTTGCCACGAACGACGTATCCAAGATCCGTGCCAATGCACACGGAACGGTGTGTAGGATTGACGGGACGCGGGAGGCGGGTGCGATAGTTGCAGGAATGACGGCATCACGGGCGCTGGAGCCAAGGCATACGACGCAATCGCGCAGGCGATGTGCGAAGTTTCCGGGCGGAGGCGCGTAAAAATAATGCATATGCCTTTCTTTTTGGCATCGGAGATAGTTATGGCCAAAAGAGCGGCCCTTGATGCACCGAAATCAGCCACGCCGACCGCAAGGCCTGCCTCCGAACGGATCGTCGACGTCGCCCGGGATCTGTTCTGTCGCGACGGCATCCACGCCACCGGCATCGATCGTATTCTCTCAAAGGCCGGCGCTTCGAAAATGACGCTCTACACGCGGTTCGGCTCGAAAGACGCTCTGGTGCGAGAAGTACTGCTGCGCGAGGGCGCCGACTGGCGAGCCGATTTTCTGGGAAACATCGCAGCCGCCGGGCCAGATCCGATGCGGCGCCTGCTGCAGGTGGTGCCCGCATTGTCGGCGTGGTTTCACAGCGGCCGTTTCTACGGCTGTTCGTTCATGAACGCCTCGGCCGAGCACGCCAAGGGCGACGCCGCGTTGCGCCAAATGGCCGCCGAGCATCATCGCCACCTGCTCGATTTCTTCACCACCCTTGCCACCGAGGCCGGTCTTGCCGAACCGTCGACGCTGGCCCGCCAGATCCTGCTGACGATCGACGGCACCATCGCGGCGCTGATGGTGGCAGGCGACGAGACGATCCTCGGGATTGCGGCACGCAACCTTCGCTCGATCATCGCGCAGGCGGGGACGGACGTTACTTGAGCGGGCCGCGCCCGCACCTGCGCCCGCACCTGCGCCCGCACCTTCGAGATTTACATTATCTTTAACGCATCATTTTTTGATGCTTTAATGAGACCTTCGCCCCTCCTAAGACCGAGACGTCTGTCCAAGGTGGAGCGCGAAAAATGCCGATCACAAGCACCGTTCCAAGCACCGCCGCCGTCAATCCGGCTTTCATGCACGGCATGCCGCCAATGCCCCGCGATATCGCGCGTTCGCGGCCCCGCGAAGCGACGATGGACTGGTACGCGGTGGCAGACCGGATCGGGCAGCATGTGGATCTCGACTCCACGGCCTACGCGCATGGCGCCATGGTCCGCAGGCGCGGGGTGCCGTCGGCCACCAATCTGTTGTGCCTCGCACTGCTCTACGGCCCCGGCCGCATGCCGCTGCGGCTGATCGCGGAACGCTCCGCCGCCCTGGGAATCGCCCAGGTCAGCGAGCCCGCCCTGCTCCGACGCCTGTCCAACGCCGCACCCTGGCTCGAATTCCTCGCCGACGCGATGATCATCGATCGGCTGGACGAGCTCGGTGAGCCTGATCGCCCCGCCGCGCCGCTGCGCCCGGCCGACATGATGCTATCGCAGAAATCGCATGAACGCCGGCAATGTCAGATCGAGGGTGCGAAGGCGTTCTTCATCGATTTCCATCCCTGGCCCTGCGATCTCTACACCGACGATCAGATCCATTGGCTGATGTCGACAAGGTGGCTGTTCGTGACCGCCACCCTCAAGGACGGCGCGGCCAACCGAACCGAACAGGACGACAGGCCCGCCACCCCCCTCGAACACGCCCGCCGGATGGCGCATCTGGTGGGCGCCTTGGCATCGCCCGAGACATAACGGGCACAGGGAGCTTCGCCACACGCGCTCATCATGTTGCGCTTGGGTAAAGCGACCCAGACGCACCATGATCGAAGCGTGGATGATCGGGCGGCGCAGGCCGCGCTCGAACAGGCTGCCCTCACATTCGCATGAGCCCGTCTCAAAACTGTCCCGAAATGATTTGGGGAGACGTCTCACACGCCAGAAAAACCCCCGATTTCCGCGTCCCAAAATAACGTTCTTCCCACTACTTGAGAAATATTTATTTTATTGTTTTAGGACATCGAATACTGTTTGCACTTTAACATAAACTTAAGAGAAACTCAGCTCGGGAATATGAGGGCTTACGACGGCACCGTTCGAATTCAACCATGGCCTCAATCTCTCTCTGAGAGCGGCCGATCGTTGGATGACAGCCTGCCGCTCCGGAGCCACCCAAGAAGCACCGCATCTTCCGACTGGAGCGCCGCTATGATCATTGGATACGCACGACTGTCTGGATTATCCGATCTCTCCATCATCGACGCCGCACGCCAAGCGCTGATCGAGGCGGGCGCGGAGAAGGTCTATCTCGACACCGACACGCCGACCGCCGAGATACCGCAAGCCACACGAGCGCTTGAATCGGCCATCGACACGTGTCAGCCCGGCGACGTGCTGCTGACCCTCACACCCCAGCTCACCACCGGGTCGATCGAGGATCTCATTGCCATCGCGGCCCGGTTGACCGCGAGCGGCTGCAGCCTTCGGGTTCAGCGCGTCACAGGCAACCAGACGCTCGACACCGGCACCCAGCTGGGCGCCATGCTGCTCAGCGCGCTCGGCCTGCTCGCCGCGTTCAACCCACCCAAGGTGGAAAGCCAACACGCGGCGGCCACCCCCGCACAGATTGCGCTCGAAAGCTTTGCCCCCCGCCGCACACGCGGCCGTCCTCCTACCGCATCCATCCAGGCGAACGAGATCACCCGGATGCGCGAAGCCGGCATGCGCGCCATCGACATCGCGGACCGGCTCAAGATCTGCCGCGCCTCGGTCTATCGTGTGCTGCACATGGCGGGTGCCGAAACCCAAAAGTCCCCGATTCAAGCATCACAGGTCAAAATGAGCGAAACCCGTGTGTGATTGCGTGCTCTATAGCGGGATCGGCTGAAGCAGACCCGCTATAGGCTTATCTTCTCGAGCAACTTCATCTCTTTGTTGACCGCTGCGCGCTTCACCCTACGCGATATTGCTCAAGATCATGATGCATTTGGGTTGCTTCACCCAAACGCATTAACATGATCGATAAAACAACAAGTTAGAGCCAAACAAAGCCCCGGGTCGTATGATCCGGGTCCCGCTGCCGACGCGGGAATGCTTCAATTCGCTCCGCAGCGGACGCGTATCAGGCGGACAGCATCTCCGTGAACCGCCCGACGATGCGCGTCGATCGCAAGCTGGCCGGCTCGGGTTTCTCCGCGTCGGCGGCCGGCGCGGGCAACGAACCCGACTGGCCCTGGCTTAGGATCCGATACACGGATGCCCGGCCAATCCCAAGATGGGCGGCAATTTCCACAGCCCGCAGGCCTTGCGCGTGAAGCCGATTGACCTCGCGCGCCTGGCTGCCGGCGGTTGCCGGCCGGCCCCGCGGCCGTTGTTCGACTGCGGGCTGCAGCAAGGCGGTGTATGGTTCCGGCACGGCGGAGGCAACAGGCGCCTGACGTCCGGCACCGGCGATCGGCGGCAGAAGATTCATCACGGCAAGAGCGCTCAGAATAGCCCGGCCTTCGGCTGTTGCGGTGTCCAGCGGCAAGCCGCCCGCCAGCTCCAGAAGGCGCAGCGAAGCACCTTTTTCATCCACGCGGCGATGGATCGCGAGCAGACCGGCGATGCAGTTTGTGAGCGTGTTGACGGTGGGGCTCACCAGCACGTCGCCTGCCGCGATCTCTGCCAGCGCTGCCTCGAGCTGGCGGTGATCATCGGAGCCCGTTTTCACATCGATATAAAGGCGCCCGACCCCATATGCGATCAGCGCGTTATGCGGGGCCGACATTCCACCGGCGAGAGCTTCCGGGGCCAGACAGACATAACCGATCAACATTCTTGCCCCTCCCCACCCACATGCCACCATGCCGCGTCCGCCGGTTTGGTGCTCAACCCGATATTCATCCTCATAGCGAAAAGATTATGTTAACCAATCCAGCCCTACAAGAGAAATCACGAACGTCGTCAGGCCCATAGCGGGGTGGACGCGTTCTGCGGTCAACCGCGGGCTCATTCGTCAAATGCCCGGCGGTGAGGTCGCAGTGAAAACGCCCAGAAATCCAGACGTTTCGAGCACGACCAGACAAGAGATTGATATCGGCTGATTTGTCTAAAAATCATCCATAATATAAGTGTGAAAATTAGACTGCATCAGGTCGCAAAAATGTGAAGACATCCGTCATCACATTTTTGTATGAGTTTAAAAATACGTCACTTGACATTTAAATCTCTAGATTTTGTGTCAAAATTATACAAGTTTGATGATGTTGGATCTTAATTGATACTTCGTCGTTAAAGCTCCGGGACAGCCAAAATCCGACCCTTGATCCACACTATAAATCCGCGCTCAGCGGAAACAGAGACATGACACGCCCGACATATCATCAAACTGACGACGACAAGCCCAGCCTCGAAGACCTCGCACACACCGTGCGCGGCGTTTCGCAAATTCTGGGAAGCGTCGCGCAGGCCAGCTCCACGCCGCAGGATCTTCGCGTCGCGCTGGAGCTGTTGTCGCGCATGTTGGGCAAAACCGCCACTCACGCCTCCAACCTTATCGAGGACGTGGGCATCAATCTCAATGCCCATCTGGGTATCACCACCTCCGACCTCGCGCTGATGGACTTCACGCCGCTTTCGCCGGCGTTCAAGCGCCAGCCCAATACCGCCGAGGCGTGGGGAACGCGGGCGCAGGCGGAATTCGCCCTGTGGGGTGCCGTGGAAGGCGTGCTCTCGCAAGACGACGGCGCAGTGGAACGGCGGTTTCGGGCCGATGCCGACGGCAATCTCGCCATGGTCGAGGCGCTGGAGACCCTGCGCGCCCGCTGGCAGGACGACATCAAACTGCTCGAAGCCACGCTGCTGCGCCTCGCCGTGGTCGTCGCCCGCTGGGAACAGTCCGGCCATCCGTAGCCCCCTGGCGTGCCGGTGGGCTTGGCTTTAGGCGGCCCTCCCCCCACTTCCCCAAAGCGGACAAAACGTGGAGCGCGGATGGAATCGATCTATTGGGTGATGTGCTGGGCCTGTCACCGCAAATGCCGCCACTGCTACGAAGGCCGGTTCCGCCCCTACATCCGCGACGAGCTCGAGGCCGTGATCGTCCAGGCGGAAACCAACACCCGCCGCGTGCTGCAAAACCTGCCCGACAACATGGCCTATCTCGACACCGATGATTGCACGCCGGATGGCCGCCCGAAAAGCAAGATCGGCCGCATCATCCTGTCAGGCGGCGAAAGCCTGCTGGAAGGCGTCCGCCAGCGCGTAACATATAAGGTGATCGAAGGCCTCGTCGCCCGCTATGCCCCCACCGGCGGTGTCAAGATCGTGGTGCAGACCACCGGCGATCTGCTGACCCCCGTGATCGTCGCGGAATTGCTGGCCCTGGGCGTGTGGATGATCTCCGTGGCGGGGGTGGATGATTTCCACGTCGGCATGGAGGGCGAGGCAAAGCAGGTCGCCTATAAGAGCCGCCTGCGCGACATGATGACGGGCCACGGAATGATCGAATCCGGCCTGGTCACCACCCAACGCAAATGGTTGGACGAGCCCGGCCCGCTGTTCAGCTTCTTCGGCGCCACGCCGGACACCTGGATCGGCAAGCTCTGGCCGCGCGGGCGATCGTGGGACAACGGCCTGTCCACCGCCACGCTGGCCGATAATTTCTGTGCCCGCTGGTCCGGCGGCCGCAATTTCCTCAATCACGCCTATTCCGGCTCCGAGGTGTCGATCGAGCCGGATGGCGCGGTCTATCCCTGTTGCATCAAAACCAGGCTTCCGATCGGCAATCTCGTGGACGAGCGGCTGGTGGACATTCTCGACAGCCTGGTGGGCGACCCCGTCTATGAGGCGCTGAATGCCGGCCAGCCCGAACGAATGGGCATCGCCGCGGGGTGGAGCGTGGCGGATTTCCTCGAAAAATCGCGCACCACAACGCCGCAGGGCAAGCCCTACGCCAATCTCTGCATCGGCTGCGACAGCTTCCACGCCGAGGTTCTGGCACCGCGCATCGAAGCCGCCCGCATCCGCCGCCAACAGACGGAGACCGCCTCGTGACCATCAGCCGCCGCCGGCTTGGCCTGCTCGCCGCCGCCCTTGCCGCACCCGCCGCCGCACCCGCCACCGCACAGGCCACCGCACAGGCCCAAACCTCCGACTGGACATCGGTCGAAGCGCGGGCCCGCGGCAGATCGGTCGCCTTCAACGCCTGGGCGGGCGACGAAAAAACCAACGCGTTCATCGCCTGGGCCGCCGAGCGGGTGCGCGCCTCGCACGATATCGAGCTGCGTCATGTGCGCCTGCGCGACACCGCCGAAGCCGTCACCCGCGTGGTCGCCGAACGCAGCGCGGGGCGGGATGCCAACGGCGCCGTGGATCTGATCTGGATCAACGGACCCAACTTCCTCGCGCTGAAGCAGCAAGGCTTCCTGCTCCGCTTCGCCGACACGCTGCCGAATTTCGGCCTGGTGGACACGACGGGAAAACCCGCCACGGTGACGGATTTCACCATCCCGGTCGATGGTCTGGCAGCACCCTGGCGAATGGCGCAGATCGTGTTCATCCATGACAGCGCGCGCGCCCCGAGCCCGCCGCGCAGCATGAAGGCGATGCTGGAGTTCGCCGCCGCCCATCGCGGCCGCCTCGCGCATCCCACGGCGCGCAACTTTTTGGGCGCCACCTTCCTCAAGCAGGCGCTGTATGAGCTGACCCCGGACAGGTCGGTGCTGGCGCAACCGGCTGACGACGCGGGGTTCGCCGCCGCCGCCGCCCCGCTCTGGGCCTGGTATGATGCGCTGCGTCCCAATCTTTGGCGCCAGGGCAGGCAGTTCGCCGAAAACGGCCCCGCCACGCGCAACCTCCTGAACGACGGCGAGATCGACCTCATGATCTCGTTCAATCCGTCCGAGGCGGCGCTCGCCATTTCCAGCGGCCTGCTGCCGCCCACCGTGCGCAGCTACGTGCTGGATGGTGGGACCATCGGCAATGCCAGTTTCGTGGCTATCCCCTCCAACGCCTCCCAGCCGGACGCCGCGCGTGTGGTGGCGAATTTCCTGCTCACGCCCGAGGCCCAGGCCCACGCGCAGAACCCCGCGTTGCTCGGCGCCTACACCGTGTTGGACCTGCAGAAGCTCTCCCCCGCCGACCTGCGCCTGTTCGCCGACATCCCCCAAACCCCCGGCGTGATGACGAACGCCGAGCTAGGCCAGGCTTTGGCGGAGCCGCATCCAAGCTGGATGACCCGCGTCGTGGCGGAATGGGACCGTCGCACCAGCGCCGGCTGACCGGTGTTCCCACGCGCCTTTCCCGCAATCCTTGCCGCAGGCGTGGTGGCGTTGCCGGTGCTGGGCGGCCTGCTCGGCACCATCCTGCCGGCGTTCGGCCTTCTGCCGGCACTTGGCGGCACGCATCTCAGTCTCGATCCGTGGCGCGTGATGCTGGCCCAGCCCGGGTTTGCATCCTCGGTCTGGCTCAGCGTCTCCACCGGCCTCGCCGCCACGCTGATCTCGCTGACCACCGTGGCATTGGCCACCGCCGCGTTTCACACCACGCGGTTCTTCCGCCTGCTGCAGGCCGCGATCGCCCCCCTGCTGGCCACACCGCATGTGGCCATCGCCATCGGCCTGCTGGCCATCGCGGCCCCCAGCGGAACCATCGCCCGCGCCATCGCCCCGCTGGCGGGCTGGTCCACGCCGCCTGACATCGCCACCGTCAACGACCCGATGGGCGCGGCCCTCATTCTCGGCCTGGTGCTGAAGGAGGCGCCCTATCTCCTGCTGATGACCCTGGCCGCGATGAACCAGATCCCGGTCGCCGGATTGATGGCGGTGGCGCGCAGCCTCGGCCAGCCGGCGCCGGTGGCGTTCCTCAAAATCGTCTTCCCGCTCATCTATCGCCAGATCCGCCTGCCCGTGCTGGCCGTGCTGGCCTATGCGCTGTCTGTGGTCGACGTCGCCATTCTCCTCGGACCAGACCGCAGACCGCCGCTCGGCGTGCTGGTGGTGCGCTGGTTTTTCGACCCCGATCTTAGCAAGGTGTTCCCCGCCGCCGCCGCCGCCTGCCTGCTGTTGATCGTGACCGGCTTGACCCTGGTTGTCTGGCACCTCGCCGAACGCGCCATCGCACCCCTGCAACGCCACTGGTCCGCCGTGGGACGTCGCTCGGGCGACACCGCGATCCGCCTCGGCGGCGTGGCCTTTCCGGTGCTGCTGGCACTCGCCGCCATCAGCCTCGCCGCCGCGGCCACGTGGTCCGCCGCAGGTCCCTGGCGATTTCCCGACCTGCTGCCCGCCCGCCTGGATCTGTCGATCTGGGCCGCACAGCTCCCCCATCTCGCGGCGCCGTTTCGCATCACCCTGGTCACCGCGCTGGCCGCCACGGCGCTGGCTTTGCTGTTGTGCGTCGCGGCGCTGGAAGCCGGCGCCCGACATGGCGGCGCCGCACGGCCAAGTTTGCTCGCATGGACGTTGTTGCCGCTCCTGGTGCCGCAAACCTCGTTTCTGTTCGGTTTGCAGATCGCACTGCTCAGCCTCGGCCTCGACGGTGGCTGGATCTCGCTGATCTGGACGCATCTGGTGTTCGTGCTGCCCTATATGCTGCTGTCGCTCACCCAGCCTTACGCGGCGCTGGACCCAAGGCTCGCGCACACCGCCGCCTGCCTGGGCGCCTCCCCCTGGCGCACGCTGGTCACGGTGAAAATACCCATTCTGCTTCGCCCTCTACTCGCCGCCACCGCCGTGGGCATCGCCGTCAGCGCCGGGCAATATCTCGCCACGCTGTTCGCCGGCGGCGGCCGGATGGCGAGCCTGGCCACCGAGGCCGTCACGCTGTCCTCCGGCGGCGACCGTCGCGTGATGGGGGTGTTCGCGGTGGCGCAGACCGCCCTTCCCCTGGCGTTCTTCGCCGTGGCGTTGCTGCTGCCACGGCTGATCTGGCGCCGGCGCGCGGCCCTGGCATGACGCTGTCCATCGAGACCGTCACGATCCGCGCCGCCGGCCGGATGCTGTTCGACCCGCTGACGCTCACGGTGGCGAAAGGCCAGGTCACCACGTTGATGGGCCCATCCGGCTGCGGCAAATCCAGCCTTCTCGCCCATATCTGCGGCACGCTGACGCCAGGGCTGCGCGCCACCGGCACCGTCTCGCTCGACGGCGACGACATCACCCACCTGCCCCCGGAGCGTCGCCGCATCGGCATTCTGTTCCAGGACGACCTGTTGTTCCCGCATCTGTCGGTGGGGGCCAATCTCGGCTTCGGCCTCAGACCCGGCCCCGGACGGAAGGCACGCATCGATGCGGCGCTGGTCGCCGCCGAACTCCCCGGCCTCGCCGATCGCGACCCCGCCAGCCTGTCCGGCGGCCAGCGCGCCCGTGTCTCGCTGATGCGCTGCCTGCTGTCAGGCCCGCGCGCCCTGCTGCTGGACGAGCCGTTTTCGCGGCTGGACGCCGATCTCAGGCAACGTTTTCGGCGTTTCGTGTTCGATCACGCGGCCGCCCGTAATCTGCCCGTGCTGCTCGTCACCCACGACGCACTGGACGCCCAGGCCGCCGGTGGCCCGGTGCGGATGCTGGTCAGCCCGCCCGGCGCATAAGCCACTCAAGCAACGCAGTCTGCGCCGGAAGCGGTTTGTCCAAAGCCTCCAGGGCGATCCGCAACCCGGCGAGATCGGCGCCTTCGTCGACATCCATCTGCGGCTTAACGAAGCTCACCGGGCACGCCAGTCGTTCCAGCAGCCGGTCCGCGGTGTCCGGCGCCGAATACGGCACGCTGCGCCACACGGCGGACGCGATCGGCCGATCGCCGCCGAACAGCCAGAAACCGCCATCCATCGCCCGCCCCATCACGAAAGGCGCGCATCGTGCCGCCGCCAGCCGCAACAACGCGGGCGTGGTCTGCGGACTGTCCGCCCCGATCAACAGCACGCTGCCATGCCGCGCCTGCAGCGTGGTGAAAACACGATCGAGACGCGCGCCCAATCCTAACTTCGCCAGCCTACCCTCTTCCTGCCGTATCGTGGGAAAGCCGGACCACCGCGGATCATCCAGCCCCTCGGCCTCCGCCACGGCCCAGTACGCCGCAAGCCGCGATGCCGCCGCGATTTCGGCCACCGCGCGCACCGCCAGCGCATAGAATTCCGCCGCCGCCGATGCGCCGATCCCGGCGGCAAGCCGGGTCTTGATCGGGCTCAGCCCCGGCGTCTTCACGAAGATCGCCAACGCCGTCATCGCCGCCTTACCCGCCGCATCGCCCGCCGCATCGCCCGCCATTGGGGATAGGCCTGCACCGCCGTGAGCCACACGTGGCGCAAGGTCGTCCGCCCCCAGCCGTGCCGGGCATATGTCCGCGCACTGGTCGAAACGGTCGCGCCCACCGGCACCACCTTGTAGCCGGCGCGACGCACCGCCCACACGAACAGATGGTCCTCGCCATACGCCGCCTGCGTGTCAAAGCCCCCGAGCTCGTGAAACAGCGATGCCGGCATGACGAACCCCTGGTCGCCAAACGGAATGCCCAGATGGCGCGAGCGAAGATTGGCGCCCCACGCGTTCAGCCGCACCGGGCTGGGGCCATCGGGGCGAAACGCCAGATCGAACCACCCCAGCGCCTTCTCCCCGCGCGTCATGAACGCCTGCAACGCAGGCCACGCCCCCGGCGACAGACGGGTGTCGGCATGCACGAACCACAGGTATGCGCCGTGCGCCGCCCGCGCGCCACCATTCAACTGCCGCGCGCGCCCCGCCTCGCAGGCGAGCGACTGCACGGCAAAGGCCGAGCGCCATGGCACCGCCTCATCAGCAGCCACGAGGACAAGCTCGCAGTCATCATCGAACACGGCTTCGAGCTGCCCGGCCAGCCCGCGCCACTCCGCCTCGCCCGGTGCCAGCGGCACGATCACCGACAGCTTCATCCCCGCAGCCTCATCCCCGCAACCACGTCTGATAGCGGCCCAGCAGCGGAAACACCCAGCCCGGCGCGTGCGCCTGGCGCCACGCCCCGGCCGCATCGCGATTGGCTTCGGTGTAGGTGGGATAAGGATGAATGGTGGCAAAAACCTTTTTCAGCCCGATGCCGTGGCGCATCGCCAACGTCAGTTCCGCCAGCATTTCGCCGGCGCGCGGCGCCACCACCGTGGCCCCCAGGATCCGGTCGGTGCCGGGCCTGGTGAGGATCGTCACAAACCCGCCCGCCTCGTCCACAATGGCGCGGTCCAGATCCTCGATCCGCTTCGTGGTGATCTCGAACGCCACACCTCGCGCCTTGGCCTCACGCTCGTTCAGGCCCACGCGGGCGATTTCCGGATTGCAATAGGTCACCGCGGGCATGCCGCCATAGTCCACCCGAATGCGGTGCAGCTGCCCGAACAGCGCATTGATCGTGGCGTGCCAGGCCTGGTGCGAGGCGGCATGGGTGAACTGATACGGCCCTGCCACGTCACCGCATGCATACAGGCTGGGACACGAGGATTGCAGATACGCGTTCGTCTCGATGGTGCCGGAAGGGCCAAGCCGCACGCCGAGCTGCTCCAGCCCGAACCCCGCCACCCGCGCCTTGCGGCCGACCGCCGCCAGCACGCGATCATACCCCACGCGGGCCCCGTGTTCGAACATCATCTCGGTGCCGGACGCCGCCACCGCGCGATGGCCCAAAAGCACCGTCACACCCTCCGCCTCCAGCCGGGCTTTCACATGGCACGCCACCGCGTCATCCTCCCGCGCCAGCAGCTGGCCTGAGGCCTCGGCGATCGTGACCTGTGTGCCCAGCCGCTGGAACGCCTGCGCCAGCTCGCACGCGATGGGGCCGCCCCCCAGGATCAGCAGCCGCGCCGGTGCCTCCGGCAGGTTCCAGATCGTCTCCGAGGTCAAGGCATCGGCCAGGCCCGGAATATCGGGCATCACCGGGGCCGCGCCCGTCGCCACGATGATCGCGCGCGTGGCAAGCGTCACGCCGTCGACCTCCACGGACCAGGGCGATGTGATGCGGGCATGGCCGCGCCTCACATCCACGCCCATCGCGGCAAACCGCTCCACACTGTCATGCGGCGCGATGCGCTGGATGGACCGGCGCACATACGCCATGGCAGCGGCGGACCGCACCGGGCCGGCCTCGCCCAGCAGCCCCAGCCGCGCCGCATCACGCGCCGAATGGATCAAGGATGCCGCGTGGATCAGCGCTTTCGACGGCACGCAGCCGGTGTTCAGGCAGTCGCCCCCCATCTCCGCCGCCTCGACCAACGTCACGCTTGCCCCGGCCTTCGCGGCCACGATGGCGCTGACCAGCCCCGCCGAGCCGCCGCCGATCACCACCAGATTGCGGTCGAACCGCCGCGGCCGGGCGTTCATGCGCGGGCCTTGCGCACGGCGCCCACCACGAACCGCGCCGCCAGCGGCAAAAGCGCCAGCAGGATCAGCGACACGATCAGCCCGGGCGACAAGATGCCCGACAGCGACTGCAACCGCTCCAGCTGGGTGCCCGCATTCACGAACACCAGCGTGGCCGGCAGCATGCCGAGCTGGCTGACCCAGTAGAAACGGAAAACCGGAATGGCGGTGAGGCCGAACAGCAAATTGATCAACGTGAAGGGAATGACCGGCGCCAGACGCAGGCTCAGAAGATAGAAGATGCCGTCTCGGGCGATCCCCGCCTCGATGTCGCGCAGCCGCGCCCCGAACCGCCGCTGCACCCAGTCCCGCAGCAGAAACCGGCTCGACAGAAACGACAACGTGGCGCCGATGGCGGAGGCGAAGGACACGATGACAGCCCCCTCGCCCAGCCCGAACAACGCTCCGGCCGCGAGCGACAGCGGCAGGGCCACCGGCAGCGCCAGCGCGGTCACGGCGCCGTAGATCAGCACGCCCAGCAAGGGTGCCGCCACCTCATGGGCCTGCACCAGATCGATCAGTGCCAAACGATTGGCCTGCAGCGTGTGCAGATCGAGCCGGTCGCGCAGGCCCGAGGCGAAGAACGCCACGATCAGGGCCACGAGACCCGCGAGCAGCAGAAGCTTCGATCCCCGCATTCGTCACCCCCACGCCCCAGAGCCCCCCTCCTAGCCCAAGCCCGGCTGCTACACGACTTGCTTCTTCTCCATGTCGGGCCGCTTCTCGATGCGGCCCGCGTTATCCAAGTCGGGCCGCCGCTCAAAGCAGCCCGCGTTATCCAAGTCGGGCCGCCGCTCAAAGCGGCCCGCGTTATCCAAGTCGGGCCGCCGCTCAAAGCGGCCCGCGATGAGCCGGCGATCACGGCCCATGGCAGCTGCCCCCCGTCATGGCCGACCACGGCAGCATGGCCGCCGGAGGGGCTTGTCCACCCGGCTCAGATTTTGAAAATCATGACATACAGCGCCGCCATCAGCGGCACGGTGGCCACGATCCCCCAGCGCAGCCAGGTGCGCGTGTCCTGGAAATAGGCTTCGGGGATGGCCGTGCCATCGGTGAAACGCTTCACCGCGCGCGCCTGGCGGATCTGGATGGGCAGCAGCACCCCCAGCCATATGCAGCCGGACAGCGCGAACATCGCCTCCGCCCACACGATCCACGACGTGCGCCACGGATCGATCCCGGCCACCCAGCCGGCGCCGTAGCCGCCGATCACGGTCAGCCCGATGCCCCAGGCGGTGAACGCCCAGTCGGTGATCGTCACCAGGCGCTGCGAGAAGGCGATGATCCGCGGGTCGCGCGTGCCGTCGGCGTAGAACTTCCAGCACGCCGTCACCGTCACGTTGCCCACCAGCAGGATGATGCCCAGCAGATGGATGATTTTGAAAATACCGTAGGACGTCATGAAAACCCATCTTCCCCCGCCCAAGACGCCCCGGCTGACTGCTTGGGTTCGCAAGGCAGGAGAGGGATGCCGCGTTTGCGCCGTTTGCTCAACCACCCGCATGCATCCGACCAGCGGTTTCGCATCGGCCGGACCGGAACCTGCGATGCGTCCCGGCGCTTAAACGCTCGCCCATCGCCCATCGCCCATCGAAATAAACCCGACAATGGGAGGACCGCATGCAGCAGGATCTGATCGACGAGCTGAAAAAGCTCCACTGCCAAGCCGTCGACGCCCGCAAGGGCTACGAGGAGGCGCTGGACGATGCCGAGGGCCGCGGCATGTCGCCGCTGTTCAAACGCATGATCGCGCTGCACGCCGCGAACGCCGCCGAACTTTGCAGTCCGCTTCAGGCGGCGGGCGAGGCGCCAGACCAGGATGGCTCGTTCATGTCGCATATCCACCGTACCATCATGAGCGTGCGCGGCCTGTTCGGCGGGCTCGATGAAAGCGTGTTGCCGGGCCTGATAGACGGCGAGGAGCGCAACGCGTCCGGCTACGACGACGCCTTGAAGATGCCGGATGTGCCCGCCGATCTGCTCGGCGTGCTGACCACCCAGCGCCGCCGCATCGAGACGGAGATCGCCGGCATGAAAACGGTCAAAACCGCATGAGACGTCACGGTCCCGCGCGGCACAGGTGCCAGTCGGCCGCCACGGCCAGCACCTCGTCTCCGGCGGGCTGGCGGAGATAGGTCGAAAGATCGCGCATCATCTGCTCCACGGGATTGGATTGCTGCAAACAGGCCAACCCCAGGCTCCTTTGCACCAGGGGGATCACGTCGAGGCAGCATTGCTCGATCGCCAGACGCGCCAGATTGACGCAGGCGACCGTCTCGCCTGGGTCCGCGTCATCCGCCTCGGCTTTCACGGCCGCCTGGGCAATCCAGAGCAGCGCCGTCTCGCGCGCCATGATCATCTGGCCGAGCCGGGCCCGCTGATGCGGATCCTGGGCACGGCCGCGCGCGCGCAACTGCCCGATCGTGGCATCCACCAGCGCCTCGAGCCCGCCCACCGTCACCGCACTGGTGCGCCACGCGCCGCCGGAGAAATCCGGCTCGGCCATGTAGTCGCCTGGCCCGGCGAAGATGGCATCCGCCGGCACCGCCCCCGCGATCCGCACCGGCGCCGTCATCGCCGCCCGCATGCCCATCAGCGCCACACGCCGCTCGCCGACCTCCGCCATCCCGCCGGTGGGGATATAGGCGAGATGATCCTCCCCCCGCCCGGTTTTCACCATGATGACGGCACGACCCGCCATGCCCGCCCCGCTGCACACGTCCAGCAGGCCACGCAGCCCAACCTCGCCCGGTGCCGCCTGCATCACACACACCGGATCGGCGAACGATGTCACCCACAGGCCGATCAGATGCCCGGCCGCCACATCCGCCGCCACCTGGCCGAACAGCGCCGCCCCACCCAGCCGATGCAGCAGGCGAATGGCGTTGAGATGGCCTTCGAACACCCGGCCCAACGCCAGGCTGGTCTGCCCGAGAAGGCGCAGCGCGGTGCAGATCTCAATGGCCGCAGACGAGGCGGTGCCCCAGCCCAGCCCGCCCTGCGCCACCGGAAGCGGTGCCTTCAGAAGGCCAAGGCCGGTCACCTGTGCAAGATGGTCGCGCACGAACCCATCTTCAGCGTCACCCGCCGGCCGCGCCCGCATGGTGTCGCGGAACCGGGCCAGCGCCACCAGCAGCGACGGGCCGCACAACCGCGCCCCGGCATTGTCCATTACGTTTTCCAGTACGTCATCCGGCACGTTTTCCAATACGTTTTCCGGCACGTTATCCGGCACGTTGCCGACAACCTCCATGTCCATCTCCCGCAGGCCCATTCCAGCCGACAGCATAGGAAATGCCGGATTGGGTCGAGCGTTCCCCCGGCATCGCCGCAACTGGCGCGGGAGAGGGCATGCACAGCGCGTGGTCGCGCAACGTCGGCACTGACTGTGTTCACGTTGACATCACGGAGACGATTTTGGGTATTTGAGCCGACCATTTCATCACCTATGCTCCAAACACCGACAGACACGATCGTTGGCATGTCCCTTTGATCGAACGGATACTGGCCGCCCGACGGGATCGTCGCCGGCCAGGCTTGCATGAACGGGCTGACATGAGCGAGACGCAACGATTGCTGCGCGACCCCGCTGAAAGCGTGCGACTGGCGTTGGAGAGCGGCGCGATCATCGGCACCTGGGAATGGAACATCACGTCCGGCCGCTTCGGCGGAGACGAAGGTTGCGCCAGGGTCTTTCAACTCGACTTCGAATCGGAAGGCGGCTTTCTGCCGCTGAGCGATGTGCAGGCGCGGGTGCATCCCACCGATTGGGTCGCCGTCGATGCCGTCAGCCAGCGTGCGCTCGCCCAGGGCGGCATCACCCATGTGGAATTTCGCGTCCTGCAACGCGAAGGCACCTATCGCTGGGTGCAGTGCAGCGGTCGGTGCGAGTTCGGCAGCGACCAGAAGCCCCGCCGCTTCGCCGGCGTGCTGCTGGATATCGACATGCGCAAACGCACCGAGGACCGGCTGCGCCAGAGCGAGGCCGCCGCGCGCGAAGCCAACGCCCTGCTGCACGCGGTGATTGAGGCGGTACCGGCGCTGATCTACGTGAAGGATCGCCAAGGCCGTATGCAGACCGCCAACGGCGCGGTGCTGGACCTTATCGGGATGCCCTGGGAGGACGTCCGCAATCGCACCGACGCCGAGTTCCTGGCCAACTCTCAAGATGCCGCGATGGTCATGGCGACGGACAGGCGCCTGATGGAATCGGGCGGCCATGCGGAGCTGGAGGAGATCGTGGGAGAGGACCAGCACGGGCCGCGTGTGTGGCTCTCGCAAAAGCGCGCCTTTCGCAACGCGGATGGCGCGGTGGTGGGCCTTGTCGGCACCTCCGTTGAAATCACCGGGCGCAAGCGCACCGAGGTCGCACTGGCGGCCAGCGAGGCGCATCTGCGTCGTGTGCTCGACAGTCTGTTCGCGTTCGTGGGCATTCTCGACCCCGGCGGCACCCTCGCAGACGTCAATCGCGCCCCGGTCGAGGGCGCGGGACTTGAGATATCCGACGTGATCGGCCGCAAGCTGTGGGACAGCCACTGGTTCGCCCACGACCCCGCGGTGCGCGAGCGGATCAAACAGTCGGTGGAACGCGCCCGGGCGGGTGAGACCGTGCGGTTCGACGTTGAAATCAACTGGCGCGCCGGCACCAAGCGCACCATCGATTACCAGATCGCCCCGCTCTACGACACCTCGGGCAACGTGACGATGCTGGTGCCCTCCGGCGTGGACGTCACCGCCCGCAAGGATTCCGAGGCGCAGCGGCAGCTGCTCATCCTGGAACTCAAGCATCGGGTGCAGAACCTGTTCACCATCGCGTCCGGCATGGTGTCCATGACCGCGAAATCGGCGAGCAGCACGGCGCAGATGGCCGCCTCCCTCACCGGCCGCCTTCAGGCCCTGGCCCGCGCGCACGCGCTGATCAATCCAGCCATCAACGGCGAGACGGAGACGATGGAAGCCGGTCTCGGGCCGTTGATCGACGCGATCGTGGCGCCCCATGTCGCGCCGGACAGTTCAACCGCTTCCCGCGCACAGCTCCACATGACAGGCCGGCGCGTGCAGTTGCAGGCGGATGCCGTCACCGGGATGGCGCTGGTCTTTCACGAGCTCGTTACCAACTCCGCCAAATACGGCGCCTTGTCCGCCTCCGACGGTGTGCTCCGCATCGACTGGACCGACACGGATGACGAGCTGTGCATCCGCTGGTCCGAACAGGGCGGTCCGCCGATCACAGGCGTGCCGGAGCGCGCGGGCTTCGGGAGCCGGCTCATCCGTTCCACGGTGCGCGCGCAGTTCGACGGCGAGATCATGCACGACTGGGCGCCAGACGGGCTCATCGTCACGCTGCGGGCCAAACGCGATCTCGTGGAAGTTCGGAACCGCCCTGCGCCGTAGCCACGCGGAGCTGATCGGCGAGATGCTTGATTCCGGCCGCGCTTGACGATAAGTCCTTAATCTTCGCGCGAAGGGGACAGCTTGCATGCGCGCTTTGGTGATCGAGGACGAGGCTGCCATCCTCATACTCGTCGAATCCTATCTGCAGGAAGCCGGTATCGAGGTTCTCGACACCGCCTCGCGGATCGAGGAAGCCATGGAAAAAGCGGCGAACCTGCAGTTCGACGTGGCGATCCTCGATGTCAACCTGATGGGCAAGAACAGCTACGACGTGGCCAAGATGCTGAGACGGCGCAACATTCCGTTTATATACAGCACCGGCTACGGCCGCGCCGGACTTCCCACCGAGCTTGAAGATCTCACCCTGCTGAGCAAGCCCTTCACGCAGGAGCAGTTCAACGCCGCCCTGCACGGCGTGACCGCCCATCTGCGTCCGTCCAAGACAGTCTAAGAACAGCGGCCCCAAAACGGCGGCCCAAACACAGCAGTCCAAGACGGGGCGCGAGATCACGCCCCGCGCCCAGTCCCATGCCGATGCGACGATCAGATCAGACCAGCGGCATCCGTGAGCCCATGCCGGCCAGGCCGGCCGACCCGAAGCCGATATCGTTCTCGGTCGGGCGACCGTAATAATCGTTCACCCGGCCGCCCCAGCCGTCGTCGGCCCAGGTGGTCGTGTCGGATTTGTCGTAAGACGGCGCATCCTTCAACATGGCGGGGTCGATATCTACCACGTATCCGCCCAGATGGCTGTCGTAGCGCAGCAGGTTCCACGGCAAGGGGTGATAGTGTTCGCCAATGCCGAACAGCCCGCCGAAATTCATGATCGCGTAGCGCGTGCTGCCAGACGATTTGTCGATCATCACGTCGTAGATGCTGCCGAGCTTTTCGCCGGCCTTATCGTAAACGCTGGTGCCGGTCACCTTGCTCGCAGCGATGAGGCTGCCGGTGGTATCAGACGGCTCGATGGTCATATCAGACATTCCGGTGGCTCCTGATTGTGTGCTCATCAGTATTCGTGAGGCGTGAGCATCATATTCCAAGAACAAACGTCGCGGTCCGTAGTTCCAAAGATGTCCAGTTGTTAAGCCACGCCCGCCAGCGCCACCAGCCGCTCCACACCGGCACGATCGGCCAGAACCGCCGCCATCTCCTTGGTCGAAAGCGCCGCCACGGCCGCGTCCAGCCCCGGCGCTTCGGACAGTTTCGCCAGGCCCAGCAGCAACGTGGCATCGAACGGATCCAGATGCGCCCGCCGGGCGGGCGGCAGCATGCGAAGATGCGCCTCCAGCAGCGCCGGCTCGGCGATCAGGCGACGCGCCGCCTTGGCCTCCGGCGCAGGCTCACCCAACAAGGTCTGCAGAACCTGCATCCTGCGCAACAGCACCGGCGGCGGCACGCGTTCCTCGGGGATGGCGAGCAGCCCCACCCCGCGCAGCCACCGCCCACCGGTTCGTCCGGCTGTCACGGCCACAGACGGCACCGCCAGCACCAGCCCCACCCAGACCGGCAGCATCCACAGCGAAAGAGACGGCGAAACCAGATACGCCGAAACCCCCATCACCGCGCCGAACAAGGTGGCGGCCCAGTACTGCCGCACCAGATCGCGCCACGGCAGCCCCACGCCATCGCGGCTTTGCGGCTGCCAGCCGCCATCGCGCCCGGCCAGGATGGATACGATATCGCGCGACTGCCGCAGCATGGTGATAGGCGCCAACAGGCCCGAAATCAGAGTCTCGCACAGAATGCTGGCAAGCGCCGTCACCGCGCCCCCACAGCCACGCCGCGCCACCGGGTCAAACAGAAGTGCTGCCCACGCGAACAGTTTCGGCACCAGCAGCACGCTCATCGTGCCGATGAAAAGCCACATCGACCGCACCGGGTCGATCACCGGCCAGCTGGGAAACAGCGAGCGGCCCTGGGGGAAATAATCCGGCGTGAGAAAGGCCGCCTGCAACGAAAGCATGATGCCCGCCACCATGAACACCAGCCAGATCGGCGCCGTGATGTAAGACCCCACACCCATCAGCAGATGCATCCGGCTGACCCAGTGCAGCCCACGGCCCGGCAGCACCGCGAGATGCTGCAGGTTGCCCTGGCACCACCGCCTGTCCCGCACCGCCATATCCGGCAGCGAGGCAGGCCCCTCCTCGTAACTTCCAGGCAGCCCCGGCACCATATGGATGCCCCAGCCGGCGCGCCGCATCAGCGCCGCCTCGACGAAATCATGGCTCATGATATGCCCGCCGAACGGCTTGCGCCCCGAAAGCGTGGGCAACCCCGCCGTCTCGGCGAAGGCGCGGGTTCGGATCACCGCGTTATGGCCCCAGTAATTGCTCTCCGACCCATGCCAGAAGGCAATGCCATGGGCGATCAGCGGGCCATAGACGCGCCCGGCGAATTGCTGCATCCGGGCAAACAGCGACTGGCCGCCCACGATCAGCGGCAGGCTCTGGATCAACCCGATGTCGGGATGCCGTTCCATGGCACCCACCAGTTTCACGATGGCCTCAGCGGTCATCACGCTGTCCGCATCCAGGATCAGCATCTGCGGATAGGCGGCGCCGAAACGGCCCACCCATTCTGCGATGTTGCCGGCCTTGCGCTCGAAATTCTTGGGGCGGCGACGATAATACAGCCCCTCGCTGCCCACCCGCGCCCGCAGCGCCAGAAACGCCGCCTCCTCGGCGATCCAGGCATCGGGCTCGGTAGTGTCGCTGAGGATGAAGATGTCGAACATCGCGCGCCGGCCACTTTCGGCCAGCGATTCATGGATCACCTGCAGCCCCGCCATCACCCGCGCCGGCGCCTCGTTGTAGACGGGCATGAGAAGGGCGGTGCGCGAGGTCAGCACCGGAAGGTCGGGGCCGTTATCGATATCAAGTCCGGCACGTCCTCCGAGCACGCTCACGAAGCCCACCACCGAGGTGAAGAAGGCCAGCGCGATCCAGCCGAACAGCGACACGAACAGCACCAGGATGATGGTGCCCAACACCGTCACCCCACCCACGTTCAGCACCAGCACCATCTCGCGCGCCGCGGCCGCCGTCATGACGATGGCAGACCCGATCACGAACAAACGCCGCATCCCGATATTCGCGGGCCCGGTGGAAGGCGCTGCGAACCCGGCACGCGGCGCGTGAAGGTCCTGGACCGGCATGGCAAGCGGCGCGGGGTCGGGCAGCGCCCTGAAGGCAAGATCCGTCAGGCTGTCCATCGATAGACCCAGGTCTCCGACAGGGGCGCGTTGGCGCTCATCAGCCGCGCCCGCAGCTCCACCATTTTGGCCCCGTCCGGTTGCAGCTCGAAGCTGGCGCGCCAGCCGCCGGTGAGCGGGTTGGGTTGCACATTCACATGCAGAATCTTGCCGTGATCGCCGCTCACCTCGAGCGTGGGCGCCATGTCGGCCGGCAGCGTCTTCAGCTTGCCGCCACCGATATCCAGCACGAACAGCCGTGTGTCACCCCCATGCGCGCCCGCGCTGGTTCGCACGATCTGGGCCATATCCGGCGACAGCGGCATCTCGTTGCACCAATGCAGGCGATAAGTGAAATTGTGCTCGGCTTTCGCCGCAAGTTTGCGGCCAGGGCGCCAGAACGCCACGACGTTGTCGTGAATTTCGTCCTTGCTGGGGATCTCCACCAGATATACGCCGCCATCGCCGACATCGCCGATCGGCTCCACCCAAAGGCTCGGCCGCTTTTCATAATGGGCCTCGAAATCCTGATAGCCGGCCGCGGACCGCTCCCGCTGGATCAGCCCGAAGCCACGTGGATGACTGTCGGCGAACACGCTGATCTGAAGGTCGCGCGGATTGGCGAGCTGGCGCCACAACGTTTCGCCCGGACCCGTCACAAGCTGCAGGCCGTTGCTGTCATGCACGGCAGGCCTGAAATCATCGATCCCGGCGCGGTTGCTGGGGTCGAAGAAGAACATGCTCGTCATGGTGGCGATGCCCACCTGCGCGATCTCCACGCGCGGATAGATCACGCTTTCCACGTCGATCACCGTCTCGTCACCCGGCCGGATCGTGAACCGATACGCCGCCGCCGCACTCTCGCTGTCGAGCAACGCGTGCAACACCACCACGCCGGAGCCGGGCTGCGGGCGTTCCAGCCAGAAACTGCGAAAGGCGGGAAACTCCTCTCCGGACGGCTCGGCGGTCTTGATCGAAAGACCGCGGGCGGACAGCCCGTATTCCTGCCCCTTGGCCACCGCGCGGAAGTAACTCGCGCCGAGGAAAACGCACACTTCATCGAAATAGTCCGGCCGGTTGATCGGCGCGTGGATGCGAAACCCGGCAAACCCGATGGCACCGAGGGGCGGAGGCGTCATCGCCCCGAAATTGAACATGTCCTGATTATACGCGATGGGAGTCGCCACACCGCCCACGACCTCGAACAGATCGACGCCATCGTTATACAGGAACCCGCGATGCAGCAGCTGCACCTCGAAGCCCAGTTTGCGCTCCCGCCATAGGGCGCGCTTGGGGTCGAACCTGATATCGCGATATTGATCGTAGGTCAGCTTGGCGATGGCATCGGGCAGCCTGTTTTCGGGCGCCTTGTAAGGCTTGCTCGCGAGATCCCGCGCGAGGCGCCGCACGGCCATGCCGTCGAAAGGCTCGGGCGCGGCGTCGGCCGCAAAAGCCGGCGCGCCCGCCGATGCCGTCAGCGTGTAGGCAAGGCCAGCCATCAGGGCCGCACGACGCTGCATTCTCGCTCCTACGCCCCAACCGGGCACGACACCACCCAAAGGTCCGGGCGCCAGATCTATCTTGCGCACCTTTAATCTTAGGTCGGCCGAATGGTTCCAGGCTTTGCTGCGGTGCGGTGTAGAGGACAAAACGCCGTCCAGGTCCGGAGGAACTTTCGGGAACAGGCAGGGTTGGCCACCAAAGGTTGAGCAGGAGAGTTTCGATGACCGATCTGAACCCCACGCGCCGCACAGTGCTCTGCGCGGTCGCCGGCATGAGCGTGCTGCCGGACGTGCCACAGAATGCCCTCGCGCAGACCCCACCATCCCACACCGCGCTGTCCGTCACGCTGCGGATCAACGGCGCCGACATCGCGCGCCCCATCGAGGTCCGCACCACACTTTTGGAGTTCCTGCGCGAACAGACGGCGCTGACCGGCACCAAGAAAGGCTGCGACCAGGGGTCCTGCGGCGCCTGCACCGTGCATATCGACGGCCACCGCGTGGTGTCGTGCCTCACGCTCGCCGCGCGCTGCCAGGGACACGAGGTCACCACCATCGAGGGTCTCGCGCAGGGCGACGTGCTGCATCCCATGCAGGCCGCGTTTGTGGCGCATGACGGCATGCAGTGCGGCTATTGCACGCCCGGCCAGGTGATGTCCGCCGTGGCGCTGGTCAAGGAAGGCCATACCGGAACGGATGACGAGATCCGCGAATGGATGAGCGGCAATCTGTGCCGCTGTGGCGCCTACCCCAACATCGTCGCCGCCATTCGCGACGTCGCAGATCATACGCCCGCACGGGGCTGACCTGAGGAGCTGATCATGCACGCTTTCCAACTCATCGCGGCCGGCACGCCAGGGGCGGGCACCACCTTCATCGCCGGCGGCACCGACCTGCTGCAACTGATGAAGAACAACGTCATCGCGCCGGATCAGGTGGTCGATCTCGCGGGCGCGCACCTGCGCGGCATCACCGCCACATCCATCGAGCTGCGGCTGGGCGCGCTTGAGACGATGGCCGACGTCGCCGCCCACCCCGAAGTACGGCGTGGTTGGCCGGCGATCTCGCAGGCGCTGCTGCTGTCTGCCTCGCCGCAGATCCGCAACATGGGAACCATGGGCGGCAACCTGCTGCAACGCACGCGCTGCGTGTATTTTCGTGACACGGCGTTCGCCTGCAACAAGCGCCACCCCGGCTCCGGCTGTCCCGCCATCGCGGGCGAAAATCGCGAGCACGCCATCCTGGGCGCCAGCGACAGCTGCATCGCCACGCATCCCTCGGATTTCCCGGTGGCCCTGATGGCGATGGGCGCCGGCGTGGCCATCACCGCGGCCGGTGGCGGCACGCGCGTGGTGCCGCTTGCGGATTTCTACCGTCTCCCCGGCGACACGCCAGAGATCGAGACGATTTTGCAGCCGGGTGACGTCATCACACAGATCGTGGTGCCGGCGTCGGAGGCCGCGAAACGCTCCGTCTATATGAAGGTGCGCGATCGCAGCAGCTTCGCCTACGCGCTGGCATCGGCTGCCGTGGCCATCGAAATCCGCGACAATCGCATCCTGCACGCGGGCATCGCGCTTGGCGGCGTGGCCCCGATGCCGTGGCGTGCCGCCAAGGCCGAGCAGGCGTTGATCGGCGCCACCGCCGATGCGGCGGCCTTCGAGCACGCAGGCAGGCTTGCCACCGAAGGCGCCCGCGCGGCCGGCATGAACGCCTATAAAATCGCATTGGCACAACGCGCCGTCACCCGCGCGTTGATGGAGGCGGCGCATCCCACCGCCGAGACAGGAGTTCTGTGATGAGCGAACAGACCAACACGATCGGCCACGCCATCGACCGCGTCGACGGTCGGCTCAAGGTCATGGGTCACGCCAAATATGCTGCCGAATTCGCCAACACGGATGTGGTCCATGCCGTTCTGGTGCAAAGCACGATCGCGGCCGGCACCATCCTCGCCATCGACGCGCTCGTCGCGCGCTCGATGCCCGGTGTGATCGACGTCATCACCGCTGAAAATGCGGAGAAACTGCACAAGGCGCCCGAGATCCAGCAGGCGATCAGCTTTCCCCTGCTGCAGAGCAACGAGGTGCTGTTCAACGGCCAGCATATCGCGATCGTGGTGGCCGACAGCCTGCAACAGGCCCAGGAAGCCGCCGCCACGGTGGTGGTGCGTTATCGGCCGCAGGACGCGGTCACGTCGATGGAAGGCCGTGACGGCGACCAGCGCAAACCGTCGAAAAAGCTCAACGGCAAGTTCGAGATCGACAGCGCCACCGGCGACTTCTCGTCCGCGTTCGAGGCGGCACCTGTCAAAATCTCCGCCACCTATAAAACGCCCGTCGAGCATCACAACCCGATGGAGCCACACGCCACCATCGCCGCGTGGAGCGGCGACAAGCTGAAGGTGTGGACGGCCACGCAAGGCATCAGTGGCACGCAGCAAACGCTGGCCGGCTTCTTCGGCCTGGCCGAGAACGACGTGACGGTGATCTGCCCTTTCGTGGGCGGCGGTTTCGGCAGCAAGGGCAACACCTGGACGCCCGTCACCCTGGCCGCCATGGCCGCACGCCACGTGAAGCGCCGGGTGAAGCTGGAAATCACGCGCGAGCAGATGTTCTTCTCCAACGGCTACCGCCCCCAAACCCGCCAGGCGCTGAAGTTGGCGGCAGACCGCGACGGCAAGCTGCTCGCATTGCGCCATGACGGCGTGATCGCCACCGCCATGCCGGGGGCCGGCGAGTTCGCAGAACCCGTGGCCCTGATCTCACGCATGCTTTACGCGTGCCCGAACATTTCCACCTCGCACCGGTTGATCGACATCAACCAGTCGCTGCCCACCTACATGCGCGGCCCCGGCGAGGCCTCGGGGTCGTTCGCGCTGGAATCAGGCATGGACGAGCTGGCGGTGGCGCTCGACATGGACCCGGTGGCGCTGCGGATGCGCAACCTGATCGACAGCGACGCCAGCGAGGGCAAACCCTTTGCAAGCAAGCCGTTGGCCGAATGCTACACCAAGGCGGCGGAGGCCTTCGGCTGGAGCAGGCGTACCCCCGCGCCTCGCTCCATGAAGAACGGACGCATGCTGGTCGGCATGGGCATGGCCACCACGTCCTATCCCACCAACCGCATGAAGGCGTCCGCCGAGGTGGCGATGCTGCAGGACGGCACGGTGATCGTGCGCTGCGGCACGCAGGATCTCGGCACCGGCACCTATACCACCATGGCCCAGGTGGCCGCGGCCGAGCTTGGCGTGTCCCCCGATCGGGTGCGGGTGGAGCTGGGCGACAGCAGGTTGCCGAAGGCACCGGTCTCCGGCGGCTCGATGACCACGGCCAGCGTGCTGCCCGCCGTGCAGGAAGCAGCCACGGCCGTGCGCGAGGCGCTGTTCGACATGGCTCTGAAAGCCAAGGGCGATCAGTGGCACAATCTGGACCGCACCGCGCTGACCCTCGATAACGGCGCGGTCGTGGGCCCGAACAGCCAGCTGGGCATCACGGATTTACTGGCCCAGGCGAGCCTGCCGTCGCTGAGCCGCAAGGTGGAGGCAACCCCATCGGACGAGGCCGACACGTTCAGCCGCCACGCCTTCGGCGCGCAGTTCGCGGAAGTACACGTCGATCCCGATTTCGGCACCGTGCGCGTCAAACGCTGGGTCGGCGCGTTCGATGTCGGCCGGGTGATCAACGCCAAAACGGCACGCAGCCAGTTGATCGGCGGCATCGTCTTCGGCATCGGCATGGCACTCATGGAGGAGACGCGAACCGATCGCGCCAGCGGCCGTTTCGCCAACGCCAACATCGCCGACTACCTTATACCGGTGTCGGCAGATATCCCTGATATCAACACCATCTTTGTCGAAACCGGCGATCCCATCACCACCAGGCTCGGCGTGAAGGGCATCGGCGAGCTTCCCACCGTGGGGGCGGCGGCGGCCATCGCGAACGCCGTCTATCACGCCACCGGCAAGCGCATCCGCGATCTGCCGATCCGGCTGGACAAGGTGATGGCATGATGCCAACCGCCGGCGCGGCCCATGCGGCGATGCGGGGCTTTCCGCTCACATCGCTGCAGGCGTTGCTCGGCGGGGCCGCCCCCGTGGTGCTGGCACCGCACGCGGATGACGAAGCGATCGGATGCGGCGCCCTGATCGCGGCGTCAGCCGGTGCTGGCCTGCGTCCGCGTATCGTTTTCATCACAGACGGCGCCGGCTCGCATCCCGCCTCCCGCAGCTTCGCGCGCCCGCGTTTGGCGGAATTGCGCGAGCGTGAGGCGGTCTGCGCCGCAGCCATCCTGGGCGTCGATTTCAATGACGTCTCGTTCCTCCGTCAACCCGACACTGCAACACCCACGAAAGGTCCGGCGTTCGACGCGGCGGTGGCGGCGCTGGCCGAGATCGTGGCCAAGGCCAGCCCCGCGGTGATCTTTGCGCCCTGGGCGGCGGACCCGCATTGCGATCATCTCGCCACGCATCTGATGGCGCGGAAGGTGGCCAGCCTCACCGGCCAGCGTCATCTGTCCTACCCCGTCTGGGGCTGGACGCTCGATGCAAACCATTCCATCGACACGCATCCCGATGCCGGATGGCGCCTGCCGGTGGCACCCTACATCGAGCAGCGCCAGGCGGCGCTGGCGGCACACCGATCGCAGACCACCGCCTTGATCGACGACGATCCTGGCGGATTTCGCCTCGACGCCGCCACGCTCGCGCGCTTGTGGTCCGACCACGAAACATTCCTCGCCAATCCATGACGCAGACCATCGGCGCCCCTTATTTCGAGCAGCTCTACGCCGGCGCGGCGGACCCGTGGGATTACGAAAAATCGGCCTATGAGCAGGCCAAATACGCCACCACCTGCGCCGCACTCGAGGGCCGTGCGTTTGCGCGCGGGTTCGAGGTCGGCTGCTCGTTCGGCGTGTTGTCGCGCCTTCTGGCAAAACAATGCCGATCCCTTCTGTCGTTGGATCTCATACCAGCCGTGCTCCAACGGGCGCGCATTGAAAATGCCGGCATCGCTCACCTGACATTCGCGCGTATGGCTGTCCCCGCGCAGTGGCCCGAAGGTCGGTTCGATCTGATCGTGCTGTCCGAGATGCTCTACTATTTGTCCGAGCCCGATCTGCTGACCACGGCGGCATTGGCCAAAGGCAGTCTGGCCCCCGGAGGTTTGGTGGTCCTGGTCAACTGGCTCGGCGACACCTCGGCGCCTCATACCGGCGACGGTGCCGCCGAGGCGTTCATTCAGGCAGCGACACCAGCTCTGCATCTGCGGCGGCAGCAGCGAACGCCGCATTACCGACTGGATGTTCTCTGCGGCTCAGCGCCAGCCACGCCTTGATTTCGCCGAGCGCCCGCACGGCCCGCCCTGTCTCCTGCGCCAGATCGGCGGCTGGCACGGGCGCCCGTTTCAGGGTTGGGCTCAGCCTCTGCAGATCCGCCCAACCCGCGCCGAAGCTGCGCGCCAGCAACGCGCGCTCCACCACCCCGGGCGCCACACGCAGATTGGCCGAAAACGATGCCAGCCCCT
The DNA here is from genome assembly GCA_025362815.1 of Rhodospirillales bacterium. Lineage (GTDB taxonomy): Bacteria > Pseudomonadota > Alphaproteobacteria > Acetobacterales > Acetobacteraceae > CAIQQQ01. Next base: position 28,569 of record JANYFG010000069.1, read on the forward strand.
CCCGCGTGAGTCCGTCACGTCGCGCCCGGCGCAGCGCAACACGTTGCCTGACCCGAAACACATGCCGCGACGTCGATTCAAGATTGTCGTCGAGCCACACATCGGGCGTGCGCATCCGGCGGCTGATAGTCTCCGCCATCCCCCCCGCCGCACGCCCCGCAAGCCTGCCGGAAACCGTCACCACGATCTCGGGCGCATGACGAATTTTGGCATCCATCAAGCGTAAGGATTCAAAGAAACGGCGATCCTCGCCGCCGCCATCACCGGAAAATCCGCCGGTTCGGGCGTGCATCTCCGCCCTGACCGCGATGCTGGCGCCGGAATGCTCGGTATGACGCGGAAACGGATCGAAGGCATTGGGGTCGAGCAGGCTGTCAATCTCATCGAGCAGTTCGCCCAAATGCACCACCCGCGCCTCCTCCTCGATCAACGACGCCGGGAGCATCGCCTCGTCCGCCGGATCCAACAGCGCCTTGCCGGCAACCGCATCGCAACCGGTGTAAATGTGCCGCAAATTGGCCTCGATCCAATCGGCGGGAACGCGGCCGTCGGCGTCCGTTGTCAGCAGCACGCCGGACGGGCCCGCGAAGGAGGTGGCGTGCTGCATCGCCAACCGGCGCGCAACGCTGGCGTTCAGCAGCTTGGGGTCCAGCCAGTATTCGTGCACCTGAAGGCGATACGGCAGATGACTCGCCAACCGCGCCACCACCGTGTCGGTGCCGTCGCTGCAGTTGTTGAGCAACACCACCACGTCGAACGGGTCGGCAACCGTCTGATGCGCCAGCGCCATCAGGCAAGGCGTGATGAAATCGGCCTTGTTATGAACCGGGATCGCCACGGCCACGCGGCCATCGATGGCGGGAACGCTGTGTCCTTCATCGTGTCGCGCCATGCCGGTATCGCCTTTGCGGTGATTTCAAGCCGGCAACGCCGCCCCAGCCCCATGGTTCCCATGCCCACGCCCACGCCCACGCTTCTGCCCGCCCCCTGCGGAATCTTGTGTGCCGACCGGAACCTTCCACCCTCAGTTCTGGTTGACCCATGTCTTCCAAGTGCGATCGCTTTGGCCGCTACGCCGGACGATGGCCCGGCCGTGGTGTTGTCTGATCATGATATTGTTCTCCTGTCAGGAATGCGGCCAGATCCTGCACTTCCAAAATCGGCAATGCATGCAGTGCGGCCATCGCCTGGCATTCGTTCCCAGCACCGAAATACTGTGCGATGTCGAGCCGATCGACGATGGCTGGCGCCCCGCCGGGGACACCGAAACCTATCTGTTCTGCGCCAATGCGAATTACGACGCCTGCAACTGGCTGGTGCCGAAAGGCGGTGATCGCTACTGCATCGCATGCCGGCACAACCGCACCATTCCCGACCTCAACATCCTCGAAAACCTTCAGAACTGGCGTCGTGTGGAAGAGGCAAAGCATCATCTCTTCTACTCGCTGCTGCGCATGAAGCTGCCGCTTGCCACGCGATTGGAACAGCCCCAGATCGGCCTCGCCTTCGACTTCCTGGCGGACCCCATCGATGCCTCCGGCGCGCCGCAACACGCGGTCATGACCGGGCACGACGACGGTGTGATCACCCTCAACCTCGCCGAGGCGGACGACGTTCTGCGCGAGCAGTTGCGCGTGAGCATGGGCGAGCCCTACCGCACCCTGCTGGGCCATTTCCGCCACGAAATCGGGCATTACTACTGGGATCGCCTGGTCAAGGAAGGCGGCCGCCTCGACGATTGCCGTGCCGTGTTCGGCGACGACAGCGTGGATTACGACGAGGCACTGAAAAGCTACTACGCTCAAGGCCCGCTGCGGAACTGGGACCAGAATTTCGTCAGCGCCTACGCCACCGCGCATCCGTGGGAGGATTTCGCGGAAACCTGGGCCCACTACATCCACATCATCGACACGTTGGAAATGGCCGGCGCCTACGGATTGCGCCTGAGCCCACCCGAATCCTCGTCTCTGGAAGCCGTCAGTGCCGACCGGCTCGATCCGTATCGCGAGGGCACGATCGAGCAGTTGATGGAGGTCTGGTATCCCATCACCCTCACCGTCAACAGCCTGAACAGGTGCATCGGCCAGCCGGATTTTTACCCGTTCACCATCGCGCAGCCGGTGATCGCGAAACTTGGCTTTATCCATGACCTGGTGCGCAGCAACATCAGCGCCCAACTCAACATGAGAGATGCCGCTTGACCCCTGAATTTCAGTCTGCTCCCACGGGAGACTCCTTTTTCACCGCGCCGCGGATCGCGATTGAAGCGGTCTCTCCCGCGATCGACGACGGACGGTTTCCCGCCCGCACGCTGGTGGGCGAGGACCTCGAGGTCAGCTGCGACATTCTGTGCGACGGGCACGATATCCTCGCGGGCATGGTCATCTGGCGCACCATGGACACACCAACATGGACTGAAACGCCGCTGACGCTGCGGGACAACGATCGCTGGGTGGCGCCTGTCCCAACGCGTCAGGTGGGACAGATCGTCTTCACGGTTGAAGCCTGGGTCGACGTCTTTGCCAGCCTGTCCGCGCACATGGCGAAGAAACACACTGCCGGCCAGTCCGTGGCGGTCGAGGTGCAGGAGGGAATGGAGCTGGTGGCGCACGCAGCCGAATGCAGCGATGCACCGGCCCTGGCCGATCTGCACGCCCGGCTGCTCCAAGCTGACGACACCGAGCGCCGCGTGCTGTTGGCCGACGCCGGAACCGCCGGCCTGATGCAGCAACACGACGCGCGCGCCTTCAAGGTGCGTCACCCGCGCGAACTGGTGGTGAACGTGGAGCGCCAGGCCGCCAGTTTCGCCAGCTGGTATGAGATCTTCCCCCGCTCCCAAAGCAGCGAGCCCGGCGTGCACGGCACGTTCGACGATGTGATCGCGCGACTGCCCGTCATCCGCGACATGGGCTTCGACGTGCTCTACATGCCGCCGATCCACCCGATCGGGCGGAAAAACCGCAAAGGGCCGAACAACACCCTGGTGGCAGGCCCCACCGATCCCGGCAGCCCGTATGCCATCGGCGCCGCGGAAGGGGGTCATGATGCCGTGCACCCCGAACTCGGCACGCTCGACGATTTCCGGAGGTTGCGTGCGGCCGCCGCAGAGAACGGGCTGGAACTGGCGCTCGATTTCGCCATTCAGTGCGCGCCGGATCATCCGTGGCTGGCCGAGCATCCGGAGTGGTTCCAGTGGCGGCCGGACGGCACCATCCAATACGCCGAGAATCCGCCGAAGCGGTATGAAGACATCGTCAACGTAGCATTCTACGCCGAGGGCGCGCTGCCGTCGCTGTGGGTGGCGCTGCGCGACATCGTGCAATTCTGGGTGAACCAGGGCGTGCGCATCTTCCGGGTGGACAATCCGCACACCAAGCCCCTGCCCTTTTGGGAATGGATGATCGCCGATATCCGCAAGCGCGACCCCGGTGTGATGTTCCTGTCGGAAGCGTTCACCCGCCCGAAGATGATGTATCGGCTCGGCAAGGTCGGTTTCAACCAATCCTACACCTACTTCACCTGGCGCAACACCGCGCGCGAGATGCGCCTGTATCTAGAGGAATTGACGGCCTCGCCGGTGCGGGATTTCTTCCGCCCGAACTTCTTTGTCAACACGCCGGATATCAACCCCACCTTCCTGCATCATTCCGGGCGCCCGGGGTTTTTGATCCGCGCAGCACTCGCCGCCACGCTGTCGGGCCTATGGGGGGTCTATAACGGCTTCGATGTGTGCGAGGCGGGCTCGCACAACGGCAAGGAAGAGTATCTCGATTCCGAGAAGTATCAGTTGCGCCAATGGGATTTGGCAAAACCGGGCAATATCGTGGCGGAGATTACGCAGCTCAACCGCATTCGCCGCGAGAATCCGGCGCTGCAAACGCATCTGGGCGTGCGGTTTCTCGACACAGGCAACGATCAGGTGCTCTGCTACGTTAAGTCCCGTCGTGACAACGTGGTGCTGGTGGCTGTGAGCTTCGATCCCGCCGTGACGCAGGTCTGCACGATCGACGTCTGGCCCGAGCTTCTGGGCCTTGGCGAACACGCACCGATGGTCATGCAAAATCTACTTCGCGGCGGCACCGAAACCTGGGCGCTCGGCCGCAACGTCATCACCATCGATCCCGCAACCTCGCCGTTCGCCATCTGGCGCGCGAACCGGACTGAATTTTCATGACCGTTGCAAACCGCAAGCCGAAATCGAAATCCGCACCCGACATGCAGACCACGGCGGCCGATCCGCAATGGTATCGGGATGCCACGATCTACCAGCTGCACGTGAAATCCTTTCAGGATTCCAACGGCGATGGCATTGGCGATCTCCCCGGCCTGATTTCGAGGCTGGACTACATCGCCGAGCTCGGCGCCGACACCATTTGGCTGCTGCCGTTCTATCCCTCCCCCTTGCGCGACGACGGCTACGACATCGCTGACTATCGCGGGGTCAATCCCGACTACGGCACGATGGCGGATTTCCGCAAGCTGATCGCCGCCGCCCATGCGCGCGGCCTGCGGGTGATCACGGAGCTGGTGATCAACCACACCTCCGATCAGCACCCATGGTTCCAAAAGGCGCGCTCCGCCAAGAAAGGCAGTGCCGCGCGCGATTACTATGTGTGGTCCGACACAGACACCGCCTATGCCGGCACGCGGGTGATCTTCGTTGATTCGGAAAAGTCCAACTGGACCTGGGATGCCGAAGCCGGTGCGTATTTCTGGCATCGTTTCTACTCGCACCAGCCCGACCTCAACTTCGACAATCCGCGCGTGCTTGAGGAAGTCCTGGCCGTCATGCGGTTCTGGCTCGACACCGGGGTGGACGGCCTGCGTCTGGATGCCGTGCCGTACCTCGTGGAGCGTGAAGGCACCAACAACGAGAACTTGCCCGAGACCCACGATATTCTGAAAAAGATCCGCGCCGAACTGGATGCCTACGCGCCCGGCAAGATGTTGCTGGCCGAAGCCAACCAGTGGCCGGAAGACGCACAGCAGTATTTCGGCGATGGCGACGAATGCAACATGTCGTTCCATTTTCCACTGATGCCACGTATGTACATGGCCATTGCCCAGGAAGATCGCTTCCCCATCACGGACATCATGCGCCAGACGCCTGATATCCCCGAGAACTGCCAGTGGGTGGTGTTCCTGCGCAACCACGACGAGCTGACGCTCGAAATGGTGACGGACAGCGAGCGGGATTATCTTTGGAACACCTACGCGGCCGACCGCCGCGCCCGCATCAATCTCGGCATCCGCCGCAGACTGGCGCCGCTGCTCGAACGCGACCGTCGCCGCATGGAGCTGATGACCAGCCTGCTGTTGTCGATGCCCGGCACGCCGGTGATCTATTACGGCGATGAGATCGGCATGGGCGACAACATCCATCTCGGCGACCGCGACGGTGTTCGCACGCCCATGCAGTGGTCGCCAGACCGCAATGGCGGGTTCTCGCGCGGCGCGCCGGAGACGATGGTGCTGCCGCCGATCATGGACGCCTCCTACGGCTTCGCCGCCGTCAACGTGGAGGCGCAGGATACCGATCAGCACTCCCTGCTGAACTGGACACGCAAGATGCTGGCGGTGCGCCGCCGCCAGCGCGCGTTCGGCCGCGGCGCACAGCGGTTCCTCAGCCCCAGCAATCGCAAGGTCCTGGCCTTCGTGCGCATCCACGAAGGCACGATCATCCTGTGCGTCAGCAACCTGTCGCGCACGCCGCAGGCCGTGGAGCTCGACCTCTCGGAATTCGCCGGCACCGTTCCTGTCGATCTCATCGGAGGGTCCGCCTTCCCGCCGGTCGGCAAGCTGCCCTACCAGCTCACCTTCCCGCCTTACGCCTTTTATTGGTTCATGCTGGCGCAGGATATTGCATTGCCGTCGTGGCACATCCCACCGCCGGAAGTGATGCCGGAATACGCAACTCTCGTGTTGCGCCAGGGGATCGGCGATATCCTCACGCCGGCATCCCGCCAGCGCCTCGAGACGGAGATCGTGCCGAAATATCTCGGCCTGCGCCGCTGGTTTGCATCCAAGGATGACACGATCAGTGCCGTGAAACTTGCCCGCACCGCGGTGATCGGTGATGGCGTCATGCTTGCGGAATTCGATGTTCAATCGGGCAAGCAGACCGACACCTATTTGATCCCGCTGGCCATCGCGTGGGACGATGCGCCGATGGGCGCGCTCGAACAGCAGCTCGCACTCGCGCGGGTCCGCCAGGTTCGCCGCACGGGCTTGCTCACCGACGCGTTCGCGGTGGACGCCCTTCCGCGCGCCGTGATTGCAGGCCTGATGGCGCAGACCGTGTTGACCTTGCCAGACGGTGAGATCCGTTTCGTGGCCACGGCGGCAATGGCCGATATCACCATCCCCGATGACGCCGCCATTCGCAGGTTGTCGGCCGAGCAGTCCAACAGCTCACAGATCATCGGCAATACCGCGATGCTCAAAGTGCTGCGTCGTGTGCATGCGGGCATTCACCCCGAAATCGAGATGTCCAATCACCTGACATCGATCGGCTACGCGAACACGCCGGCCTTGCTCGGCTCGGTGGTGCGCGTGCTGCAGGATGGAACGGAACAGGCGCTGATCGTGTTGCAGGCGTTCGTCTTCAACCAGGGCGACGGCTGGCAGTGGACGCAGGATATGCTCGGCAAGGCGGTGGAAAGCCTGGCCGCCACTGATGGCAAGTCGGAGGATGTGGCACGCGCGGCCGCACCCTACATCACATTCGCCGCCACCACGGGTCGCCGTCTCGGGGAGCTGCATGCAGCGCTGGCACAAGAGTCGGACGATGTCGCGTTCGCACCGGAGAAAGCCACCAAGAAGGACGCGGACGCCGTGGCGGCCGATGTCGCAAGCCAGCTCGCCAGTGCCATGGTCGCGATCAAATCGTGCTCCACCTGGCCGGACGCCGAGGCGCAGGCCGATGCCGAATTCCTGGTGGCCCATGAGAAGGATTTGAAGGCGGCCATTGCCAGATTGGCCAAGACGGTTCCCGGCACGCTGAGAACCCGAATCCACGGCGATTTCCACCTGGGCCAGATGCTGGTGGCGATCGATGACGTGTATCTCATCGACTTTGAAGGCGAGCCGGCGCGACCGCTTGAGGAACGTCGTGCGAAATACTCGCCTTTCCGGGACGTGGCCGGCATGCTGCGCTCGTTCGACTATGCGCGCGCCACGGCGACATCGGGGATTGCCGGGCAGTCGTTGCGCGCCGGCGAGCGCACCGCCCCGTTCCTGCACAGCGTGCACGGCGCCGCGACGACGGCATTTCTCGAGGCCTATCGCGGGGTGCACGAAAAGGCGCCGCAACGTTGGGCGAGCGTGGAGTCCGAGGCCGCCCTTCTCGATCTCTTCCTGATCCAGAAAGCAGCTTATGAGATCAATTACGAGGCCGCCAACCGTGTGGCGTGGCTTGCCGTGCCGCTGCACGGGTTGGCTGAGCTGGCACGGCGTATCGTGATGTCATGAGCGTTCCCGAACGATCGTATGGGGCGTGGCTGTCGGGAGACCACACGCATTTTCGCCTATGGGCGCCCAATGTGGACGCAGTGCAGGTGGAGGTCGAAGGTCTTCCACCGGCAGAGATGCAAAGCCGGACGGATGGCTGGTTCGACGCGAAAGTCGCGTGCGGCGCGGGGGCAAAATACCTGTTTCGCGTCGGCCCGGAGATGACGGTGCCGGACCCTGCCTCGCACGCCCAGGCGCACGAGGTCTCTGGACCAAGCCTGGTGTCGGATCCTACCTCCTATAGGTGGCGAAATCCCGAATGGAAAGGCCGGCCCTGGCACGAGGCGGTGATCTATGAGCTGCATGTGGGTGCGCTCGGCGGCTTCAGCGGGGTGACCGCGAAGCTGGCCGCGCTGGCGGAATTGGGCGTGACAGCGGTGGAACTGATGCCGATCGCGGCGTTCTCAGGCCCGCATAACTGGGGCTACGACGGTGTGCTTCCCTACGCGCCCGATGGCACCTACGGCACGCCGGATGAGCTGAAGCACCTCGTCGACACCGCGCATGGCCTGGGCCTGATGGTGTTTCTCGACGTGGTCTATAACCATTTCGGCCCGGAAGGTAACTTCCTCAACGCCTACGCAACGGACTTTTACCGAAACGACCGAAAGACACCCTGGGGCGACGCGATCGACTTCCGCAGACCGCAGGTGCAACGGTTCTTCATCGAGAACGCGCTTTACTGGATTCACGAATTCCGGTTCGACGGCCTACGATTCGATGCTGTGCACGCCATCGAAGACGACGATTTCCTGCGGCGCATGGCGGCCGAAATCCGTGAAGCGGCGGGGCCCGACAGGCATGTGCATCTGGTGCTGGAGAATGAGCACAACGATGCCGCCCTGCTGCGCAGGGGTCACGGTGCCCAAGGCTATGACGGCCAGTGGGCGGATGATTTCCACCATTGCGTGCACGTGTTGCTCACCGGCCAGACGGATGCCTATTACGAAGACTTCGCAGAAAATACCAGCACCCTTCTGGCACGCTGCCTGACCGAGGGGTTCGCCTATCAGGGCGAGCGCTCGCCGCATCGCGGCGGGCCGCGCGGCACGCCCAGCGCGCATCTTCCAGGTACAGCCTTCGTTATCTGCCTGCAGAACCACGACCAGATCGGCAACCGTGCCTTCGGTGAGCGATTGGCGGACCTGTCGCATCCAAAAGCGATGCGCGCCGCGACCGCGTTGTTTTTGATGACACCGCAGATTCCGTTGCTGTTCATGGGCCAGGAATGGGCTGCATCGACGCCGTTTCTTTATTTTGCAGGCTACAAAGACGAACTGGCCGAAGCGGTGGCGCAGGGACGTCGGGATGAATTCGCGAAGTTCGACGATTTCACCGACCCCGCCAAGCGCGCCCGCATTCCAGACCCGAACGATGCCGAAACGTTCAAAGCGAGCGTGATCGACCCCGAGGAAATGAACGATGAGGACCATGCTGCCTGGGTACAGCTGCATCGTCTGCTTTTGAGCCTGCGCCGAACCGACATCATGCCGCATCTGCCCGGCACACGATCCGTGAGCGGCAGCGCGTTGGGCACGCATGGCGTGCAGGCGCGGTGGCGTTTGGGAAATGGCGCGATCCTCACCGTTTCGACCAATCTGGCGGAAGACCCGGTCGACTGCGCGCAGCCCGAAGGGCGCGTGGTCTATTGCACGCAAGGCAGAAGCGAAGCGGGGCGTCTGCCCGGCTGCACCACCGAGGTTGTCATGACGGAGCCTGAGAATGTCTGAATCGCATGTTGCTGCAAACATCACGCCGTGCGCCACAACGCCACGCGCAACCGGGCGGCTGCAGCTGCACAAGGGTTTCACGTTCGACGATGCCGCCGCCGTGGTGCCGTATCTGGCGGGTCTTGGAATAAGCCATGTCTACACGTCACCCGTTCTGACCGCCCGCCCCGGCTCCACCCACGGCTACGACATCGTCGATCACAACTCGATCAATGCCGAATTTGGGGGAGATGCGGCTTTCCGTCGGCTGGTCTCCACCATTCGCGCGCACGGCATGGGGCTGATCATCGACATCGTGCCGAACCACATGGGTGTGGGCGGCGCGGACAACGCATGGTGGCTGGACGTGTTGGAATGGGGCCGAGGAAGCCCCTATGCCGGGTTCTTCGATATCGACTGGCTGCCGCCGGACCAGGCTCTGCACAATCGCATCCAGGCGCCTTTTCTGGGGGAGGCCTACGGTGCCTGCCTCGATGCCGGCGACATCAAACTGCATTTCGAGGCCAGCACGGGCAAGCTCTCCGCACAATACGGCGAGCACGTCTTTCCGATCACGCCGCCGACCTATCAGATCGTGTTCGGTGAGTTGGTGGACAGCTACACCCAGGCCGTGACACCCGGGGCGCACCGGGCCGTGGCGCGCGCGGCGGCCGGTGCCATGCAGACCAAACTGGCCGAACTCGCCGAGACGGATGCGGGTGCGGCCACCATTGCCGCCGCGTTGGCACGCTTTGACTCCACAGCGCCCGAAAGCCGCGCGCGGCTGCATCGGCTGCTCGATCGTCAACATTTTCGCCTGGTGTGGTGGCGCGCGGCGGCGGACGAGATTAACTGGCGCCGTTTCTTCGACGTAACGTCACTGGCCGGCATGCGCGCGGAGATACCGGCTGTGTTCGATGCCACGCACGCGTTGATCCTGAAGCTTTACGCCGAAGGCCTGATCGATGGTGTGCGGGTGGACCATGTGGATGGCCTTGCCGATCCGCGCGCCTATTGCCGCAAGCTGCGTCGCCGCATGGAGACCGCAGGCCTCAGCCGCCCCGCCGGCGCGCCTTCGGGGGCGCCCTATATCGTGGTTGAAAAGATCTTGGCGGGGCATGAAAGATTGCCAACCGACTGGATGACCGACGGCACCACCGGCTACGACTTCATGGATCAGGTGGGCGCGCTGCTGCACGACGCCACCGGTGAGCAGCCGTTGTCCGAGCTATGGCAGGAAGTGACAGGCAGCGAAGCGAGCTATGAGGAGGAGGAGCGTGCCGCGCGGCGCGTGATCCTGCGCGATGCGCTGGCGAGCGAGTTGAACGGCACCGCCGCCGCCCTGTTGCGCGTGGCGCGCGACGATCTCGCCACACGGGACTACACGCTGACCGCCATTCGCCGTGCGCTGGTGGAAATACTCGTGCATTTCCCGGTCTATCGTCTCTATGCCGGCCTCGCCGGGAGGCCGCGGAACGACGACCATGTGCTGGCCTGGGCGATGGCGGGGGCCCGGCGCAACATGCGGGCGGCTGACCACCCGCTACTCGACCAGATCAATCTGTGGCTCGGCGCTGAGCCGGCGCGCAAACTGCCGCCAGGCCCCCGGCGTCGCGAGCGGCTGCGCGGGATTGTGCGCTTCGAACAGCTGTCGTCTCCAGTGGCGGCGAAGTCGATGGAGGACACGGCGTTTTATCGCTATGGCCGATTGCTGTCGCGCAATGAGGTGGGGTCGAGCCCGGCGCAATTCGCTCGTTCGATCGCCTCGTTTCATTCCGCCTGTTCGGAGCGCCAGCAGAAATTTCCGGCGGCGATGCTCGCCACCGCCACGCATGACCACAAACGCGGTGCGGATCTGCGGGTGCGGCTTGCGGTGCTGAGTGAGGTGCCGATTGAGTGGGCCGCAGCGGTGCGTCGCTGGTCGCGTCTCAACGCGTCGTTACGCCGGGAGCTCGACACGGGGGTGGCACCGGAGCCCGCGACCGAGATGATGCTGTATCAGATGCTGGTGGCGGGTTGGCCGCCCGGCATGCGGAGCACCGATGCCGCGGCCATCAACGACTTCGCCGAGCGCATCGCAGTCTGGCAGCAAAAGGCCTTGCGCGAGGCCAAGCACCACACCGAGTGGGTGGCGCCCAACGAGGCGTACGAAGAGGCCTGCCGCGATTTCATCTTCAAGGTTCTGGACCCGACGCGGGCGGCACGCGTTGTCGACGAGATCGAAGCATTCGCAGCTCGGATTGGGCCCGCCGGGGCGGCAGCGGGTTTGGCACAGACACTTCTGCACTTCACCTGCCCCGGCGTGCCTGATCTTTACCAGGGCACCGATCGCTGGGATTTCACGCTCGTGGATCCCGATAATCGTCGTCCGGTTGATTATGCAATCCGCTCGGCGGGCATCCAGGCAGGCGAAACACCGTTGGCCAATCAGCTTTCCAATTGGCAGGATGGTCAGATCAAGCAGACCCTCATCATGCGGACGCTGGGGTTTCGCAAGCTGCAGACAGGTTTTTTCGCAACAGCGGAATACTTGGCGCTGGCCGTGGAAGGCCCGGCGGCGACGCATGTTCTGGCGTTCGCACGCTATAACCGCCAGTCCGGCAAAGGCCATACAACGCGCGACCCGACGGTGGCGATCGTTGTGGTGACGCTGCATGCGGCAAAGCTCGCGCCGGATGCCCGCAGCGTGCAGCTGCCGAGCATTGTGTGGGAAGGCACGGAACTGGTGCTGCCGAAGCGGTGGTCAGCGCTGGGTTTCTACGATCCGCTCAGCGGGGCGGAACACGCCGGTGCCGCCCGGCTGCCGATGAGCCAGATCTTCCATCATCTGCCCGTGGCCTTGCTCACGCACACAGCCAAGCCCTTGGAGTAGGCGCCGTGGTCAACAACCGAGATACGGGTCCGGCCGACCGCAGCGTCCAACCTTACTGCGGTGGATTATCGCCGGGCTTCCAATAAAGCGCCGCGCATTCGTCTGACAGAACACCGGGAACGACTTCAAGGTCGTCACGAAACGCGTCGTTGATAAAGTCCATCGCCTCGAAGTGGCGATCTTCGAAATACATCTCGTGCACCTGGTGGCGTTCGGCGCCGAACACGATCCGGCTGACCTTCGACCAGATCGAGGCCATGCTGCACATGCCGCAGGGCTGCAGGGTGGAATAGAGCGTGGCGCCTGACAGGTCCGGCTTGCCGACGGCATCCGCGGCCAGGCGTATGGACACGATTTCGGCGTGGGCGGTGGGATCGCATTGCGGGCCGACCTCGTTGCTGCCTTCGCCGAGGACCTTGCCGTCCCGCACGATGACGCAGCCGATCGGTGCGGCGCCCTGGGATTGCGGGGCGTTGCGCGCAATTTCCATCGCGCGACGCATGTAGAGCAGGTCCTGATCTTCCATCGGCGTCAGGCCACGCTGCAGTTGGCCAGCGCATGCGCGTAGACATCCCTATAGTCACGTGTGGCCTCTGCCCAGCCGGACGGCCGGCGCATAGCGGCATCCTTCATCCGGTCGATCACCCGGCCGCCGGCGAATGCGCGAACCGCACGACGAATGGTTCGGCCGAGATTGGCGGCCGACGGACGGTCGAACAAAAAGCCCGTCACGTTGTCCTGGATCGTGTCCGCGAGCCCGCCGGTGCGATGCGCAATCGGCAAGGAGCCGAAACGCTGGGCATACATCTGGCTCAGGCCACAAGGCTCGAAGCGCGACGGCATCAGCAGAAAGTCGCTGCCGGCGTACATGCGTCGCGCCATCGTCTCATCGAAACCGATGTGAACGCCAACCGAGCCTGGATGCTGTGCCGCCAATTGCGTCATCGCGGCCTCCAGATGCGGCTCGCCCTGGCCTGTCGCCACCAGCGCGCCGCCGGCCTGGAGGATCTCGTGTGCCGCCTCCACCACGAGGTCGACGCCTTTTTGGTGAACCAGGCGGGACACCAGCGCAAACAGCGGGCCTGTCGTGTTCGTCAGCTGGAAGGCCTCACGCACCGCGGCGGCGTTGGATTGCTTGCCGGCGAGATCGTGGCGGCCAAAATGGTGTTCAAGATGCGGATCAGACTGTGGATCGTAGCTGTCGTCGATCCCATTCAAAATGCCCGTCAACTGGCCGCACTCGGCGCGTGTGCGCAGCAGGCCATCGAGGCCGCAGCCCATTTCCGCGGTGAGAATTTCGCGGGCGTAGGTGGGGCTGACAGTGGTGAGGTGGGAGGCGTAAAACAGCCCCGCTTTCAGGAACGACATCTTGCCGTGGAATTCCACGCCGTCGGTTTGAAACGCGATATCCGGAATGCCGAGCCCGCGGCAGCGATGGCGTTCGAACAGGCCCTGATAGGCAAGGTTATGCACCGTCATGATGCTTGGAACCGCGGTGCCGCGCCACGCCATGTAGGCCGGCGCCATCGCGGAGGGCCAATCGTTCACATGCACGATCTCGGGTTTCCACCGAAGCGCCGCGTTGCCCGCCACAATCTGTTCCGCCGCCAGGCCCAGGCGGGCGAAACGCAGATCGTTGTCTTCGAACTCCAGACCCTCCGCATCGCCGTAAGGCGAACCTTCCCGATCATACAGTTCCTCACACAACACCACATACAACAGCAGGCCATCATCGGTCTGCAGTTTGGCGATGGCACAACGCGGTATGTCGGCCAAGCCGGGCAACACGGCAACCGGCTGCAAATTCGGATATTTCCGCAGTATCGCGCGGTAGCCCGGGATCAGGATCCGTGCGTCGACACCTTGGCGACGCAGCATGTGCGGCAGATAGGACGAAATTTCTCCAAGCCCGCCGGCCTTCAACAACCCGGTCAATTCGGATGTCACGAACAGCAGTTTCCGCGCCACCGGCAAAATCTGCGGTGTGGCGGCAAAAGCATCGTTTTTGGCTCGTAGCGCTTGGAGGGGCATTCTTGGCTCTCTCACATATGGCACTATTTGGAACCATTTCCGCCACAATTGGTTCCACTGACTGGGTATGCCGCAGCGTGATCGCGCAGCGGATTTGCTGGCGAAAGGAGACATTATGTCCGAGACAACGCAGCCTGAGATTCCCCAACCCATGGATCCTGTGCCGGATCAGGCCCCACCGGATCAGGCCCCACCGGAGCAGATGCCGGATCAGGCGCCGGTTGAACTGCCACCGCCGAACATTCCGCAAGACATGCCGCCGCTGCGAGCTTGATCCCAAGCGTGAACATGCTCGATATATCCATCCGGGGGTCGGCAAGCTGACAGTGAGAGGCGGGTCAATGTGCTAGACAACGATGTGGCACAAACGACCACCATTCACCAACCAGGCGGCGGGCTGACCAAGCGGGCTGCCCCGCGGCGCTATGCGGTGGTGTCACCGCTTGCAGCTTTGGTCGTTCTGGCCGCCATGAGCCCCCTGCGTGCTCAGGCGAACTATCAGACCTGCGCAGACAAATTCGTCTCGCTCGAGATCGTGCGCTGTCCGGATGGGTCGGTGCCGCACTACACCCTTGGCGATCCCCCGGCGGCGGCCGGCATGGCGGGCATGGCCAGGCCGCCGGCAAAATCTGGCAACCCCGATATCAGCGAGCTTTTCGGCGTCTGGCACACCAATCGTCCCGGCGAATCTTATATGAACGCCCTGGACGTGCCCGGCTCCTACCTCCTCGCCGCAAAGCCCGGCCTCGGGCAGGGCGACCTTACCATCAGCCCCAACGGCACCTTTGTCTGGAACAGCTTCTCCGGCACGTCGGGCCGCTGGGTGCGGGGGGAAAAGGCGGGCCTTGTCCTCTACGACGAGAGCACCCGCACGAAATGGCGGCTCAACGCCGTGGGTGAGAGCATCTCCATTTCGGCGGACACGCAAACTTTCACCGGGCGCCGCTGATTTTCCGGTAGCGGTTCATCTCGCGTTTACATTTTTTGCGCAAAATTGAGACAGCGCATCAAATCGGAGACGTGACATGTCGTTGAACGCCTTGCTCCACAAGCCTGTTTCCGCAACCCTGGCCGGACTGAAAGCATTCGAGGCACCGCAGGACGACACCCCAACCTGCATCGACGAGAGCGTCACCAACGCGGCGGGCCCCGGCGGCTTCGGCGGCACCGCTCTCAAAACCGCTCTCTTTTTGCAAGAGAGCGGCGACACGGCGGCCATCAGCGTCAATGACCTTCACCAAGGCCAGTTGGGCGATTGTTTCCTGATCGCCTCCATCGGCGAACTGGCGCTCACGCATCCAGACGCGATCAATCGGTTGATCAAGGTAAACGCCAACGGCACGGAAACCGTGACACTGTTCGTCGGCGCCAACGGGCGGGTGGCCGGCTACGGCGCCACCGCGTTCAAAGCAACCACCGTCACGGTCGACAACACGTTCAGCAGCGCCGGCGTCAACAACCAGTCGACGCAGAACGTCGTGAATGGCCAGAAGGAGATCTGGCCGCAGGTGCTGGAAAAAGCGATCGCCATGCTCGATGGGGGATACGGCGCCGTCGCCAACGGCGGCAATCCGATGATCGTCATGCAGCAGATCACCGGCCACGCCGCCAGTTTCATGGCCCCCGCCCAGCTCACGTTGCAAAAGCTCATCGCCTTCGTCGCCGAGGGCGATCTGATCACGATGGACACCGGCGGCGGCAAGCTTGGCTTCAACCTGGTGAACAGCCACGCCTACATGTTCGAGAAGGTCATCGGCACCGGTTCGGCGGCGATGGTGCAGGTGGGCAACCCCTGGGGCTTCAACCAGGCGTCGCTGATCCCTTACGCGCAATTGTCCAAGGCGTTCGTGGAGGTCGATATCGGCCACTTCACCTGACCCGGCCGGACACGAAAAAGGGCGGCACCCCGACGAGATGCCGCCCTTTCCCAGAACATCATGATCTGATGTCTTCCCGCCCTATTCGGCGGTCTCGGCCTCGCGCTCGATATCGTCGGATTCCGGTTTCACGCTGGGTGGACTGTTGGCTTCGATCACCTCGAAATCCAACGCCTTGTCCTTCAGTGTCACCTTGACCGAGCCGCCCTTCGTCAGGCGACCAAACAGCAGTTCCTCCGCCAGTGGCTTCTTGATGTATTCCTGGATCACGCGTGCCAACGGCCGCGCGCCATACAGGCGATCGTAGCCCCGTTCCGCCAGCCACTCCTTGGCACCGGACGACAGCTCGATCGTCACGTTCCGATCGGCGAGCTGGGCCTCCAGCTGCATCACGAACTTCTCGACAACGCGGCCCACGGTGTCCTGCGTCAGCGCCGCGAAGGGGATCACCGCGTCCAGACGGTTGCGGAATTCCGGCGTGAACATGCGCTTGATCGCATCGCCGTCCTCCCCCTCGCGCCCCTCACGCCCGAAGCCGATGGCTTCTTTTGCCATGTCGGCCGCGCCAGCGTTGGTCGTCATGATCAGGATCACGTTGCGGAAATCGACCATTTTGGCGTTGTGGTCGGTCAGCTTGCCGTGATCCATCACCTGCAACAGGATGTTGTAGAGGTCCTGATGCGCCTTCTCGATCTCATCGAGCAGCAGCACGCAATGCGGATGCTGGTCGATGGCGTCGGTCAGCATGCCGCCCTGGTCGAAGCCCACATACCCCGGCGGCGCGCCGATCAGCCGGCTGACGGAGTGCCGCTCCATGTATTCAGACATGTCGAACCGCACCAGCTCGATGCCCAACGTGCTCGCCAGCTGGCGCGCCACCTCGGTTTTGCCAACGCCTGTGGGGCCAGAGAACAGGTAGTTGCCGATCGGCTTCTCCGCCTCGCGCAGCCCGGCCCGCGATAGCTTGATCGCCGCCGACAAAGCCTCGATCGCCTTGTCCTGGCCGAACACCATCGACTTCAGATCGCGATCCAGGTTGCGCAGCGTCTCCTTGTCGTCGGCGGAGACGGATTTGGGTGGGATGCGGGCGATCTTGGCCACGATCTCCTCCACGTCGCGCAGCGTCACCGTTTTGCGGCGCTTGCCCTCCGGCTGCAGCATCCGGCTCGCACCCACCTCGTCGATCACGTCGATCGCCTTGTCCGGCAGCTTGCGATCATGGATGTATTTGGCCGAAAGCTCCACGGCCGCGCGGATCGCTTCTTCGGTGTAACGCACCTTGTGGTGCTTCTCGTAGTTCGTCTTGAGCCCGCGCAGGATCTTGATCGTATCCTCGATCGAGGGCTCGTTGACGTCGATCTTCTGGAACCGGCGCACCAAGGCGCGGTCCTTTTCAAAATAGGTCCGGAACTCTTTGTATGTCGTGCTGCCGATGCAACGGAGCGTGCCCGCCGCCAAAGCCGGCTTCAGCAGGTTGGACGCATCCATTGCCCCGCCAGACGTGGCGCCGGCACCGATCACGGTGTGGATCTCGTCGATGAACAGCACTGCGTTGGGCTGCGCTTCCAGCTCCGTCACAACCGCCTTCAACCGCTCCTCGAAATCGCCGCGATACCGCGTGCCGGCCAGCAACGCGCCCATGTCGAGCGAATAGATGGTCGACTTCGCCAGCACTTCCGGCACGTCGCCTTCCACAATCCGCTTGGCCAGCCCCTCGGCGATGGCGGTTTTGCCCACGCCGGGATCGCCCACATAAAGCGGATTGTTCTTGGTCCGGCGACACAGGATCTGGATCGTCCGCTCGATCTCGGAATCGCGCCCGATCAGCGGGTCGATCTTCCCGGCCATCGCCTTCTTGTTCAGATTCACACAGTAGTTCGACAGCGCGTCCTGGCTGCGCTTGGCGGATTTCTCCTCGCGCTCGGCCTCCGGCGGCGTCTCGCCCGAGGGCGTGGAGCCCTGGGCGGCGCGGGTCTGGCTGCGGCCTGGCGCCTTGGCGATGCCGTGGCTGATGAAATTCACCGCATCCAGCCGTGTCATGTCCTGCGCCTGCAGGAAATACACGGCGTGGCTTTCGCGCTCGCTGAACAGCGCCACCAGCACGTTGGCGCCTGTCACTTCCTCCTTGCCGGAGGATTGCACGTGAATGGCCGCACGCTGGACCACACGTTGAAATCCGGCGGTGGGTTTCGGGTCCCCCGGGCGATCCGTCGCCAGGCCCGACAGTTCCTTGTCCAGGAATTCCGTCAGTTCCGTGCGCAGCTTGTCCAGGTCCACGCCACAGGCGCGCAGCACGGTGGCGGCGTCCGTGTCATCGGCGAGGCCGAGCAGAAGATGCTCGAGGGTTGCGTATTCGTGCCGGCGCTCGCTGGCGAGCGAAAGGGCACGATGGAGCGTCTGTTCTAAATTGCGGGAGAGCATGGGATCGAACGCTCCTGGCGATAAGCCAAAAAAAGTCAAACGAGAGACGCGGTGGCACGGGGCAAACTGGATGGCATCTCACGGTAGAACTGGAACCGCTTGGTCAGGAGTCCAGCCGGACAAGCCGTCAAAACCCCCTCGCCACACATTCTTTCCCGATTGAACCGCGGGTGCACCACCTATTTTGTGCTCCAAAGAGTTAAAAAGCCGATACCAAACCTTAAACCCGGCTTTGTGGCTGGGTTGCAGCTTGATGACAGCGTCAGGAAATACGGCTGGGCTTACCTTGCGGCCACTCAATAGGCTGGGTGATGCTCCGCCAGCGCGGCCAGCGCCTCGTCCACACGGATGATTTCGGATTGGGTGAGCCGCAGGCCGAGCTTGCTGCGCCGCCACACCACGTCGGCCGCCGTGCGCGCCCATTCCTCCCGCGCGAGGTAGCGTAGTTCGGCGCCGCTGAGATCCGCGCCGAACCACTCCCCCATATCCGAAAGGGACTTCGCACCCTCGATGATCCGCGTGGCCCGTGTTCCATAGGCACGGCACAGGCGGGTGGCGGTGGCCGGCGGCAGCCAGGGGCGATCTTTCAACATGTCATCGACCAGCGCCCCAAACCCCAGCCGGTCAAAATCGCCGCCTGGCAGTGTCGCATGGGCGGTCCAGCCCGCCGAAGCCCCGGATGGTGCGGGAAGATGCGAGGCCAGTTTCTCCAATGCCGCCTCGGCCAGCCGACGATAGGTGGTGATCTTGCCGCCGAACACGCTGAGCAGCGCCGGCCCGCCCTCCGGAGCATCCAATGTCAGCACGTAGTCCCGCGTCGCTTCCTGGGCCGCGCCGGCGCCGTCGTCATACAGCGGCCGCACGCCGGAATACGTCCACACCACCTGGTCGGGCCGCACCGGCACGGCGAAATAATCGCTGGCACCCTTGCAGAGATAGGCAATCTCCGGCTCGGTGGCATGCACGTCGGCGGGGTCGCCCACATAGTCCTGATCGGTGGTGCCGATCAGCGTGAAATCCCGCTCATACGGGATGGCAAAGAAAATACGATTGTCAGCGTTTTGAAAGATGTAGCAGCGGTCATGCGCGTAGAGCCGGGGCACCACGATGTGACTGCCCTGCACCATGCGCACCTTCGCGGACGTGTTCGCCCGTATCACCTGCCCAAGGACGTGCGCCACCCAGGGGCCCGCGGCATTGACCAGCACCCTGGCCCGGATCGCCTGGGTTTGGCCGTCGAGCGCGCGCACCGTCACCGACCACACACCGTCCGCCCGCGCGGCCGACAGGCATTCAGTGCGCGTCATGATGGTGGCGCCCAAATCCGCCGCATCCCGCGCGTTCAGCACCACAAGGCGTGAATCTTCGACCCAGCAATCCGAATACTCGAACCCGGTGGTGAATTCCGGCTTGAGGATGCCGTCGTCCAGCCGGCGCGTGATGGTGGCGGGCAGCAGTTTCCGGCCGCCGATATGGTCGTAGAGGAACAACCCCAGCCGCAGCAGCCAGGCCGGCCGCAGACCCTTATGGTGTGGCAGCACGAAGCGCAGCGGCCAGATGATATGCGGCGCGATGCCCCACAGGACCTCACGCTCCTGCAACGCCTCGCGCACCAGGCGGAACTCGTAATGCTCCAGATAGCGCAAGCCGCCATGCACCAGCTTGGTGGACGCCGACGACGTGGCACCGCCGAGATCCGCGCGCTCGCACAGTGCCACCTTCAGCCCACGCCCGGCCGCGTCTCGCGCGATGCCGCAGCCGTTGATGCCGCCGCCGATCACCATCAGGTCGAAAATCGCCGTGTCCATGCCTGCCACGCGCCCCCGCCGAACCCGCCGTTCGCGGCGCTGTTTACGCGATTTCGTGCGCCACCGGAAGCAATGCCGCAATCTCCGGCATCGGTGACAGGGCAATGCGCCGATCGCGATCCGCGAACAGGCAATAAGCCGGCGGCACCGCGTGCCAGTCGGTGGGATGGGCGTCGATCGGCTCGGACACCACGACCAGCCCGGTGTCGTCCTCACGCCAATACAAGGTCGGTGGCCTGCGGTCAGACGACCAGCGAAACGCCCAGATCCGCTGTCCGTCGCTGAGGCAGGCGGTGAAGCGAAGCGGCTCCGTCACGCCGGCCTCGCGCATCAGGCCGAGTATTTTCGCCAATGTGAGGCTGATCGATACCACCGGATCATCTTCCAGCCCGTTCGCCATGGCACAGAGCAGGATCGCCTCGCTGTCCGTGGTGCCGGCGCGCAGCGGATACAGCGCATCGGGGATCATCGACTCCACCTTACGGCGCACGGCATGCCAGCCGCCGATCTGGCCGTTGTGCATGAACAGCCAGCGCCCGGCCGAGAATGGGTGGCAGTTGGCGCGCGTGGTGGCGGTGCCGGTGGCGGCGCGCACATGGGCGAAGAACAGCCCGGCCCGCACCTGCGCGCACAGCGAGCGCAGGTTTTCATCGGACCACGCCGGATGCACCTCGCGATAAAGCCCGGGATTCGGGCGCTCGCCATACCAGCCGATGCCGAACCCGTCTCCGTTGGTCTCGGTCTTCGCCTCAGTGGCGTGCATCGACTGATGGATCAGCGAATGGGCGGGCGCTGCGACCAGTTCCTCCAGCAGCAAAGGCTCACCACGATACGCGAGAAAACGACACATGACACATCCTGACCCAAAACCGCCTCACCCAACTTTATCCGCCCGAACATTGACATAATTGCGGCAGGGCCGGATACCGCCGCCCTCTCTTACGGATCAGTCTCCATGGCGGTTCACGCGTTCATCTTCCCCGGCCAAGGCAGCCAGACTGTCGGCATGGGCCGCGATCTTGCCGCGGCGTTCAGTGCCGCGCGGGAGATTTTCGAGGAGGTCGACGAAACGCTTGGGCAAAAACTGTCCAAGATCATGTTCGAGGGGCCGCCCGAAGCGCTCACCAGCACCGAGAACACCCAGCCGGCGCTGATGACGCATTCGATGGCCGTGCTGCGGGTGCTGGAACGCGAAGGCGGGTTCTCCGTCGCCGACCGCGCCGTGCTCGTCGCCGGGCACTCCCTGGGCGAATACACCGCGCTCGCCGCCGCCGGCAGCTTCACCACCGGACAGGCCGCACGCCTGCTGCGCCTGCGGGGTCTCGCCATGCAAAAGGCGGTGCCGGCCGGCGAGGGCGCGATGGCGGCGTTGCTGGGGGCCGAATTGGACCTCGCTCTGTCCATCTGCGCCGAGGCCACCGCGCCGGGCGAGCTGGTGGAGGCCGCGAACGACAATGGTGGCGGTCAGGTGGTGATCTCCGGCCACCGGGTCGCGGTCGAGCGCGCCATCGAGATCGCCAAAACACGCGGCGTGAAGCGCGCGCTGCTGTTGCCGGTCTCAGCCCCGTTTCATTGCGCGCTGATGGCACCTGCCGCCGATGCGATGCGCGACGCCCTGGATGCCAGCCGCCCGCTGCCGCCGATCGTGCCGCTGGTCGCCAACGTCACCGCCGCCAAGGTGACCGAGCCGGACGAGATCGTGCGTCTGCTGGTCATACAGGTCACCGCCACCGTGCGCTGGCGGGAGAGTGTGGCGGCGATGGTGGCGATGGGCGTGACCAGCTTCATCGAACTCGGCGCCGGCCGGGTGCTGTCCGGCCTCATCCGCCGCATCGCGCCAGACGCCGCAACCGCCTCGGTCGGCACCCCGGCCGAGATCGAAGCCCTGCTTAAAACCATCTGAAAGACCCAAAGCGCGATGTTCAAGCTGGATGGCAAGACCGCCCTCGTCACCGGTGCCTCCGGCGGCATCGGCGCCGAGATCGCCCGCACCCTGCACGCCCAGGGCGCGATCGTCGTGCTTTCCGGCACGCGCCGTGACGCGCTGGAAATTCTCGCCACCGAGCTGGGCGAGCGCGCGCATGTCTGCCCTGCAAACTTGCGTGAGGCTGGGGCCGCCGACGCGCTGGTCGCCGCCGCCGAGGCCGCGGCCGGACCGTTGGCGATTCTCGTCAACAATGCCGGCCTCACGCGTGACATGCTGGCGTTGCGCATGAAGGACGAGGACTGGGACAGTGTGATCGACGTGGATCTCACCGCGCCGTTCAAACTCGCGCGCGCGGCCCTGAAGGGGATGCTGCGCCGCCGGGCCGGCCGCATCATCGGCATCGGCTCCATCGTGGGCGCCACCGGTAATCCCGGCCAGGCCAACTATGCCGCCGCCAAGGCGGGCCTGGTGGGCATGACCAAGGCGCTCGCGCAGGAAGTGGGCTCGCGCGGCATCACCGTGAACATGGTGGCCCCCGGCTTCATCGAGACGCCGATGACCGACGCGCTGACGGAGGCGCAAAAGCAAAAACTGTCCGAGGCCATCCCGCTCGGCCGGCTCGGCCAGCCCCGCGACATCGCGGCCGCGGTGCTCTATCTCGCAAGTGACGAGGCGGCCTGGGTCACCGGCGCCACGCTGCACATCAACGGCGGGATGGCGATGATCTGAACGAAAAATCGGCCGTCATCGGCGTGCTGCAACACGCTGAAACAATCCGCGCTTTGCGTCACGATTGGCGAGTGTGACAAATCCGTGCTAAGCGCGCCCGGCTTCGTCCGGGATGGGCGCGGGCGGAAATCAGGGATCAACCGCTGGCCGTCTGCCAGGGCCGGCGTGGCGATCAGCAACAAAACCGGCAAGCAGGAGTTTGAGTGGACATGAGCGACATCGCCGATCGGGTGAAGAAAATCGTCGTCGAGCATCTCGGCGTCGACGAAGTGAAGGTGACGCCCGAGGCGTCGTTCATCGACGATCTGGGAGCCGACAGCCTCGACACCGTTGAACTGGTGATGGCGTTCGAAGAAGCGTTCAGCGTCGAGATCCCCGAGGACGCCGCCGAGAAGATCGGCACCGTCAAGGATGCGATCGACTATATCGAGAAGCAGAAGGCGGCTTGATCGACATCGCCGGCATCGCTGCCGGCTGATTGCGAGGGGCCGACAGCGCGCGATCAACGCGTGTTGATGTTGTGGGTGGGTGAGGAATGGCGCAGATGCGGCGGGTTGTGGTCACCGGGATGGGCATTGCATGCCCGCTCGGCATCGGGGTGAACCACGTCTGGCAGCGTCTGCTGCGGGGCGAGTCCGGCATCGGCGCCATCCAATCCTTCGACACGTCGGAACTGACGGCCAAGATCGCCGGCCAGATTCCACAAGGTCAGCGCGCCGATGGCGGGCTCGATCTGTCGGAGTGGATTCCATCCAAAGACATGAAGAAGATGGACCGCTTCATCCAGTTCGCCATGGTCGCGGCCTCCGAGGCGGTCGAGAACAGCGGCTGGACGCCCCAGACCGAGGACGAGGCGTGCAACACCGGCGTGATGATCGGGTCCGGAATCGGCGGCCTGGAAACCATCTACGAAGCCGCCATTCAGCTTCATGAGGGCAAGATCCGCCGTCTGTCGCCATTCTTCATCCCCTCGGCCCTGATCAACCTGGCCTCGGGCCACGTGTCGATCAAATACGGCTTCAAGGGCCCCAACCATTCCGTGGTCACCGCGTGCGCCACCGGCGTGCACGCCATCGGTGACGCCGCGCGCCTGATCATGTTCGGCGACGCCGACGTGATGGTGGCGGGCGGCGCCGAATCGGCCGTCAACCGCATCGGCATCGCCGGCTTCTGCGCCTCCCGCGCGCTGTCCACCGCCTTCAACGACACGCCCACGAAGGCCTCGCGCCCGTGGGACCGCGACCGTGACGGCTTCGTGATGGGCGAAGGGGCGGGGGTGGTGGTGCTGGAGGAATACGAGCACGCCAAACGGCGCGGGGCCACCATCTACGCCGAAGTGGGCGGCTACGGCCTGTCCGGCGACGCGCATCACATCACCGCCCCCGCCGAGGGCCATGACGGCGCCTTCCGCGCCATGAAGGGCGCCTTCCGCAACGGCCGTATGAACGTGGAGGACGTGCAATACGTCAACGCCCACGGCACCTCCACACCGCTCGGCGACGACCTCGAACTGCAGGCCGTCGAACGCTTCTTCGGCGACCACGGCCGTCGCCTCGCCATGTCGTCCACCAAATCCGCCACCGGCCACCTGCTCGGCGCCGCCGGTGCCATCGAGGCGGTGTTCTCCATCATGGCCATCCGCGACCAGGTTGTGCCGCCCACGCTCAACCTCGACAATCCCTCGCGCGAGAGCATCATCGACCGTGTGGCCCATACCGCGCAGCACCGCAAGGTAGACGCCGTGCTCTCCAACAGCTTTGGATTTGGGGGCACCAATGCCTCCATCATCTTCAAGAAGGTGGCTTGATCCGAACGGAGCCGCCGCATGCGCCGCCTGCTCACCACGTTCGTTTCCCTGATCCTGATCGCGGGCCTTCTCGTGGCGGCCGGATTGTTCGGCTATGACCGCGCCACCGCCCCCGGCCCGTTGGAAGCCGTGCGCACCCTCAACGTGCCGCGTGGCACCCCAGCCGAAGTGGGAGAGACGCTCGAGGCCGCCGGAGTCGTGTCGAGCGCCATCGGTCTGCGCGCCGCCGCCGTCATCACCATGGGCAAAGGCCCGCTGAAGGCCGGCGAGTTCACCTTCCCCGAACATGCCAGCCTGCTCGCCACCTTGGCCATCCTGCGCGGCGGCAAGCCCGTGCAACACAAGATCACCATTCCCGAGGGCCTCACCGCCGCCCAGATCGCCCAGTTGCTCGACCGCGCCATCGCGCTCGACGGTGACACGCCGGTGCCCGCCGAGGGCGAGACGATGCCGGAAACCTACGCCTACACCTTCGGCACGTCCCGCGCCGCCCTGCTCGACCGCGCGCGCGCCGCCATGGACCGCAACCTCGCCAAGATATGGGCCGTGCGTGCCGCCGACCTGCCGCTGGCCACGCCGCGCGACATGCTCACACTGGCCAGCATCGTGGAGCGCGAGACGTCGCGCCCCGAGGAGCGCCCGCATGTCGCCGCCGTGTTCCTCAATCGCCTGCGCCGCGGCATGCGTCTGCAATCAGATCCCACCACCGCCTATGCCGTCACCGGCGGGATGTTGACCAACGATCGCGGCCTGACCAAGGCCGATCTCGAATCGCTCAACCCCTACAACACCTACACCGCTCCAGGGCTGCCGCCGGGCCCGATCGCCAGCCCCGGCCTCGCTGCTCTGCAGGCGGTCGCCAAGCCCGATGTCAGCGACGATCTGTATTTCGTGGCGGACGGCAATGGCGGCCATGTCTTTGCCAGGACGCTGGAAGACCACAATCGCAATGTCGCCCAGTGGCGCGCCGCCAACCCGCCAAAATAAGGCGGATAACAAGACTTAGGGAGAACCGCATGCCCCATTCCACAGAGCCCCGCCCGGTTGCCGTCGTGACCGGGGCCGCGCGCGGCATTGGTCTGGCGATTGCCACGTGGTTCCTGAACAAGGGCTATAACGTCGCCCTGCTCGACAACGACGAAACCACGCTGGCGGCCACCGAAGCCACCCTCGCTTCGCCCGACACCGTGCTTGCGCGGCCTTGCGACGTGTCTGACCAGGCTGAGGTCGACGCCGCCGCCGCCGCGATCATGGCCCGCTGGGGCCGCGTGGACGCGCTGGTCAACAACGCCGGCGTGGCCGTGTTCAAGCCCGTGCTGGAAACCTCGTTCGCCGAATGGCGCCACGTGCTCGGCACCAATCTCGATGGCGCGTTTCTCTGCGCGCAAGCCTTCGGCGCCATCATGGTGGCACGCAAAAGCGGCGCCATCGTGAACATCGCGTCGATCTCTGGCCTGCGCGCCAGCACGCTGCGGGTGGCCTACGGCACCAGCAAGGCCGCGATCATTCACCTCACCAAGCAGCTCGCCGTCGAATTCGGCAATTACGGCGTGCGCGTGAACGCGGTCTGTCCCGGGCCGGTCGAGACCGAAATGGCCAAACTGGTCCATAGCGTGGCGATCCGGTCGGATTATTACGACACCATCCCGCTCGGCCGCTACGGCACCGTCGAAGAGATGGCCAACGTCGTCGGCTTCCTTTGCAGCAAGGAGGCCAGCTACGTGAACGGCCAGGCGCTCGCGAACGACGGTGGCTTCGATGCAGCCGGCGTCGGCCTGCCCACTTTGCGCCGCAACGCCGGGCTCAATCAGGTCGGCGACGGAGCCTGAGCTAGCTCTGATTGGCCAGAAGAGAGGCGATCCGGTCTGCCAGTTGGCCCACGATCGTGCTCATGGCGGCGGCATGGGCCTGCGAGCCCGTTCCGCCGATCGGCGCGGTCAGCCGCGTGGTCAGCGCGCGTGCCGGCTTGCCGTCCGGCCGTACCGCAATCTGCGCGAGCAGCACCATGATCCCGCCGGGATCGGCGTCCAGCCGCTGGATATCGATCTCCAGCACCGTGTCCGGGCGCGTGGAAATGGCGCCCGATTCCGCGAAAACCGCGGCATTCGGCAACCGCTGTACGAGATCCTCGGTCAGGATCCGGTCCAGCATGCGCCCCAGCGGCTCGCCCCAGCGATCCCCGTCATTCACCTGAAGCCTGAAATCGACGGTGCCGCGCACCATCTCCGGACGGTCGAGATAGCCGGCGAGCCCCACCCGGCGCAGTTCCACGCTCAGCTTCTGCGTGGGGATCGCAGCACCCTGCTGGGCGGCGAGCGTGTAGAGTACCGGCGACGGCGACGATCCGCAGCCGGCCAAAACCACCATCCCAGCGCCCATCGCAGCCAGCAACGCTCCCCGGGTCACACGCATCGGCGTCATCGTTCATAAGCCTTTCCGGTTCGGCCCTGGATGAGCGCTTCTGGATGCTGCGTCAGGAAATCGGCGAGCAACCGCACAGACCGCGCGGTATCGCTCAACTGCGGCAACAGCCGTTCAACATCGCGCTTGACCTGCGAGTTACCGAAATACGACGCATCCGCCGATGCCACCAGCTTGGACGCGCGGTCGATGGTCTGCTGTAGGCTGGCGGCGATCTCGGGCAGGCGACGCAGCACCGGCGTCACCCCTGTATCCACCTTGCGCACCACGTCCTGCGCCGCGGTCATCGCACCCGCGGCTCCCTGCAGCGCTTGTTTCAACTCGGGGCCGCTGGTGAGATCGCTGACGTTGCGCATCGTTTTTTGCAGGTCGGCGGCGATCTGCTCGAACGGGACGCTGGACAGTTTCTGCATGAGGTCGCTGGCGCTGGACATCAGATTATCCATGCCGCCGGCATTCGCGGGGAAATACAGTGCGCCATCCGACGTCACGCTCGCGTCGGCGGGTGCTGCACCCTTGACAAGATCGATGCCGAGAAAAAGCTGCCCTGTCAGATAGTTGGCGGTATGCAACTGAATCCGCATGCCGCGTTGCACCAGGGCCTGGGTGGTGGCAAGCGGTGACTTCTGATCGATCTGGTCTGGCTGCAAAATGCGCTCCGGCTGGATCTCGAACTTCACGTCGACATGGGCCTCGCTGCTGTCCGGATTGAACTCCAGGTGAACATCCGTGACGGAGCCGATCTGGATGCCGAACACCTCCACCGGCGCGCCCACCGCAAGGCCACGCACCGACCCCTCGAACCGGGTGACGAACGGAATGCGGCGCTCATAGCCTGCGGCATGGGCGGTCGCCTGGTCCCGATACAGCCTGAATTCGGCGTCGGCCTTGCTCACGGGCGTGTTGCGCGCCTCGGCGGTGGTGTCGAACGCGATGCCGCCGGCCAGCAGGGCCTGAAGGCTCTCCAGGCGCACCTGCACGCCGCTCGCCCCCAGGTCCACCCCGATGCCCGACACGTCCCAGAAATGGGTGCCCACCCGAACCAGCCTGGTGAACTGGTTGCGCACGAAAATGGTCACCGTGAAGGATTGCCCGTCAGGTGCCATGTCCCAGCGCAGCACCTCGCCCACCGTCACGTCGCGATACAGCACGGGCGAGCCGCTGGTGATCCCGCCGATCCGCGTGGCCTGCAGAACGTAGCTCTGCCCAGGCTCGTCCGAACGGATGGCCGGCGGCTCCTCCAGCCCCGTGAAATCACGGCGCGGCGGTGCCGGCTGCGGCGTGGGCATTCCGGGGTCGAGCTCGATATAGGCGCCGGACAGCAGGGTATCGAGCCCCGAGACGTTGCCCGCGTTGAGTCGCGGCCGCACCACCCAGAAGCGCGCGTTGTCGGTCAACTCGTCCGTGGCCTCACGCTGCATCTGCACGCGCACCACCACACTGGACAGATCGTCGCTGAGCCGGATCGTATCCACCGTGCCGAGGTCCACCGCCTTGTGCCGGATCTTGGTGGTTCCCGCCTTCAGCCCATCCGCCGAGCGAAAGGTCAACGTGATGGTGGGGCCGCGCTGCGAGATTGTGCGATAGGCCAGATATCCCGCCACAAGCGCCGCCACGATCGGGATAAGCCAGATCAACTGAAACCGGCGCGCGCGGCGTGTGGCGGCGGCGGGGGTGCCGTCGGGCTGCGTGCTGCCCGTGGCGGCGGTGGCAGCGGCCTCGGTATCGCCGACATCGGTGGGGTCAGGCGCTGGCACGGTCGGGTCACTCATGGTGCGGCGCTCTCCTCATCCTTGTCGGCGGCATCCCACATCAGCCGCGGGTCGAAGCTGTTGGCGGCCAGCATCGTCAATATCACGACGGCGCAAAAGCAAAGCACCCCCGGCCCCGCCACCACGCTCGCCAGCGCACCGGCCTGCACCATGGCCGTGAGGATGGAGATCATGAACACATCGATCATCGACCAGCGGCCCACCGCCTCCACGATCTTGTACAGCAACGTTCGCTGTTCGAGATTGAGGCGGCTATGGCGCCGCGTGCTGATCAGCAGGATGGTCAGCCCGAACAGCTTGAGCATGGGCACGGCGACGGAGGCCACAAACACCAGCGCCGCCAGCGGCCATTGACCCGCCGTGCCCAACTCCTCCACCCCGGCCAGAATGGTGCTGGGCGCGCCCTGGCCCAACCGTATCACGGTCAGCACCGGCAGCGCGTTGGCGGGGATGTAAAGCACCGCGGCGGCCGCCAGCAGCGCCCAGGTGCGCGTGAGGCTGTCGGGTTTGCGATGGCGAAGGTAGCTGCCGCAACGCGGGCAGGCGGCTCGGCGGCCCCCGATCGGCTTGCGCGTCACCTGGCCGCAGCTGTCGCAGGCGATACGTTGATGCGGGGGGGGCGGCGATTGGCCGGCGAGCCAAGGCGGCTCCAATTTTTCCCAGATCGCCTCGTGATCCAGGGACGCATCTGCCGCCGCCATCAGCATCATCAGGCCACCCAGCGCGAAAAGCCCGCCGCCGACATGCACCGGTGCAAGGTCGCCCAGCTTCGTGTAGGCCACGAAAACGCCGAGCAGGAACACCTCCACCATCGACCATGGGGTGAGAACCTCCACCAACCGGAACACCGCCGCCATGTGGCCGGGCGGGTTGGCCATCCGCAGACCCACCAGCACCCACACCATCGCCAGCATCTTC
Source organism: Rhodospirillales bacterium (assembly GCA_025362815.1). Taxonomy (GTDB): domain Bacteria; phylum Pseudomonadota; class Alphaproteobacteria; order Acetobacterales; family Acetobacteraceae; genus CAIQQQ01. The sequence goes on from JANYFG010000069.1 coordinate 58,370, forward strand.
ACCAAAGGCGCGAGCATCGTCGTGCCCAACACCACCAGCGCCAATTCCCACATGCCCTGGTTCTCCAGCGCCACCGGCCCCGTGGTCAGGCTCGTCTGCTGCCCCGGCCCCAGATCCAGCCGCAGGAACGGCAACGACACCGCCAGCGCGAACAACATCAGCCCCGCCGCGGCCAACGCCAGCGCTCGACCCTCAGGATCCGTCCGCTGCCGCCGCAGCAGGCTGCCACACCGCGCGCAACAGGCTTCACCCCGACGCTGCAGAATCGGCATCGTCTGAAAAAGCCCACAGATCGCGCATTCGCGGAGGCGGAGTTGGGCATGGGTGTGGGCGGCCTGGTCGGGCATGAACCTGCTGAGCTGAAGGGCTGGGAGCGATTGCGGCCTTATCCAAGCCGACATCTCATGCGCCCATACCAGTGAATACAACGTAATCAACAGCGCGCGCCGCTTCGGGTTGCAGCCACGCCGGCACTTCGCTATGACGCACGGCTCGCGTTACATGTTCGCAGGCTTGTTGCTGGTGGCGGATGGGGTAGAACCTTCCCAGGCCAACGCCGATCCAGCGGAGCAGGTGGCCGCTTTAGCTCAGGGGTAGAGCAACTGATTCGTAATCAGTAGGTCGTAGGTTCAATTCCTACAAGCGGCACCATTTTATGTGCTTACCTCAAAAATCCAGATCGATTCTCCTCCGTCGTTGCCACAACCTGGCTGCGCATCAGCCGCGATCGGAATGTGTCATGCCGCCGCTTCTCCTGGCCTACATCGTCGCAAGCTGCCTGTGGGAGGGGCTTACGCTCGTTCTCAACCACCGTCAGGCTGCTTACGTGCTCGCGCATCGCGATACGGTGCCGGCCGATTTCGCGGCGCATGTGCCGTTGCAAGACCACCGGAAGGCGGCGGATTACACCCGGGCGCGGCTATGGCTCGGCTCGGTCCGCGGCGTGGTGGGCACCGCGGTGAGCCTGGCCTGCGTGATCTGGGGGCTGGACTGGCTGGCCGGCCTCACCGCAGCCATCCCGACCCCGTGGGGTGACGTGGCGCTGGTGGTGGTGGTGAGCCTTCCCGGCATGATCGTGGGCCTGCCGGCCAGCCTCTACGGCGATTTCGTGATCGAGGCCCGGTTCGGCTTCAACAAGAAAACGCCTGCCATCTTCGTGACGGATTATCTCAAGGGCCTCGCCGTTCAGGCCGTCATCGGCCTGCCGCTGCTGCTTGCGCTGTTCTGGGCCATGGACCGGTTATCCGCCTTCTGGTGGCTGTATGCCTGGCTGGGCGTGGTCGTTCTCATGGCCGCCGCCCCCTTCGTGTATCTGCGTTTCGTCGCCCCGCTGTTCAACAAGTTCACGCCTTTGGCCGACGACGCGATGCGCACGCGGATCGAGACGCTGATGGCGCGTTGTGGCTTTCAGTCATCCGGCCTGTTCACCATGGACGCGTCGCGTCGTTCGTCGCACGGCAATGCCTTCTTCATCGGCTTCGGGCGGGCCAAGCGCATCGTGCTGTTCGACACGCTTCTGGCCACCCAGACGCAGGACGAGGTGGAGGCCGTGCTGGCGCATGAGCTGGGTCATTTCAAATACCGCCACACGCTCTACGGCATGGTTCGCGGCGCGGTGATGGCGCTTGTGATGCTCGGGGCCTATGGCTGGATGTGCCGCCAACCCTGGCTGCTGAAGGGATTTGGTTTCGCACAGCATGGCCACGCCATCGGGCTCATTTCCGCCAGCCTGGTGCTGGGCATGATCACGCCGGCGCTCACGCCGCTGTCCAACTGGATTTCACGCCGCCACGAGTTCGAGGCCGACGCCTTCGCCCGCGACATGGTGGGCGCGAACCCCATGGTTTCGGCCCTCACCAAACTCTCGCGGGACAATGCCGGCACGTTGACGCCCGATCCGATCTACGCGCTCGTGAACTACAGCCACCCACCGGTGCCGGTTCGCGTGGCGCAACTCCGCGCGCCGCTCCTTCACGCGCGCCCCCTTCACCCGGCCGCCGCGTCGTGATCGTGGGCCCGATCGCACGCCCGGATGCGCCGGACACGATGCCTTGGATCGGTTTGTTCGATTTGTTTCGGATCGGCGTCGGACCTTCCAGCTCGCACACCGTGGGGCCGATGCGCGCCGCCGCACACTTCGCCGAGACCGTGCGGTCCGCCCGGCGCGTGGTGGTGGAACTGTTCGGGTCGCTGGCATTGACCGGCCTTGGGCACGCCACCGACCACGCCATCATGCTCGGCCTCGCCGGCCAGCTTCCTGCCACTGTCGACCCCGACGAAGCAGCCATGCTGATCGCCGACATCACGCGTCGCGGCCGTCTGCCATTCGGTGGCGGGGCGGAGATCGCGTTCGATCGCACGACAGACCTCGTGTTCCGCTATGGCGAGACGCTGCCGCTGCACACCAACGGCATGCGGTTCACCGCATCGGGCGAGACCGCACGCAGCACCGTTTATTATTCGATCGGCGGCGGTTTCGTGATCGACGAGGCCGGCACCCCGATCGGGGCCAACGCGTCGGCGCTGACCCCTCCGGTGCCGTATCACTTCGCCGACGCCGCCGAGCTGTTGCGCAAGGCCCGCGCCGCCGGCCTGTCGATCGCGGGCCTGATGCGCGCGAATGAAACCGCCCTGCAAACCGAAGCGGCTGTGGTGGAGGGCATTGCCGCCATCGTTGCCGCCATGCGGGCCTGTGTGGCCCGCGGCCTGATCGGCACCGGCGAGCTGCCCGGCGGCCTGCGCGTCCGTCGCCGCGCCCCGGCGTTGCTGGCGCGGTTGGAGGCACGGCCGATTTTGAACGACCCAGACCCGCTCGGCGCCATCGAATGGGTGAACATGTGGGCGCTGGCGGTGAACGAGGAGAACGCCGCCGGCGGCCGCGTGGTGACGGCACCGACCAACGGGGCCGCAGGCATCATTCCGGCAGTGCTGGCGTATTACGAACGCTTCGTGCCTGGCGCGAACACCCAGGGCATTGAGATCTTCATGCTGGCGGCGGCGGCGATCGGCGCGCTGATCAAGCGCAACGCCTCCATCTCGGGCGCCGAAATGGGCTGCCAGGGCGAGGTGGGGTCCGCCTGCGCGATGGCGGCCGCCGGGCTGGCGGCGGCTTTGGGCGGCACCAACGAGCAGGTGGAAAACGCGGCCGAAATCGGGCTGGAGCACAATCTGGGCCTGACCTGCGACCCCGTGGGCGGGCTGGTGCAGATCCCGTGCATCGAGCGCAACGCCATCGCATCCGTCAAGGCCATCAACGCCGCACGTCTTGCTTTGCACGGCGACGGCAGCCACCGCGTGAGCCTCGACCAGGCGATCGAGACGATGCGCCAGACCGGCCGCGACATGTCGACCAAATACAAGGAAACGTCGCTTGGTGGCCTAGCTGTCAATGTGGTGGAGTGTTGAAGGATCTTCTTTTTTGAAGAAAAAGACTTTTATTCTCTCATCACGCGTGTATCGCAAATATCCACACGCCGCATAACAAGTGAATAAAGTTTTTTGGTTCTTTTGTTCACAAAAGAACCTGCTTCAACTTGCGTCTACACCTGTCGAGTTTGGCAATACTTGGCACAGCATCCCCTGAAAACCCCCGTATTTGCTGACTCCTGTTTGGCATAAGGTGGCACGGCGTTTGGCATAAGGTGGCACAACACGTGCTGCATTTGGCATAAGATGGCACGATTCGTTCCTGGGGTATTCCGGGGAGGATTACGGCTCCGGCCACATGCATTACCCGTCAGAGCCGTCGTCGCTCCCTCGTCGGAAAGCGCCTGTCCTGACCGGGGCGACACGGACGGCCTGGGTCAAGCCACAATGCGCCCAAGCCTCAAGGTCTTCGGACGGCAGCGAGTCACGCACCCTGGGGTTCGTTGCCCTGGTCTCGGCCAGGGCTGCGGGATGCCGCGAACTCGGCAGACACCACAGCGTCGTCCAGCAAGTGCTTGACCGGATGGTGCTGCAAAGACTGCCTGACGCTCCCGCTCCTTCGGCTGCGCCTCCGCCCCTAGCCTGCCCGTCAGGGGTTTACCGACACTTCCCGGCCATGCGAGCGTTCCTGCCGAACGGGAGGCGTCATGAAGATCGGTCAAACAACCCTGGAAGGTGTCAGCTACCATTTCGGAAGGAGTGCTCGGGGCTACATGACACGTCTGCATTTCGATGCCAACGACGCCATCGCCGAAGGAGCATGGCTGGATGGGCAATGGGAAGTCTGCCGACTTTTCTGGGAGGAGTTCTTTGAGGGACGCTCCGAGCGTGCGGAGAAGCACGCCAAAATTACTTTGCTCGACATGATGAACGCTGTCCAGAAAGGTCTTCGTCCACTGCGCGACTCGGAGTGCCCTGATGGGATATCCCTTTTTCTAAGCGAAGGCCAAGGGGAGGAGCCAAGAATATTGGTCAGGCAGGGTGATGTGTTCCTCGCTGAGTTCGAGGGCAGCAGCTATTCCGAGATCAGTGAAAGACTGAATGCGACACTTCGGTCGCCTGCCCCCCTGCCTCCAGGACGGCTGCCGGGAACATGAGCGGCCCAGTCCAAAGAATACGCCCCTGCGGAAAGTCGCCCCAACCACGCGACGGCTCGGATGCTCTCGCTTCGGCAACCCTGGCGTTCATGTCGTCGATCATGGCAATAGCCTCGGGCCTGCCGCTCGCGACCAGGGATTTCGTATACCAGCGCAGTGCGACATGGACACCGTGCCAAAGCCCCTGGTCGGCAAGGTTCTTGATCTGAAGCAGTTCCTTATCCACCCTCGGCCCCGGATCGGTCGTGTCGCTTGGTGCAGCAGCATCGATCTCGTGGGCGCC
>JANYFG010000104.1 GCA_025362815.1 Rhodospirillales bacterium
CAAGCATCTGCTGCGAAAAGCCGCTGAACGAACGGTCGAAGACACCTGGAGGCGGTGCGGGGAACTGCTCGGCCACTTCAAACACGACGAATGCGGCCGCTACCTCGAAAATTCCGGATATGCTTCAAGCTAAACTCATCACGCTCTACTCTTGTTTGATCAATCATGTTTATGCGTTCGGGTTAATCAACCCAAACGCATCATCATCTAGTGGGTATGCTGCTGCGTGAAGGGCTAGAAAATCTGGCCGGTCGCACTGAGTGCGAGAAAAATGATGGCGCAAACGTCAACCATCTTCAGGATCACGTCAGTGGTCATCACATTGCTCCATCGATCACGTTGCACGCTTTGTCACGTTTACGTGACCGTTATCACAATACCGTGTTTACATGATTTTGGACGCGGGGCTTGGGTTTTTTTCTAAAATTCCTGCGCACCAGTCATGCGAAGGCGTCAGAGTGAGGTGCTTACGGCTTAACCCTCTGATTTACCGTCGAATTATTTTTTCGCGAATTCAGCATTTTTCGAAGAAGCCAACAGCCAAATCGGGCTGCTTGTCCAAAAAATTGACTGATTTTCGAGAGCCCACACGATATTCGCTGCGGTTCTCGGCCGGTCTGACGTTTCAAACGTCATGGCACGCCTGAATGACCCAGCGCATGACGCAGATGAAGGGCTCCGACAGTCTGTGCTCAGGGCTTGGACAAAGCCGATAAAAGCATCTCCGCGAGCGACCCAACCCAAGGCTCGGCATCGACGTGAAACCCGTGGAAGACCAAAACGCACACCGGAACAACGATTGCCATGCGACGAGAACAATCCGTTCCGGCCGGCCGGGGGCCCGCGAAGTGAACCATCGCAAATGCGCCGCACACGCCCACAACGGCCCCGGCGATCACGTCGGACAACGTGTGCACACCCAGGGCAACCCTGCTCGCGCCAAATGCAGCAGCGAGAACGCTGGCTGATATGAAAGCGGTCGCATGCCGATGACGCCATGGCGCGAACAGGCCCAGAAGCGCGCCATAGACGAGTGCGCCTGAGGCCGTATGGCCGCTTGGGCTTCGCATATCCCAATGCTGCGGCCATGGCAGAAGCGAGGCGGCGGTGAGAATTTTCCCGATGCCGATCACAAGGAACGCCGCACATACGACACAGGCCCACACCAGCGCCGTTCGGTACCAGCCGGTGAAAACAAAAATTGCCGTCACAGCCACGGTCAGCGGCAGAACCACGCCCTGATCAGCGAAATTCGTCAAAATCTCAATCAAAACGACGAATCCGGCAATATCGGTCTGCACGCATGCCTACCACGCCACGCTTATGGCCGGCTACTCCTGCAAGCGTATGTTCGGACCTCGGGAGGAGGGGGGCCTGTCCCCGGCCGGGTAGCGCGGTGGCGGCGTGCCGTGCGTTACCCTTCAAGCCAGGATTTCATCACCCGCCAGAACGCAAAACGCTGCTTGCTGCTCACCAAGGTATGCGCAGCGCCCGGAATGATCGTGAGCTGCTTGTCGCCGTTGGGGAGCTTCTTGAAGAAGTCGCAGATGTCGTCCATCGAGGCGATGCCGTCATACTGCCCGCTCACCAACAGCACCGGCGCCGTCACCTTGTCGGGATGCACGATCGGCAGGTTCACGGTCATATCCAGATACGTGCCCGCCGGCGCGCTGTCGCCAAACGGCATCTCGGCTTTGATGAACGCGTCGATCACGTCCTGGTCGGTGGTGTCGGGCCGGTCGCGCGTGAAGATGGAATTCAGCATCGCCGCATCGCGCGGCCGGCGATTATGCGTGCGATAGAACTCCGTCTGCTCCGCCCGCTTGCTGAGCGTGCCCGAGCCCTGGCCGGTATAGGTGAACGCCTGCAACACCAGCCGCCCCACCCGATCCGGCCGAGCCATCGCATAGCCGCCCACCCGCAGCGCGCCGGAGCTTTCGCCCATCATGTGCATCCGCGCCTCGCCGGTCTCCTTGAGAACGAGGTCGCCGGCCACTTTCAGGTCTTCCACGCCACTGGCGATATCCGAATTGCCCGCGGTGCGCGACGATTTGCCGTATCCCTCGTGGTCCATCGCCCACACGTCATAGCCCCAGCGCGCCGCCACGTTCATCATCGACACGTCGTCGCGGCCAGGGATCGTGAGGTCGTAGGTGGGCCGTGCCGAAGCGGTGGACCCGTGCACGAAGAACAGCACCGGGCGCGGCTTGCCGTCCGGCGGCCCCACCCGCTTGCGATAGATGGCAAGGTTCACGCCGCCCGCCTTCACGCCGCCCGCCTTCACGCCGGTGTATTCCTGGGCCCAGATCGGGGTGTCCTGGGCGTCCGCCGCGGTGGGGGCGACCGTGGCCGCGTCGGCGGCTGTGGGAACGAGAGCCGCGGCGGCCGCGAAGGCGGTGCTGCTGACCATGGCACGACGTTCGATCATGGTGAGTCCCCGTGGTTTTTTATCAAGCTATAACGCAACGGCGTCCGTTGTCGACGGCGATGCCTCCACCCGCCCCCGTAACCGTCGCCCCAGCGCCAGCTCGGTCACGATGCCATGCAGCGTGCGCAATTCCTGCTCCGTGACCTCGCCGCGCTGGAAGTAGTGGCGGATGTTGCGCACCATCCCCGGCCGCTTCGGCAGGTTCTTGAGGAAGCCGCATTCATCGAGCTCATGCGTCAGATGCCCCAGGAAGTTCTCCAGCTCGCCTTTCGTGGCGATGCGCGTCTCGTTGGTCATCAACGTGCGCGAAATGGTTTCGTCCGCCGTCGTCCACCATTCATACGCCATCACCAGCACGGCCTGCGCCAGGTTGAGGCTGGAGAATTCGGGATTGAGCGGAAACCGGATCAGCGCGTCGGCACACGCCATGTCATCGTTGTCGAGCCCCGCGCGTTCCGGGCCGAACAGCAGCCCCACGCGCAGATCCCGCGCCGTCACCACGCGCATTTCGGCCGCCCCGCCGCGCGCCGTCAGCACCGGCTTGATGATGTGGCGCGGGCGCGGGCAGGTGGCATACACGTGATGCAGGTCGGCCACCGCATCGGCCACCGTGGCATGCACGGTCGCGGCATCGAGCAGTCGATCCGCGCCAGACGCCATCCGCCAGGCGCGTTCCTGTGGCCAGCCGTCGCGCGGGGCCACCAGGCGCAGATGAAACAGCCCGCCATTGGCCATCGCACGCGCCACCGCGCCGATATTGTCGGCCAGCTGCGGGCGCACCAGGATCACCACCGGCGTGTTGCCGACCGGCACCAGATCGGCGCCGCCATCGCGTCCTGTCATGCGTCGAGTTCCACAGTTTCGTTGTGATAGAGATAAAGCCCGGATGGCGGCAGCGCCGGCAGGGCAAGGGCCGGCGTGTGCACCCCAATCGGCGCCCTGCGATTGGCCAGACGCTGCGCCAGTGCTGCGGGCAGGCCCGCCGAGGCCGGGCAGGGTGACGTCACGAACAGATGGAAATGTCGGGTTCGCGTGTGGGTGAACGGCGCGAACACAAGCGTCACGCTCTCGCCCGGCGGCACCGCGCCCACGTTGCCATGCCGCAGCGCATCCCCATCGGCGCTGACAACCCACACGGCGCACGCGCCCTCGGCCCGGGTCACCGCGTCGCGCGGCAGGGCGATGGCGTGCAGACCAGGTGGGGCGGCGAACCGCTCGGCGATGAAGACCGTCCCGCAATCGGCGCCGGGATCGATCGCGAGCGGGGCCACCACCGCGTCCGCCACCTCCAACGCCCGAACGCGCTCGAATGTCAGGGTGTGGCGCTCACCCAGGGCGGCGAACCGCGCTTGCACATCCGCCACCGGTGCGCGGCAGAGCTCCACGAGCGCCGGCTGCGTCTCGCGCCCTACCAGGAGCATGCCAAGGCCGAAGGCGTGGGTGAATTCCAGGCTTCCGAACCCGGTATCCCTTACCTCGTCCCAGAACCGCCACACGCCGAAATCCCGCACCCGCACGTCGGTGTCGTGAAACAAAACCACCGCACGGTCCGACAGCTTCGGCCGCCAGGTCTCGAAATCGTGGCGCACCGCCTCATAGGTGTGAAACCCGTCAATATGCAGCAGATCGATGCTGCCATCCGCGAACTGCCCCACCGCCTCGTCGAAGCTGGACCGGAGCAACCGCGAAAAACCGGCAAAATGCGCCGCGTTGAACGCCGAAACATCGCGAAACACGTCGTCGTCATAGGCCCCGGCATGGTCATCCCCGGCCCAACTATCGACCGCCACGCAATCGCACGCGAAGCCGCCGCGCTGCACGGCCTGGCACATCGCCGCGTAGGACACGCCGGCATGCGTGCCCAACTCCACAATCCGCCGCGGCTGCATCGTGGCCACCAGCCAATGCGCGAACGGCACATGGCCATGCCACGCGCTGGCCACGGTCGCGCGCAGATTGTCCCAGAACAACGGGTCGAGCGACGGGTCCAGCAGCGGCGTCAAGCGGCTCAGCTCCGGCGCCAGATCGTGCCGGTGGCGCTGTCTTCCAACTGGATCCCGCGCGCATCCAACGCGGCCCGCAGACGATCCGCCTCGGCGAAATCCCGTGCCTTGCGGGCATCGAACCGCGCCTGCACCAGGGCCTCGATCTCGGCCGCGTCGTCCCCGCTGCGAAACCAGTCTTCCGGACGCTGCTGGAACAACCCCAGCACATCGCCCGCCGCCAGCATCCCCGCGGCCGCGCCCGCGTCCCCCGCCATGGCGGCATCCGCCAGAGCATGTAGCGCCGCGAAGGCCGCCGGCGTGTTCAGGTCGTCGCACAGCGCGGCGAGGATGGTGCCCGGAATCTCGGCCGCACGCTCCGCCGGAGTTCGCTCCAGCGCGCGATAGAACCGGTCCATGTCGCGCTTGCACTCCAGCAGGGCCGCCTCGGAGAAATCCAGCGTCTGCGAATACTGCGCCCGCAGCAGCAGAAGCCTGATCGCCTCGGCCGGCGCGATTTTGAGCACGTCGCGCACGGTGAGGAAATTGCCGAGCGACTTGCTCATCTTCGTGCCGTTCAGCGTCAGCATTCCGTTATGCACCCACACCCGCGCGAACTGGCTGCCCGGAAACGCGCAGACGGACTGCGCCAGCTCGTTCTCATGATGCGGGAACAGCAGATCGTCGCCGCCGCCATGAATATCGAAATTCTCGCCGAGATAGCGCCACGACATCGCGGAGCACTCGATATGCCAGCCCGGGCGCCCCCGGCCCCACGGGCTGTCCCACCCCGGCAGCTCCGGCGTGGAAGGCTTCCACAGAACGAAATCCCCGGCATCGCGCTTGTAAGGGGCCACATCCACGCGCGCGCCCACCAACAGATCCTCCGGCGACCGGCCGGACAGGTGCCCATACTTGGAATAGCTTGGCACCGAGAACAGCACATGCCCCTCCGCGGCATAGGCGTTTTCGGATGCGATCAGCTTTTCGATCAGAACGATCATTTCGCCGATATGCTGCGTCGCGCGGGGTTCCACATCCGGCGGCCGCGTTCCGAGCGAGGCCATGTCGGCGTGAAAATCCGCCAGGGTGCGCGCCGTCACATCGCCGATGCTCTCCCCGGATGCCTGCGCCCGCGCGTTGATCTTGTCGTCCACGTCGGTGATGTTGCGCACATAGGTCACGCGCGGATACAGCACCCGCAGCAGCCGGGCCATCACGTCGAACACCACGTCGGCCCGCGCGTTGCCGATATGGGCGAGGTCGTACACCGTGGGGCCGCATACATACATCCGCACATGCTGGGGGTCGAGCGGCACGAAATCCTCGCGCCGGCGTGTGAGATTGTTGTGCAGGCGCAGAACGGACATGAAATCTCCAAGGAAACGCAAAAAGACGCCGCCGGAGGATACCGCGTGGACCCCCGCGCGCCAAACCGCGACAGGCCTGCGCTGTAATCGTTTGACACAATCGCAGCTTCGGGGCCTATCCGGCGTGAAATGAAACGTTGTCGCCCTTCATGAAATTCGCGATCCTGGCCATTGTCGTGGGCGGTGCCGCCGTCATCGGGCTGGTCACGTGGTTCGGTGCGCAGGCCATCGGGCATGAGGTGCTGCAAGCCGGCTGGGCAATACCCGCCACCCTGGCGCTGCATCTGGTGCAGCTCTATCTGTCCGCCATCGCCTGGCGCATCTCCGTGGGCATCCGCCTGCCGAAGATGCGGGTGTATTTTCGCCTGCGCTGGATTCGCGAGGCGGTGAACTCGCTGCTCCCCGTGGCCCAGATGGGCGGCAACCTCGTCGGCATCCGCATGCTCGCCCAGCGCGGCGTGCCCGGGGCGGTGGCCGGCGCCGGCACCACGCTCGACCTCACGGTGGAGGCGCTGACGCAGTTTCTGTGGACGATGGCTGGCATCGCGGTGCTGACAGCCATCAGCTCCGACCAAAGCTGGAAGCCGTGGGTCCAAGGCGGCCTCATCGCCATGGGCATCGGCCTTGCGGGCTTCGTCATCGCCCAGCGCGCCGGCATGCTGCGGTTGATCGAAGGCATCGCGTCGCGGCTGCAACGCGTGTTTCCGGGGCTTTCGGTGGAATCGGTGCGCGGCCTGCATGCCGAGCTGATGCGGCTTCAGGCCAATCGCCCGGCCTTGGCCAAGGCCACCGCCATCCACCTGGTGGCCTGGGCCATCGGCACGTTCGAGGTCTGGCTGGCCTTGTCGGCGATGGGCGTGACCGTGACAGCCTCCCAGGCGTTGGTGATCGAAAGCCTCGGCATGGCCGCCCGCAGCGCGGGATTCGTGGTGCCCGGCGCGCTGGGCGTGCAGGAGGCCGGTTTCATCCTCGTCTGCGGCCTGTTCCAGATCCATCCGGACACCGCCATCGCACTGTCGATGGTCAAGCGCGTTCGCGAACTCGCGGTGGGCATTCCCGGCCTGGTGGCGTGGCAGTGGAGCGAGGGCAAACGCCTGGTACGCAGAGGCCACGTTGTTCGGGACTGATCCGCAACGCAGCCTTGCCTTGATTTCCTGAAGCAGCCTTCTACCGTTTCCCCGTGAACAATCTGGGCATCCGTGATGCATGTCGACCTGCTGCTGTCCGGCGGCACCCTCATTCCGGTCGACCCGGCCCGCAGCATCATCGAGGACGGCGTGTGGCACGTGTCGATATCGACGACGTGCTGGACAGTGCCCAGCGCGAGACCGAGTTGATGCTGGCCCGCACCGGATTGCAGGCCGCCCTGGCCGAACCCCGGGCGCTGTGGGGGGTGTGATCGAAGCCTGGATCCCCGTCGTCGTCGCCGCCGCGCTGTTTCAAACGTGGCGCACGGCGCTGCAGCAGAAGCTCCGCGGCCGCCTCAGCGTCAACGCCACCGGCTTCATCCGCTATGTCTATGCGCTGCCGACCGGGGTGCTGTTGCTGGCGCTGGCAGCCTGGGCCTCGCCGGGGCCGATGCCGGGCCTCACCCTGCGCTTCGTGATGGAATGTGGCGCCGGCGGATTGTTGCAGATCATCGGCACCACCTTGCTCATCATGGCGTTCGGCTATCGCAACTTCGCCGTCGGCACCGCCTATTCCAAAACCGAGTCGGTGCAAGGCGCCATCATCGGCGCCATCGTGTTGGGAGAGCTGCTGAACCGGCTGGCCTGGATCGGCATTGGCGTGGGCGTGGCAGGCGTTCTGGTGCTGTCGCTCGCCGGGCGCGGCCTGAAATCCTCCCAACTGCTCGGCGCCACCTTGCAGCCTGCCGCCCTCTGCGGCCTCGGCGCCGGCTTTTGCTTCACGTGCACCGGCTTGCTGATCCGCGTCGCCACCAACGGCCTTCACAGCCCCGGCATCGTGCTCGCCGCCCTGATGGCGCTGGTGACGACCAATTTGCTGCAAACCCTGATGCAGGGAAGCTATCTCGCCTGGCGCGAGCCGGACCAGTTCCGCGCCGCCTTCACCACCTGGCGCAGCTCCGCCTGGGTCGGCACGCTGTCCGCCCTGGGCTCGGCCTGTTGGTTTTTCGGCTTTGCCTCCGCCCCGGTGGCCCTGGTGCGCGCGCTTGGCCAGATCGAGATGGTGTTCACGCTCGCCTTCAGCCGGTTCTACCTACGCGAAACATTGCGACGCGCGGACATCGCAGGCCTCGTGCTCGTGGTGGCCGGCGTGCTTCTGGTTCTGATCGGGCGTTAGATCATGATGCGTTTGGGTTGCTTCACCCAAACGCATTAACATGATCGATAAAACAACAAGTTAGAGCCTGATATTTTGTCTACTCAAAATCATCAGGCTCAAGATCCTTAAAACCCGGACGCGGCTACCCCCTCGCCACCCTGCTCTACGCTTCTCCAGCACGTCCGTCTTAGGGCTCACATCGTGGCACCCAGCACCCAGGGTGCGAATTCCGCGCCGCCGAAATCGAACATCTCGGACTTCGTCTTTTCGCCGGACGCCGTGCGCAGCATATGATCGAAGATCCGCGCGCCGCATTCCTGCACCGTCTCCTCGCCATCGAGGATGGTGCCGCAGTTGATGTCCATATCGTCTTCCATGCGAGTGAACATGGCGGTGTTGGTGGCAAGCTTGATCGAAGGCGAAGGCTTGCATCCGAACACGCTGCCACGGCCGGTGGTGAAGCACACCAGATTGGCGCCGCCGGCCACTTGGCCCGTCGCCGCCACAGGATCGTAGCCGGGGGTGTCCATGAACACGAAACCCTTCTTCGTGACCATTTCGGCATAGTTCAGAACATCGACCAGATTGGTGCTGCCGCCCTTGGCCATCGCACCGAGCGACTTTTCCAAGATGGTGGTCAGCCCGCCGGCCTTGTTGCCGGGTGAGGGATTGGCGTTCATCTCCGCCCCCTCGCGCTCGGTGTAATTCTCCCACCAGCGCATCAGTCCCACGAGCTTCTCCCCCACCTCGACCGAGACCGCACGCCGCGTGAGCAGATGCTCGGCGCCATACGTCTCCGGCGTCTCCGACAGAATGACCGTTCCGCCGTGGCGCACGAGCAAATCGCTGGCCACGCCGAGCGCGGGATTGGCGGACACGCCGGAATAGCCGTCCGACCCGCCGCACTGCAGCGCCACCACCAGCTCGCTGGCCGGCACCGGCACGCGCGTCACGTCATTGGCCTCGGCCAGCGCGTTCTTCACGAATTCGATGCCGGCCAGCACCGTTTTGCGGCTGCCGCCCATCTCCTGAATGTCCAGGGCCTTCAGCCGTCCGGCCAGGCGCTGCTCGGTCATCAGCCCGCCGATCTGGTTCACCTCGCAGCCCAGCCCCAGCACGATCACAGCGGAGAAATTCACATGGCGCGCGAAGCCGCCGAGCGTGCGACGCAGCAACGTCAAAGGCTCCAGCTGCGTCATGCCGCAGCCCGTCTTGTGTGTCAGTGCCACCACGCCGTCCACATTCGGATAATCCGCCAGCGGATCGTGCCCGGTGATCGGATTGCGCTTGAACGCATCGGCCACAACGCTTGCCACATGCGCGGAGCAGTTCACGCTGGTCAGGATGCCGATATAGTTGCGCGTCGCCACGCGCCCGTCCGGACGGCGTATGCCCATGAAGGTCGCCGGCGTTTCGACATAGGCGGTGGGCGTGGTGTGCTGGGCGTGGGCATAGTCCTTGGCGAAATCGCCCATCCCGCAATTATGCGTATGGATGTGCTCGCCCGGCGAAATCGGCGCCGTGGCAAAGCCGATGATCTGGCCGTAGCGAATGATGGGGTCCCCCACCGCGTACGCCCGTGTCGCGGCCTTGTGCCCGGCGGGAATGCACATGGTGGCCAGACAATTGCTGCCGAGCGAGGTGCCCGGCAGCAAGGTGGCGCGCGCGATGACCACGCCGTCATCAGGGTGCAGTCGGATGACGGGCGGGTTCATCGCGTGGTCCTCAGACGTGTTCGGCGGCGGTGTTGCGCACGTGTTTGACGGCGGCCTTGGCGGCCACGGCCATGATGCCGCTGTCGTTGGAGATGGTGACCAGACGGAAGCCCATCTTGATGGCCTTGGCGGCATATTCGGCGGTGCCGCAATGAATGCCGGCGTAAAGCCCGCGCTTGGCGCAGGCGGCCAGGATCTTCTCGTAGATCGCGAGAATTTCCGGCTCCTCACGATCCAGGATCGGGATCATTCCGTACGAGAACCCCAGATCGGATGGCCCGATATAAACGCCCGTCAGCCCGGGCACGTCGAGAATGGCATCGAGGCTTTCCACCGCCTGCCTGGTCTCGATCATCGGCATGATGATGATCTCGTCGTTGGCGGTTTTCTGGTAGCCGGTCGCCTCGCCATACATCGCAGCGCGGATGGGGCCGTTGGACCGCGCGCCCATCGGCGGATAGGTGCAGTAGGAAACGAGCGATTGGGCTTCGGCGGCCGAATTGATCATCGGGCAGATCACGCCATAGGCGCCGGCATCGAGCACCTTGCCCACGATACCCGGCTCCAGCCACGGCACGCGCACCATCGGCAGGATCGGATGGCCCTGCATCGCCTGGAAGCATTGCACCATCGACATGTAATCCTGCACGCCGTGCTGCATATCCACGGTCACGCTATCGAAGCCGCATTGCGCGATCACTTCGGCGGAAAACCCGGACGGAATGGCCAGCCAGCCATTGACCACGGCCTTGCCCGATGCCCAGGCCTGTTTGATTTTATTTTGCATATGGTCGTTCTCCCCTTTTGTTAGCGATAACGCTAAGCGCGGAGGCCTGATCAGGCAAGCCGACGGCGGCTGCAATGCAGGCATGAAAAAAGGCGGCCGAAGCCACCTTTTTAATGGGGTTACATCTTGGCGCCCCAAGGCGCCTATGCCGACTCGTTTCGCATCAGGCCGCGCGACGCGGGCTCAAAGCCTGCGGCAGGCGTGCGATCGCGCCATCGATCAGCCCGCCCGCGGCGTCCGCCGTCAGGTTTTCCAGGATGACGCTTCTGGCGGCGGCGGCGGCCACATCGGCGGCGGCAAGGCGAACCTCATCCACCGCGGCCTTTTCAGCCGCCGCAATCCGGTCCATCGCCATCTTCTCCCGGCGACGCGCGGTCTGCTCGGCATCGGCGGCGGCAATGGCCGCCAGACGTGCTGCCTCGCGCTTCGCACCCTCGAGCAAGGCGCTCGCATCCGTCATCGCCTGCGCGCGACGGATGTTGGCGTCCTTCAGCATCGCCTCTGCCTCGGCCCGAAGCCGCTCGGCCTCGGCCAGTTCACGCCGGATGGTCTCGGCCCGCTTGTCGAGCATGGTCGTCGCGACTTTCCACAGCTTCGGGCCAAGCAGCACGAAGAACAGAACGAACGCGATGGCCACCCAGCTACGCGGGTCGGCGAAGAATCTGTCGTGGTGGTGGTCCATGGGGGTCGCCTCTCTAAGCGGCGCGGGCGGCGAGCGCCCGGTCGACGGCGTTGTCGACAATGCTGCTGTCCGGTGCGAAGCCGGCCAGGCGCTGCACCACATCGGCCGTTGTGACGCGGGCGACGTCGCGAAGCGCGCCCACGGACGCGGCCTTGGCGGCATCGATCCGTATTTCGGCCTCGGCCAGCTGCTGCTCAAGCCTGGCATTCGCGGCCATGCCGGCACGGGTGGCTTCAGCTTTTGCCGTGTCCACGGCACCGGCGATCTGCGCCTGCGCCTCGGCCTGGGCCTTCTTCGTGGCGGTGGTCAGTTCGTCGACCGCCGTATCCGACTGCTGCTTGGCAGCGCGGGCAGCGTCGAGGTCGGCGGCAATCCGCGCTGCGCGCGCTTCCAGCACCTCACCCACCTGCGGCAACGCCCAACGTTCGAGCAGCAGATAAAGAGCAAGGAAGATGATGAACAGCCACACCACCTGACTTTTGGTCAGGGGATTGCCGAAATCGATCTGCGGCGGGAGCGACTTCTCGGCCTCTGCGGCATACGCCGCAGAGGTCAGCAGAAGGACCGTTCCAGCCGTGAGAAGCGCTTTGAGCCTTCGCACGGAAAGCCTCCTAGATCAGGCGAACAGGATCAGGAAGGCGATCAGCAGGGCGAACAGCGCCACGGCTTCCGTGAGCGCGAAGCCCAGAATGCCGAGCGGGAACACCGCGTCACGCGCGGACGGGTTGCGGGCGACCGACGTGATCAGGGCAGAGAAGATGTTGCCGATACCGAGGCCGACGCCGAACAGCGCGAACACGGCAAGGCCAGCACCGATATACTTCGCGGCGGCTGCGTCCATGGGAGTAGTTCCTTCTGAGATACGAGAGAGAAAGTAAGCGAAAGCGGCCTGGACGACTTAGTGCAGATGCACCGCGTCATGCAGGTAGATGCAGGTGAGAATAGCGAACACGTAGGCCTGCAAGAAGGCGACGAGAAGCTCGAACCCCATCAGCACGATGTTCAGCGCCATCGGGCCCACGGCCGCGACAACGCCGAACTGGCCCAGCATGGTGGACGCCGACATCAACACGATGAAGGTGGCGAACACCTCGAACATCACGTGCCCTGCAACCATGTTGGCGCACAGACGAATGCTCAGGCTGACCGGACGCGAGAGGTAGGAGATGATCTCGACGGGAATGATGATGGGCGCCAACGCCTTGGGCGCGCCCTCGGGGAAGAAGTAGCTGAAGAAGTGCAGCCCGTGGATGCGCAGTGCCACCACGGTTGCCACGACGATCACGATCAGCGCCAGCCCGAACGTGACGGCGATGTGGCTGGTATAGGTGAACGAGAAGGGCAGCAGGCCGAGCAGGTTGCCCATCATCACGAAGAAGAACAGCGTGAACACGAACGGGAAGTAGCGCTTCCCCTCCGGCCCGATCTGTTCGATGCACATGCCGTAGATGCCGTCATACGCGATTTCGGCCAAGGCCTGCAGCCGGCCCGGGATCACGGCCTTCGGCTTCATGCCGACCACGAGAAGGGCCAGGATCAGGCCGCCCGCGATGAGCATCATCAGGTTGGACTGGGTAAAGTTCACCGAGGCGCCGAGCGCGCCCAGCGACGTTTCCAGCTTGAACTGGCCCAATGCGTCGATGGTGGGTTCAGCTGCCACGATGGCCGTCCTTCAATTCTGTCCGGGGCAGGTGCCCACGGGGTTTCATCTTCAGCCGCGGGATTTGCCCACCGTCAGCACACGCCAGACATTGGCCACACCGGCGGCGCCACCCATCAGCACGAACAGCGACAGCAGCAAGGGCGAGGTATGAAGCCAGCGATCCAGCGCATAACCAAGGGCCGCGCCCACGGCCAACGCCGATACCATCTCCGTTCCCACCCGCAACCCCACGCCCAGCGCCGAAGTGCCAGACCCGGCTTTCGCAGGGTCCGTCGCCACGGGGTCCAATCCCTGCTTCGCGCGGGCGGCGCCAAGACGGGCCTCGAAAGACCCCTTTTCGCCGTCGTTGCCGTCACTCATCGCCATCCGCCCCCCAACAAGTCCCCGCGCCGGTGCAAACTTTTCCCGGAAGAAGCCTTGCCCGAAGGCGAGCGGTTGCTAGCCTCCACGTGACAGGGTGTCAAGAATGCGAACATCTGTTGGAGACATGAGATGAGCCGATTGTTGCACCGCACGATGCACGAAGCCCCCCACATGGCGGTGGGCGGCCAGGGCATGTTCATCCACATGGCAGACGGGCGGCGGATCCTCGATGGCTCCGGCGGTGCCGCAGTGTCGTGTCTCGGCCACGGCAACGCCCGTGTGGCAGAGGCGGTGGCCGCCCAGATGGCCCGGGTTTCCTACGTTCATACCGGCCTGTTCACCAACGAGGCCGCCGAGGAGCTCGCCGAATTCGTGCTCGACGGCAACCCGGGCGGGCTCACCCACGCCTATTTCTGCTCGTCCGGCTCGGAGGGGATGGAGGCCGCGATCAAGCTCGCCCGGCAATATTTCCTCGAAATCGGCCAACCCGCCCGCACCCGGTTCATCGCGCGGCGTGCCAGCTATCATGGCAACACCTTGGGGGCGCTGTCCGCCGGCGGCAACGCGATGCGTCGTGCGCCGTATGCCGGGCTGCTGTCGCCCGCCTTCAGCCATGTGAGCCCCTGCTTCGCCTACCGCTTCCAGAACGACGACGAGACGGACGCGCAGTATGTCCAGCGCCTTGCGGACGAGCTCGAAGCCGAATTCCAGCGCCTCGGGCCAGAGAACGTGGCCGCCTTCTGTGCCGAGCCGGTGGTGGGCGCCACCACCGGCTGCGTGGCCGCCGTGCCCGGCTATTTCGCCGCCATGCGCGCGGTGTGCGACCGCCACGGCGCGCTGCTCGTGCTCGACGAAGTGATGTGCGGCATGGGCCGCACCGGCACCATGCACGCCTGGGAGCAGGAGGATGTCACGCCCGACATCCAGGTCATCGCCAAAGGCCTCGGCGGCGGCTACCAGCCGATCGGCGGCATCTTGATCGCAGGCCACGTGATCGAGGCGTTTCGTGCCGGCTCTGGTGCGTTCATGCACGGCCATACCTACCAGGCCCATCCCGTCGCCTGCGCCGCGGCTCTGGCCGTGCAGAAGGTGATCCGCGACGACGACCTGCTCGGCAATGTCCGCGCCATGGGCGCCCATCTGTCGGATGCGCTGGTCGAGCGCTTCGGCAATCACGCGCATGTCGGCGACATCCGGGGACGCGGCCTGTTCCAGGCGATCGAGCTGGTGTCGGATCGGAGCACGAAGGCCACGTTCGATCCCGCGACCCGCCTGCACGAACGCATCAAGCAGCAGGCCTATCAGCACGGTCTCGCCGTCTATCCGATGGGCGGCACCCTCGACGGCCGCCACGGCGACCACGTCATCGTGGCCCCGCCCTACATTGCAACGAAAGCTGATGTGGAGATGATCGTCGAGCGTTTGGGCCGCGCCGTCGAGGCGGCGCTGGCGGAGGAAAGCTAGATCATGATGCGTTTGGGTTGCTCAACCCAGGCGCAGAAACATGATCGATAAAACAACAAGTTAGAGCGTGATTATTTGTCTATTCAAAATCATCACGCTCTAGATCGGCCGCCCTGCTGCAGGCGCTGCCGCTTCGCTGAATAAGCTTTGCGCCTATATGTTAAGTCAACGCTGCAATTGGGGCTGGACCGATGTCACATAACGAGACCGACCCTCTGGTCTGGGATGCCAGCCGCCTGCGCATCGCCACGAAGTCCGCCGGCGTGGCGCTTTGGGCGTGGAACATGCGCAACGATATGTTCAGCATGGACATAAACGCCCACCGGCTCTGGGGCATGACGCCCGAAGATGGCGTCATCACTTTCGAGGAGCTGTCGGTCAAAATTCATCCGGAGGACATCAACCGCGTCCGAGCTGCCTTCAATGCGACGCTCGAAATGAATGGCACCTTCGAGATCGATTTCCGACTTCTGGACGGAGACAAGATCCGCTGGGTCGCGGCGCGTGGCGAGGGTGACGAGAACGACACCCAAGGGCGCAGCATGTTCGGCATCTTCCTCGATGTGACCGAGCGAAAGCTGGCCGAGGAGGATCGCGACCTGTTGGCCGGCGAAATGAGCCATCGGGTGAAGAACCTGTTCGCCATCGCGGTCGGCCTGACCCAGATCGCCGCCCGCGGCGCCAAGACGCCGCAGGAGATGGCGACCGATCTCACACAGCGCCTTATCGCGTTGGGTCAGGCCCACGAGCTCGTTCGCCCCACCATGTTGAACGAGCGCAAGGCGGCCAGGCTGCAAGAGCTTCTGAGCGTTTTGCTCGGCGCCTACGACGACAACGGGACGGTCGGCGATCGCATCCAGGTGTTCGCTCCGTCCATCATGGTGGGTGAGGGATCGATCAACACGCTCGCGCTGGTCATTCACGAGCTGGCGACGAACTCGATCAAATACGGCGCCCTGTCGAAGGGCAAGGGCCGGTTGGTGGTGGATTGCGCGATCGACGGCCAGGAGATCGTGATCATCTGGACGGAGACAGGAGGCCCCGCGGTTGCGGAAAAACGGGGGAAACCGGGCTTCGGTAGCAACCTCGTTCACCGCAGCATCGTCCGCCAGCTGGGCGGAACCATCAATTTTGACTGGCCCGCGCAAGGCGTGGTGGTGACCCTTCGGGTCAACCAGGCCCGGCTGGGCGTGTAGAGCGTGTTATCTGCTCAATCCGCGGCGTCCGCGAACCCGCCGGACTGCCGGCCCCACAGCCGCGCATACGCGCCGCCCTGGCGCAGCAGATCCGCGTGCGTGCCGATCTCCACAATCCGCCCCTGATCCATCACCACCACGCGATCCATCTTGGAGATCGTGGAAAGCCGGTGCGCGATGGCGATCACCGTGCGCCCCCGCATCAACGTATCCAGCTGGCCCTGGATCGCCGCCTCCACCTCCGAATCGAGCGCCGAGGTCGCCTCGTCCAACACGAGTATCGGCGCGTCTTTGAGAATGACACGCGCGATCGCGATGCGCTGCCGCTGGCCGCCCGAGAGCTTCACGCCGCGCTCGCCCACATGCGCGTCGAACCCGGTGCGACCGTTCCAGTCTTCCAATGTCTCGATGAAATCCATCGCCTCCGCCTGGCGCGCCGCCGCCACGATCTCGGCCTCCGGCGCCCAGGGCCTGCCATAGGCGATGTTCTGCCTTATCGAGCGATGCAGAAGCGAGGTGTCCTGCGTCACCATCGCAATCTGCGTTCGCAGGCTTTCCTGCGTCACGCCCGCGATGTCCTGGCCATCGATGGTGATCCGCCCTGAATCCGGCGCATGAAACCGCAGCAACAGGTTCACCAGCGTGGATTTCCCGGCACCGGAATGCCCCACCAGCCCGATCCGCTCACCGGCGGCGATATCGAGCGACAATCCGTGCAGCACGCCGCGCTGGGTTCCGTAGCCGAAGGTGAGGTTCTCGAACCTGATCGCGCCCTTGGACACCACAAGCTCCGTCGCACCGGGCGCGTCACCCATCTGCCGCGGCACCGCGATGGATTTCATCCCATCCTGCACCACGCCCACGTTTTC
This sequence comes from Rhodospirillales bacterium, assembly GCA_025362815.1. Classification (GTDB taxonomy): domain Bacteria; phylum Pseudomonadota; class Alphaproteobacteria; order Acetobacterales; family Acetobacteraceae; genus CAIQQQ01. The sequence continues at coordinate 16,806 of JANYFG010000104.1, forward strand.
AAAGATGGAGGTGATGTTGTCGGCCACCCAGCCAGACATGTTGGAGATCTGCCACGCTAGTGGCAGCGCCGTGGCCACCACGCCCACCGCAATGATCCCGTGCACCCACAGCGACACCGCCATGGCCGCCGTTCCCGCGATCATCAGCGCGTTGATGCACGACAAGGTCAGCACGTAGCGCGTGATCATGCGCAGCTGCAGCCGGAACGACGCGGTGTGCTCGTCCACGGATTCGCGCACGAAATTGTCTTCGTCGCGCGCGCGGGCGAACAGCTTCACCGTCAGAATGTTGGTATAGCTGTCCACGATCCGGCCCGTCAGCGTGGACCGCACCTCGCTCATCGCGCGCGACCGGTCGCGCAGCCGGGGCACGTAATACCGCAGCATGGCAGCGTAGGCGAGGCACCAGGCCAGCAGCGGCAAGGTGAGCCGCCAGTCGTTGGACAGCATCAGCACAAGCGCCGTCAGCCCGTACACCACGATGTACCACACCGCGTTGATGGTCGACACGATGCTCTCGCGCAGCGCCGGGCCGGACTGCATCACCCGGTTCGCCACGCGCCCCGCGAAATCGTTCTGAAAGAACGACCAGCTTTGCCGCACCACATGCCAGTGCGCCTGCCAGCGCGTCATGTTCGTCAGCCCCGCATTGATCGCCTGGTTGGTGATCAACCCGCGCAGCAGCAAGGTGGTGGGGCGCCCGATGATCAGCGCCAGCGCCATGCCCAGCAGCTGCGGCCACTCCTCGGCCACCAGCGTTCTCGCGTCATGCGTCGAGACAAGTGTCACCACCCGGCCGATGAAAATCGGGATCAGCGTGTCCATCAGCGCCATCGCGAGGCCCGCGCCGAACAACGCGATGATCAGGCCCTTCGCCTGGCGCGCGTAATGCCAATAAAATCGCAGCAGAGCGCGTTCGCCGTCGCGCGGTGGCGGGGCCTCGGGGGCGATCTCGGTGGGCTTCAGTTTATCTTCGAAATATTTGAACATTCGTCCAGGCTCGGACCCATTGGTGCGCTGCGTCAAACAAAGACTCGCCCTTGGGCATCTGCCTTGCGTCGCGCGCACGCCGAATTCGTGGCATGAACGCCGCTCGCACCCAATGGACCCGACCGATGCCGCATATCCTGCAAGACGCCACCATCACCGAGTTGCCGAACCACTACGCCGGCAAGGTGCGCGACAACTACGATCTGCCGGACGGGCGACGCATCATCGTGGCCACCGACCGTATCAGCGCGTTCGACATCATTCTCGCGTGCATCCCGCTGAAGGGCCAGGTGCTGACGCAGACGGCGCGCTACCAGTTCGAGCACACGGCCGATATCTGCCCCAATCACGTGCTGTCCTACCCCGATCCCAACGTGGTCATCGCCCAGCGCCTGGACATCCTGCCGGTGGAGATCGTGGTGCGCGGCTACCTCGCCGGCACCACAGGCACGTCGATCCTCACGATGTACAATCAAGGCCGCCGGGACATGTACGGCACCACCCTGCCAGACGGCATGCGCGCCAACCAGAGATTGCCCACGCCCCTCATCACCCCCACCACCAAAGCCTTCGACGGCGGCCATGACGCGCCGCTGAGCGCTGCTGACATCATCGAGCAGAAGCTGCTGACGCCAGAGCAATGGGAGACGCTGCAGCAATACGCCCTCTCCCTCTTTGCTCGCGGTCAGCACATGGCGGCGAAGCAGGGCCTCATTCTGGCGGACACCAAATACGAGTTCGGCACCGATGCGGCCGGTCGTATCATCCTCGCCGACGAAATCCACACGCCCGACAGCAGCCGCTTCTGGTTCGCCGACGGCTTCGAGCAGCGCTACGAGGCTGGCGAAAAGCCGCAGAGCTTCGACAAGGATTTTATCAGAAGCTGGATCACCGCCCGCTGCGACCCTTACACCCAGCCGGTGCCGCCCATCCCCGCCGAGATCATCGCGCAAACCAGCGAGGTGTATATCGAGGCCTATGAGATGATCACCGGCCAGATTTTCATCCGCCCGACAGACGACGAGAGGCCGCTCGACAGGATCCGCCGCAATCTGGCGCCCTATTTCGCCAAGGCCTGAGCAGGGCCGGCGCGTGGGTTGAGCCGCACCATGACGAGGTTGAGATAGGCGGCAAAGGTGACCCAGGCGAGGTAGGGCACCAGCAGCCAGGCCGCGCTGTGCGAATAGGGCGCGAACACCAGGATGTTGGCTGCGATCGAACACCACAGCGCCACCACCTCGAACAGCGCCAGATCCATCCGCCGCGCCCCGAAGAACAGCGCGGACCAGCCGGCGTTCAGCGCCAGCTGGATTCCGAACACGGCGAACGCCCCGCCGGCACCGGCCAGCCCCACCTGCCGCCAGGTCATCCAGCCGGACACGGCCATCATGGCGAACAGAACCGACCACGCCACCGGAAAGGCCCATGTCGGCGGGATCCAGCTGGGCTTGGCCAGGCGTTCATACCAAAGCCCCGGCTTGAACACGGCGCCACTGCTGGCCGCCCCGAAACACACGCCGAAGAAACCCAGCAACGCCAGTGCGCTGTTCCAACTCATGCTGACACCACGTTTCTCATCTGCCTCGAACTGGGGTGGATCGGCTGCGTTCCGCGGAGGCTCACACGTGTTGCCCGCCGCTGATATGGATCTCGGCGCCGTTGATATACGAAGACGCTTCGGTGCACAGGAAATGAATGGTCTCGGCCACTTCGCGGGGCTCCCCCAGCCGTCCCATGGGCACCTCGCGCACCACCAGTTCGTCCGTCCCGGGCGACAGGATGGCGGTCCTGATCTCGCCAGGGGCGATCGCGTTGCAGCGGATCTTGTGCGCCCCCAACTCATGCGCCAATTCACGCGTGAGCGCAGCCAAACCGGCCTTCGAACAGGCATAGGCCACGCCGGCGAACGGGTGCACGCGGGAGCCCACGATCGACGTCACGTTCACGATCGAGCCCTGCGCCGCCTCCAACTCCGGCACCAACGCGCGCACCAAAAGCGCGGTCGACACCAGATTGACGTTCAGCACCTGCGTCCACGCATGCGCGTCCGTGTCCAGCACGCCCATGCGGGACCCCTCCGGGCCTTTCGGTGAAATCCCGGCATTGTTGACCAGCGCGTGCAACTTGCCATCCGGCAGGCGCGACCGCACCTCGGCCGCCAGCGCCGAGATACCGGCGAGATCCACGAGATCGGCGGTGATATGCGCCGCACGCGCCGCCGGCCACCGGCACGCCTCGTCGAACGGCTGGCGCGACACCGTCAGAATCCGCCAGCCGCGTTCCTGAAACAGCTTCACCGTGGCGTGCCCGATCCCGCGACTGGCGCCGGTGAGCAGCATGATCCGTTGTGGGTCCGCCATGAGCAGCACATTCCTTCGTCACCCGCCCACGATAGCCCGTGGCAGGCGCTGCGCGAAGCAGCATCTCTTGACGTAAGTGTAGCCAGAGCTACATCTCAAAGCATGAACACCAAAACAAGCCCTGCTATGGATGCGACCGAGATGCCCGACCTCACCGCACGCGCCTCGCTCCGCATGGCCGACATCCTGGCCGGGCGCAGCAAATTGGATCTGCGCGCCGCGCTGCTGTTCGCGGGGCCGGCGGTGATCGCATCCATCGCGTATATCGACCCCGGCAATTTCGCGACCAACATCCAGGCCGGCTCGAAATACGGATACGCGCTGCTGTGGGTGGTGGTGGTGGCCAATCTCATGGCCATGCTGTTCCAGGCGCTGTCCGCCAGGCTCGGCATCGTCACCGGGCGCAACCTCGCCGAGCTTTGCCGGGACCGGTTTCCAAGGCCCATGGTTTGGCTGATGTGGGGCGTGTCGGAAATCGCCGCGATGGCCACAGACCTCGCCGAATTTCTCGGCGGCGCCATCGGGCTCTCGTTGCTGTTCCACATTCCGTTGCTGGCCGGCATGGTCGCCACCGCCGTCGTCACCTACGCCATCCTGATGGTGGACAAGCGGGGCTTTCGCCCGATCGAGCTGATCATCGGCGGGTTCGTGGCCATCATAGCGCTTTGCTACCTTGTGGAGATGCTGGTGGCCCCCGTGCAATGGGCCGCCGTCGGCCTTGGCGTCGTCACCCCCGTGATCCCCGATTCGGCGGCGCTGACCATCGCGGTGGGCATCATCGGCGCCACCGTGATGCCGCATGCGATCTATCTGCATTCCGGCCTGACGCAGAACCGCGTGAAAACCAACACGGATGGCGAGCGCCGCATGCTGCTGCGCTTTTCCAACCGCGAGGTCGTGGTGGCCCTCACCTTGGCCGGGCTCATCAACATGGCGATGGTGATCATGGCCGCCTCGGCGTTCCACGACGGACATTCAGGCGTGGCGGAGATCGAGACCGCCTATCACACGCTCACGCCCTTGCTCGGCGGGGCGGCGGCCGGCTTTTTCCTGATGTCGCTGATCGCCTCGGGCATTTCCAGCTCGGTCGTGGGCACCATGGCCGGCCAGCTCATCATGCAGGGTTTCGTGGGCTTCCGGATCCCCATCTGGGTCCGCCGCGCGGTGACGATGCTGCCCGCCTTCGTGGTGGTGGCCATGGGCGTGGACGCCACCCAGGCGCTGGTGGGCAGCCAGGTGCTGCTCAGCCTGGCTCTGCCGTTCCCGCTCGTGGCGCTGGTGATGCTGACCCGCAGCCGCAGCGTGATGGGTGCCTTCGCCAGCGGCCGCTTCATGCACGTCCTCGCCATCGCCGCCACTGCCGTCATCGTGGCGCTGAACGTGGTCCTGCTGCTCGACACCGTGGGGATCACCCTGGTGTGAGTGGGGTCAGCGGCGTTGGTTGTAGACGTCCACGCAAACTGCGCCGAGCAGCACCAGTCCCTTGATCACCTGCTGATAGTCGATGCCGATGCCCAGGATCGACATGCCGTTGTTCATCACCCCCATGATGAACGCCCCCACCACGGCGCCCACCACCTGGCCCACGCCGCCATAGGCGGAGGCGCCGCCGATGAAGCAGGCGGCGATCACGTCCAGCTCAAAGCCCAGCCCGGCCTTGGGCGTGGCGGTGTTGAGGCGCGCCGCGAACACCAGCCCCGCCAGCCCCGCCAGCACGCCCATGTTCACGAACGCCAGAAACGTCAGCCGCTCCGTTCGCACGCCGGACAGCTTGGCCGCCTTCTCGTTGCCGCCCACCGCATAAATCTGCCGGCCCACCGTGGTGCGGTTGGTGACGAAGGCATACAGCGCAATCAGCACCAGCATGATCAGCAACACGTTCGGCAGCCCACGATGCGAAACGATCAGATAGGTGAAGCCCGTGATGGCCGCGACGAGAAACGCGTTCTTGCCGATGAACAGCGCCACGGGCTCCACGGTCATGCCGTGGCGCAGGGTGGCGGCCCGCCGTCGCATGCCCAGCACCACCAGCATCAATGCCACCAACACGCCAAGCAGCAGCGAGGAGAGATGGAAATCGTCCTGCCCCAGGATGAACTCCGGCAGAAACCCCGACGACAGGCGCTGGAACACCACCGGAAACGGCCCGACCGAGCGCCCGTCCAGCACCGCCAGCATCATGCCCTTGAAGACCAGCATGCCGGCCAAGGTTACGATGAACGACGGTATCTTGAAATACGCCACCCAGAAACCCTGCGCCGCGCCGATCAATCCTCCCACCACCAGGCACACGAGTGCCGCCACCGCCACCGGCACCTGGTAGGTGACCATCATCACCGCCGCCAGCGCCCCCACGAAGCCCGCCACAGACCCCACGGACAGGTCGATATGCCCGGTGACGATCACCAGCAGCATGCCCAGCGCCATGATGACGATGTAGCTGTTCTGCAGCACCAGATTGGTGAGGTTCAACGGCCGCATCAGCGTGCCGTCGGTGGCGATCTGGAAGAACACCATGATGACGGCAAGCGACAGCAGCATGCCGTATTGACGGATATTGGTTTTGAGGAAGCCGGTCTTGGCTGGTCGTTCCGCGGCAAGCTCGCTCATGTCATGTCTCCGTTGCGCAGAATACTGCGCATGATCGCTTCCTGCGTCACCTCGGCGCCGGTGAATTCCGCCACGAACGCGCCCTCGTTCATCACGCAGATCCGGTCGCACATGCCGAGCAGCTCGGGCATTTCGGACGAGATCATGATCACGCCTTTGCCGCTGTCGGCGAGCTCGTTGATGATCTGGTAGATCTCATACTTCGCCCCCACGTCGATCCCGCGCGTCGGCTCGTCGAGGATGAGCACGCTGGGGCCAGAGAACAGCCATTTCGACAAGATGACCTTCTGCTGGTTGCCACCCGACAAGGTGCCGGTCTCCTGATAGACGCTCTGGCTGCGTATCCGCATCGCATCGCGGTAGGAATTGGCAATTTTCAGTTCCTTCGCATCGTCGATCACCGCGGCGTGGGACACCGCCGGCAAATTCGCGAGCGAGATGTTCTGCCTGATATCCGAGCCCAGCAGCAGCCCCAGATGTTTCCGGTCTTCCGTCACATAGGCGAGGCCCGCCGCGATTGCGCGTGGCACGCTGGACAGATCGACCGGCTTGCCGGCCAGCGTGGCGGTGCCGCTGATGTTGCTGCCGTACGAACGTCCGAAAATGCTCATGGCGAATTCCGTCCGCCCGGCGCCCATCAGGCCTGCGATCCCCACGATCTCGCCGCGCTTCACGTGGAAATTCACCCGCTTGACCATCTGGCGGTCTGGATGCTGCGGGTGATGCGCGGTCCAGTTCTCCACCCGGAAGATCTCATCGCCGATCTTGGGCGTGCGCGCCGGATACCGGCTGGCCAAATCGCGATCCACCATTTTGCGAATGATGTCGTCTTCCTGTATTGGCCCTGCATGGCAATCCATCGTGGCCACCGTGCGGCCATCGCGCAGAACCGTGATCCTGTCGGCCACTTTCGAAATTTCGTTCAGCTTGTGCGAAATCAGGATCGACGAGATGCCGTGGGCGCGAAACGCGATCAGCAGCTCCAGCAACGCCGCGGAATCCCGCTCGTTCAGGCTCGCCGTCGGCTCGTCCAGTATCAGAAGCCGCACTTCCTTCGACAGCGCCTTGGCAATCTCCACCAATTGCTGTTTGCCCACGCCGATATTGGTGATGAGCGTGTCGGGACTTTCAGAAAGCCCAACCTTTGCCAACAACTCCCGCGTGCGCCGATACACCGCGCCACGATCGATCACGCCGAAATTCTGGGGCGGATTGACGAGAAAGATGTTCTCGGCGATCGACATCAACGGGATCAGGGCCAACTCCTGGTGGATGATGATGATCCCCAGGGCTTCGCTGTCATTGATGCCGCGAAAATGACGCTCCTGCCCTTCGAACAGAATGGCGCCCTCGTAGCGGCCCGCCGGATAGACCCCGCTCAGGATCTTCATCAAGGTCGACTTGCCGGCACCGTTCTCGCCGACGAGGGCATGGATCTCGCCGGTGCGGACCGTGAAACTCACATCGCTCAGCGCCCGCACGGAGCCAAAGCTTTTGGATATGCCGCGCATTTCCAGAATGTCGGTCATCTCATCCATCCGTCATTGCGAGAAGCGAAGCACCAGAGTATCATCCGACCGAATTGAGCCGCTTTGCGGCTCAATCCGGTCGGATGATGCTCGGGATTACTGGATCGCGGCCTTCTTGTAGTAGCCGCTATCGACCAGAACCTTCTCCCAGTTCGACTTGTCGACGATGACCGGTTTCAGCAGATAGGCCGGAACCACCTTCACCCCGTTGTTGTACGTGGTGGTGTCGTTCACCACGACCTTCTGGCCGGACAGCACGGCATCGACCATATCGGCCGTCACCTTCGCCAGTTCGCGCGTGTCCTTGAAGATCGTGGCCGTCTGCTCGCCGGCGATGATGGATTTAATCGACGGCACTTCCGCATCCTGGCCGCTCACGACGGGCATCTTCTGCTTGCCGCTGCCATACCCCACGCCTTTGACCGACGACAGGATGCCGATCGAAATACCGTCGTAAGGCGACAGCACCGCGTCGAGATTCTTCTTTGTGTAATAGGCGCTCAGCAGGTTATCCATCCGCGCCTGCGCCGTGGCGCCATCCCAGCGCAAGGTGGAAACCTTTTCCATGCCGGTTTGCCCGGAAGCCACCACCAGCTTGCCGGATTTGATGTAGGGGTCGAACACCGACATCGCGCCATTGTAGAAGAAGAACGCGTTGTTATCGTCGGGCGAGCCGCCGAACATCTCGATGTTGAATGGGCCCTTGCCGTCCTTCAGGCCCAACGGCCCTTCGATGGACTGCGCCTGCATCACGCCCACCTGGAAATTATCGAACGTGGCGTAGTAGTCGACATTGGGCGAATTGCGGATCAGCCGGTCATACGCGATCACCTTCACGCCCTTGGTCAGCATGTTCTCGATCTGGGAGAGCTGGTTCGGCACGTCGTCGTCGGCATATTGCAGATCGGTGCCATAGCCGCGCGCCTTCAGCACCTTCACGATATTGTCGCCGTCCTGAATCCAGCGGGCCGAGGATTTGGTGGGCATGGCGATGCCGACGGTGCCCTTGCTTTGGGCCGACACCTGCGCCGACAGGCCGAGCAGGCCGATCGCCACGGCCGCGATGAATGTCCTGATTGGTTTCATTGTTTCGTTCCCGTATCGTTTTTGGATGCCAGGGCAGCGTGTGTCCCGCCCCTTCGCTGGCGCATAAGAACCTAGATCGACTGATGAGGCCAGTGTGGATGCAGCACCCGCCCGCCCGCGAGATCGTGAAGTTTTTCCATCGCCATCTCCCCGCACAGGGCCCGCGCCACCAGCTCGCCCATCAGCGATCCAAGCTTGAACCCATGGCCGGAACACGCGCTGACGATCAGCCCGGACGCGCCGATCGGCGCCACGTGAAACGCCTCGGTTTCGGTCACGGTGTAGAAACATGCCTTCTGCTCCAGCACCGTGTAGCGCTCGAGATCGCGGAACACGGGCCGCAGACAGGCATAAAGCGCCTCCATTTCCTGGGCCGATGCGATGCGGTCGCCCTCCGGATCGCCGCTGCGGGAAAACCGGTGATCGCCCATTTTCAACCTTGTGCCACGCACGGGCGGCAGGGCGTAGGCGCCGCCTTCGATGTCGGTATCGAGCAACGACGGCGAGGTGGCCCAGATGTCGGCGAGGTCCGGCGGCGGCGCCAGATAGGCCAGCACCTGGCGCGAGGGCACGGCCACACACCGCAGATCCGGCACCAGCCGCTCCGCCCACGCGCCGGCCGCCACGACAATGTGATCGCCGGCATAGGTTTTGCCATCGCATTCCAACCGGCCATGCTCCGGATCCACCGACGAAACCTTCGCGCCCGTGTGCAGCACCACGCCCATTTCGGGCAATTTCGCCACCAGATCGGTCATGATCCGGGCCGGGAACAGAACACCCGCGCCCGTGGTCTCCACCACGCGGAGCAGCCCGCTCATTTCAATCATCGGGTAGCGCCGCGCCGCCTCGTCCAGAGGCACGTCGCGCCAGGCGATGCCCATCTCGTCGAGCGAGCGTGTGGTGCCCGGATACCAGCCGCCCTCTGCCAGGTCGGCCGCGCTGCGAATGAGGTAGGTGGCGCCGCAGGGCTCGTAATGAACGGTGCCGAGGTCGCGCCACATCTGGTCCCACACCCGAAACGCCTCTGGCATCAGGTGGGCATAGCCTTCCCGCGCGCCATAGGCATGCCGGGTGATGCGGTGCTCATCGAACGACGACGCCCGCGGATTGGGCAATGTGCCCTGCTCGAACAGTTCCACCTGCACCCCGCGCCGCGCCAGCGCCCACGCGGTGGACAGCCCGGCGATCCCGCCGCCGACGATCAAAATCTTGCGCACCGCACACCCCGTATCATCCCGATGACGCGATGGCACACGCAAGCCGAAGTCAGTGCAAGCCCCCCACCTGATTGGCCCGTGATTGGCCCGTGATTGACTGGGCCCCGTCAGCGGGCAATGTGGCCGCCATGCGCATCCGAATATCCTTCGTCGCACGGCGCCTGATCTCGCCGTTGCTGATACTGGCGGCGTGGCAGGCCGCAAGCTGGCTGGGCGCATTCTCGCCGCGCGTGCTTGCGCCGCCATCCGCCATTCTGATGGCGGCGTGGAAGCTCGCGGCCTCCGGCGCGCTTCTGCATCATCTACTGGTTTCGCTCGGCCGTGTTGTGGCAGGGCTCGGCATCGGTCTTGCTCTCGGAAGCGCCCTGGCCCTGGTGGCGGGGCTCAGCCGGCTGGGCGAAGACATCGTGGATGCGCCGATGCAGATGCTTCGCACCCTGCCGTTCCTGGGCCTCGTGCCGCTGTTCATCCTGTGGTTCGGCATCGGCGAGACCCCTAAGATCGCGCTGGTGGCGCTTGGCAGCACGTTCCCGATCTATCTCAACCTGTTTGCCGGCATCCGCGGGGTGGACCGCAGGTTGGTCGAGGCCGGCCAGGTTTTCGGCCTCGATCGCGCCGGTCTTATTCGCCATGTCATCCTGCCCGGTGCGTTGCCCTCGGCTTTGGTGGGGTTGCGCTACGCGTTGGGCGTGGCCTGGCTCAGCCTGGTGGTGGCCGAGCAGATCAACGCCAATGCCGGCATCGGCTTTCTGATCGCCGACGCCCGCGATTTTCTGCGCACCGACATCATCGTGGTCGGCCTTCTCGTCTATGCCATGCTCGGCCTCGTCGCGGACGCCCTGGTGCGCGCCCTCGAACGCCGCGCCCTGCGTGGCCGGCCCTCGCTTTTGCCCATGGGTTCGGCGTGACCGGCCTGGTGCGCGTGCGCGGCCTTACGCGGCGTTTCGGCGCAGCGTGTGTGCTGGACAGCCTCGACCTCGATATCGCGCCCGGCGAGATCGTGGCCCTGCTCGGCCGAAGCGGCGCGGGCAAAACCACCTTGCTGCGCACGCTGGCCGGGCTGGACCCGGCGCCGCCTGACGCCGAAATCGTGTTGCCTCACCCTATCTCCATGGTGTTTCAGGAGCCGCGTCTGCTGCCTTGGAAAAGCGTGTGGCGCAACGTGGCGTTGGGACTTTCGGGGCCGGACCCGCGCGGCCGTGCCGAGGCGGCCTTGCATGAGGTGGGGCTGGGCCAGCGTCTCGATGCCTGGCCGGCCACGCTGTCCGGCGGTGAGGCGCAACGCGTGGCCCTCGCCCGCGCGCTGGTTCGTGCCCCGCGCCTGCTGCTGCTCGACGAGCCCTTCGCCGCGCTGGACGCGCTGACGCGCATGCGGATGCACGCATTGGTGGGTGATCTGTGGCGCGCCCATGCGCCCACCACGCTGATGGTGACGCATGACGTGGACGAGGCCGTCCTTCTGGCGGATCGCTGCGTGGTGCTGGAGGGCGGCCGGCTGACAACCGACCTGCGGGTGGAACTCGCGTCTCCCCGCCGCCATGGTCACCCTCGGTTTGTCGCGCTGCGACAAAACCTGCTCGCAGCACTTGGGGTCGATGTGCATTGAAGCCGCACTAGATCATGATGCGTTTGGGTTGCTTCACCCAAACGCATTGACATGATCGATAAAACAACAAGTTCGAGCCTGATGATTTTGTCGACTTTAAATCATCAGGCTCTAACAGCGTCGACATCGCTTATTTTAGCGTCACAAGATAGGCCACGACATCGGTACGGTCGGTTTCGCTTGGCACCTTATTGATCATCTTGGTGCCTTTCATGACCTCGCCGGGATTGGCGATATAGGCCTTGAGCGTTGCTTCATCCCAGTTTCCCTGGGCGTCCTTGAACGCCTGGCTGTAATTGAAGCCCTCCACGCTGCCGATCTTCCGGCCGACGATGCCGATCAGATGCGGCGCCTGCAGACTGCGCGGCTGTGCCACCTGATGGCATTGGGAGCACACCCGCTTGAACAACGCGGCGCCGTGTTCGGCGTCTTGCGCGAAAGCAGGCGTTGCGAGCAGCGCGAGGAGGATCGGCAAGAAGCGCATGGTGAAATCCTTTGATGTCATCAGGGACGAACGGCAGGGGTCTCGACCACGAGCCCCCGCCCGCGCCCGGCGAGATAGATTTCGATGGCGATCAGTTCGGGCGCATCGGGGGCAAACGGTGTGGCGCGCACGCCGGTGAGACAGTTGCGGATACGACGATAGAGCGAGCCGAGCGACTGCCATTCCAGCCGATAGAGCGGGTATCCGTTGGCGTGCCCCTGGGGGATCAGGCTGCCCGCCAATGTCTGCCCGGCCAGTTCATCGTGGCACTGATGGCACGACAGATTGAGCTGGCCAAACTGGGTTGCGTAAAGCCGCGCGCCTTCGTCGTGGAACGGCTGCATCGGCCCGTCCTGTTGCACGGATACCGGCATGCCGCGCGATTGCAGGCCCAACAGGGCTGTGAGGCTTAGAAGCGTCTCGCTGTCCTGGTCGAGCCGCTCCTCTCCTTGATGCTCGGTGCGGCACAGTTCGATGCGTTGGGCCAGCGTGACGGGGCGGCCGCGTGCCGCGTCGAATGCGGGGTAACGGGCGGCCACGCCTTGCATGGATGCCGGCGCGCCGTGGCAGCCGGCGCATGATGTCCCGCCGTCACGCGCCGTCGACCAAAGGGTTTCACCCTGCTGTACCCACAGGAAAGCCGGATTGACGCTGTCGTCATCCTGCATCGCGCGTGTGGCGGGGCTGGCATCGGTGTAGCCGGACCGGGGCGGCGGGGCGGCCTGCGCGCTGATGGGGGCGACCGGCACGCCCATCGCCGCCATCAGCGCGCAGGCGGCGACGCGCATCATTCGATGACGATCGCGGCGCGTTCGACCTGTTCGGTGCCGTGGTCGTCGGTGAACGCGAAAACGATGGTGCCGGTGTCCTCGGCCACGGCGAAGAACGACAGAAACGGATTGGCGGCGACGGCCGGAAACAGCTCCGCCTCCAGCACCACCTGGTTGTTATAGGTGCAGCGGAAACTGTGGATGATATCGCGCGGTATCGGCTGGCCCATCTCGTTGCGGCGCTGGCCGGATTCCATCGGATGCGAGATCAGCACCTTGATCTCGATCACCTCGCCGCGATGCGCCTTCTTCGGCACGTTGATGAGAACCCGCACCATCGCATCTATTCCAGACACGCGGCGAGCGTGACGAGCAGATCGACGCTGTCGCTGTAGCAGGTGCCGTCGGTCATTTCGGCGATGGCGATCACCGTCTGCGACGTGGCAAGCCTGATACGGGTGGCGATCCGCGGTCTGCCGGTGGCGGGACCAAATCGGAAACTGCCAATGCGGGGCAGGGGGTTTCCCTCGGCGAACACATGGATGGCGCGAACCTCGCCCGGCAAGGCGTCGATGCTGGCCGACAGCGCCACGGCGTTGCCGTTCTCCACCAGAACGGGCACGTCGAGCTTGAGCCGGCCGGGCTTTGGCACTGTGCTGCCGATCACGGATTTGATGGCCTGGGCGACCTCGGCGGGCGTGGCGCGCGCGGGCGCCCAGATGGCCGGCACAAGGCTGCCCGCGACGATGAGAAAGCCGCGGCGTTTCATGGCGCGGCCCGCAAGGTGGCGAGATAGGCCACCACATCCTCGATCTGTTCGGCCGACAGGATGGGGCGCCCCTGGAAGGGTGCCGCCACACGTTCGAGTCCCTCGGTGTTGTAATAGCTCGGCATCACGCCGGCTGGGTTGAGGCGGCGTGCATCCACCACGCGCAGCCGGATCTGCCCCTCTGCGAGCCGGCTGCCCACGCCTGCAAGATTTGGCCCGATTCCGCTCTGAAAACGATCGTCGCCGAACGGGCCGGCATGGCACAACACGCAAAGCGCAACCTGGCGATTGCCCATGAGAGCCTTGCCGCGCAACGCATCGCCCGGTGTGCCGGTCAGCGACGTAGCGATACGGTCTCCCTCGACGGTGAGGGCGACGGCGGGCGTGGCCAGCAAAAGCAAGGTGGCGAGACAGAGCGTGAGACAGGGCGTGAGATTAGCCAAAGGCTTCCGCCGTGATGGCGCGAAACCACGCCTCGCCATAGCCCGCCTCGGCGGCACGCATATCGGGCGGTGCGTCGAGCGGGCTGCTGCCGCCGGCGCCATCGATATCGGTGAGCACGCCGGCCACCGGGCGATAAACGCCCGCCACTGAAATGCCGTAGCCCGGCGCCACCAGGCTGTAGCAGGTGTTGAGCAGCCGCGGCTCGCCCGGTGTGGCACCATCGAGCGCCCGGATGATGGCGGCGGCACACACCTTCGCCTGGGCATTGGCGGCGAAAGCGGATTTCGGCATGGCGCCGGCGATGGCGGCATCGCCGATCACATGGATGTCCGGCTGAAGTTTCGACGCGAAGGTGATGGGGTCGACCGGGCACCAGCCGCTGCGGTCCGCCACCCCCGCCAACGCGGCGATCGCCCCGGCACGCTGGGGTGGGATGACGTTGGCGACGTCGGCTTTTTGCACGTTGAAATCCGTGGTCAGCGTCATGTTCGCGGGATCCACGCTCGTCACCTTGCCGCCATCGGACAACGACACCCATTCGAGCAGGCCGGGATACAACGCGGCCCAGGCCTGCTGAAACAGTTTCTGTTTCGAAAACGCATCTTTCGCATCGAGCAGGATCAGCTTCGATCGCGGTTTTCGCGTCTTCAGATAATGAGCGATCAGGCTTGCCCGTTCATACGGGCCTGGCGGGCAGCGATAGGGATTCGCGGGGGCAGACATCACCACCACGCCGCCATCCGGCATCGCTTCCAGTTGCGCGCGCAACAGAAGGGTTTGCGCACCGGCCTTCCAGGCGTGCGGCATGATCTGCGCCGCTGCCTCCGAATATCCGGGAAGCGCTGCGTCGTTCAGATCCACACCCGGCGACAGCACGAGGCGATCATATGACAGCGTGGGGCGGCCCTGGAGCGACACGGTCTTTGCCACAGGGTCCACGCCAGTGGCCATCGCCTGCACGACGGTGACCCCGGCGCGGCCAACGCCCGAGAGATCGAAGATCTGTGCTTCGATCGGACGCAGACCGGCGATGACGTGATTGCTGAACGGGCACGCAATGTAGGTGGATTGCGCTTCCACCAACGTGACCTGCAGAGACGGCGCGCCGGCGTGCAGCGCGCGCGCCACGCTGGCGCCACCGAAGCCGCCGCCGATCACCACCACGCGGCCGGTTGCCGCATGGGCGGCGCGTGCCACGAACGGCATGGCGAGCGCACCCAACGTCGCGCGGCGTGTGACGACGCTCATTTCTGCACCGCCAGCCACGCCGCGATGGCCTTCACCTCGTCGGGATCGAAGCCCCGCACCAGCCGGTTCATCAAGGTTGCGGGCCGGGCGCCGGAGCGAAACGCCTCCATCGTGGCGGTCAGTTCCGAGGAGTCGCGCCCGGTGATGGACACCATGCCCGCGCCTGATGCGCCGGTGTGGCAGCCGGAGCAGCTGGAGGCACCCGGCGGCGCCTCCATGGCCCAGCAAAGCCCGGGCAGAAAGAGCCCCGGCAGCACCAGCCCCGTCAGGAAAAGCGCAAGGCGCATCAGGCGCGCTTCAGGTCCTGGTCTTTCAACGGCAACGAGCGGATACGCTTGCCCGTGGCGGCGAAGATGGCGTTCATCACGGCGGGCGCTGCCACCGCGATGGTGGGCTCGCCCACGCCGCCCCAGAACCCGCCGGACGGCACGATCACCGTCTCCACCTTCGGGAATTCCGCCAGACGCATCACCTCGTAGGTGTCGAAATTCCCCTCGGCGATGCGGCCGTTCTCGATGGTGTTCTCGCTGTAGAGCGCCGCCCCCAGCCCGTAGACGAACGAGCCTTCCACCTGGGCCACCACCTGGTCGGGATTGACGACGTAGCCGGGATCGGTGGAAGCCACGATGCGATGGATCTTGAGCACGCCCTTGGGCGACACCGACACTTCCGCCACGGCGGCGGTGTAGCTGCCATAGCCCATGTTCTGCGCCACGCCGCGGAACACGCCCTCCGGAAGTTTGCTGCCCCAGTCGGCCTTTTCCACAACCGCGTTGAGTACGGCCAGGTGTTTCGGGTTCTTGCTCATCATGGCGCGGCGGAACGCCACCGGGTCCTTGCCCGTGGCGTGTGCGAGCTCGTCGATGAAGCATTCCATGTAGAACGCGTTCTGGTTGGTGTTCACCCCGCGCCAGAACCCCACCGGCACATGGGTATTGCGCATGGCGTGGTCGATCAGCACGTTCGGGATGGCCATGTAGCCGAATTCGTCGGCGGCCCAGCCCTGGAACTGCGCGGGGTCCACGCCATTGACCAGCGCCGATGGCTGCAGATAGGCGCGGATCGACTGGCCGGAGATGCGCGCGTGCAGGCTGGTCACGTTGCCGTCCGCGTCCAGCCCGGCCTTCATCTTGGCCATGGTGATTGGCCGGTAGAAGTCGTGCTGCATGTCTTCTTCGCGGGTCCAGATCATCTTCACCGGCACGCCCGGGATCTGCTTGGCGATCAGCACCGCCTGGCGGGTGAAGTCCTGCTGGCCCCTGCGGCCGAAACCGCCGCCGAGATGCAGCTTGTTCACCTTCACATTCGACAGCTTCACGCCGCCCGCCTCACCGGCGGCGGCCAGCGACGCGTCGCCGCTTTGGCTGGCGACCCAGATCTCCACCCGGTCGCCGGCGTCGTCCTTGGTGTAGAGCGCGGTGCAGTTCATCGGCTCCAGACAGGCATGGCTGAGAAATGGCGTGCTGTACACGGCCTCGATGGTGCGCGCGGCCTTGGCCATGCCGGCCTCGACATCGCCGAATTTTTGGCCCAGGCCGGCCTCCTTGGCGTCGAGGCCCGTTTTCAGCAGTTCGGCGATCGAGGCGCTGCTGACTTTCGCGTTCGGCCCCTCATCCCACACGATCGGCAAGGCTGCGAGCGCCGTTTTGGCGAAGTAGAACTTGTCCGCCACCACGGCCACGGTTTGATCGTCCAGCGTCAGAACGTGTCGCACGCCGGGCATCTTCTCGATTTTCGCGGCGTCGAAACGCACGAGCTTGCCGCCGAACACCGGGCATTGCGCCACCGCGGCGCACAACATGCCGGGCAATGCCACGTCGATGGCGAAGATCTGCTTGCCGGAGAGCTTGTCCACCGTGTCCAGCCGCTTCTTGGGCTGGCCGATGATGGTCCACTGCGACGGATCCTTGACTTTGGTATCGGTCGGCACCGGCAGTTTCGCCGCGTCGGCCGCCAGTTCGCCATAACGAAGGCTGCGGCCGGTTGGCGTGTGCGTGACCACCGACATCGCCGCCTTGCATTCGGACACCGGCACGCCCCACCGCTGGGCTGCCGCCGAGATCAGCATGGCGCGGGCCACGGCGCCGCCCTTGCGGACATACTCCACCGAGCCGCGAATGCCGCGACTGCCGCCGGTGGACATGTCGCCCCAGGCGCGCTTTGAGGCGAGATTGGCGTGCGGCGAGATATATTCGGCGCGCACGAATTTCCAGTCGGCATCGAGTTCGTCCGCCACCAACTGCGCCAGGCCGGTGAACGTGCCCTGGCCCATTTCGGAGCGCGCGATGCGCACCACCACGGTGTCGTCAGGATGGATCACCGCCCAGATTCCGACCTCGCTGGCACCGCCGTCCGCGGCCTGTGCCGGGTTGGCGCCGGGGATGCCCCAGCCGAGCGAAAAGGCGCCCGCCACGGCGGATGCGATGAAGCCACGGCGCTGCAGGGAGAGACTGCCCATGATCTTACGCCTTTCCGGCTGCGGCAGCGGTGTGAATGGCAGTGCGGATGCGGCCATAGGTGCCGCAGCGGCATATGTTGGTCATCGCCTCGTCGATATCCGCATCGGTCGGTTTCGGCTTTTCCGCCAGCAGCGCCACCGCCGCCATGATCTGGCCGGACTGGCAGTAGCCGCATTGAGGAACCTCATGCGCGAGCCACGCCACCTGCACGGGATGGCTGTTATCCGCCGAAATCCCTTCGATCGTGGTGATCTTGCTGTCGGCGATGCTGCCGACCGGGATGGAGCAGGAGCGCATGACGGCGCCATCGATATGCACCGAGCAGGCGCCGCATTGTGCGATGCCGCACCCGTATTTGGTGCCGGTCAGCCCCACCCACTCGCGCAGCACCCACAGCAGCGGGGTTTCCGGATCGACCTCCACCTGATGCGCCTGTCCGTTGATGTTCAGGCTGATCATGGAAGAAGCCTCCCTGAATGAATGTTGCGTTTCAGCATCAGCACATGGGCGATACCAGCCTCCTGCCAACGGCTTTTCGCAACATAGCCCCATCCGAGCTCTTTTGAGAAGCAAAGCCGGCGGGCGGGCCCGCGCTGTCGCCACGGGCGGGCCCGCGCTGTCGCCACGGGCGGGCCCGCGCTGTCGCCACGGGCGGGCCCGCGCTGTCGCCACGGGCGGGC
>JANYFG010000113.1 GCA_025362815.1 Rhodospirillales bacterium
CCGCCGCTGCCGAAGGCCTCCAGCGCGCGGTCGATCTGGAAGTGATCGCCCTTGCTGCTGTCAAGAAAGCTGGCGAGGCGATAGCGGAAATGCGGCAAGGCGGCGAAGGCGGCCACGCCACCGAGGCCCAAAAAGCCGAAGCCAATGGCGATCCACACCAAGTTGAGCCCGGAGACGAATAGCTGGGTGAGCAGAACCGCCGTCACGACCACAAGCATGCCCATGTCCGGCTGCGATTTCAGCAGCACCGCGATGACGGCGAAAATGCCCAGCACAATGCCAAGCCCGGGCACCCCGGTGCCTCGGCGACCCTCGGCGAGCAGCCACGCGGTCACCACGGCAAAGCAGGGTTTCAAAAATTCGCTGGGCTGGATCGACATGCCCGGCATCGCAATCCAGCGCGTGGCGCCCTTGATGTTCGGCCCGATCATCAAGGTCGCGGCGGTCAGCGCCAACGCCAGCAGACATCCGACGAGTGACAGCCGCCGCACGCCGCGCGGCGACAGCAGCGAGACGGCGACGACGATGGCGCCGGCGATGGTGAGAAACAACACCTGCTTGAAGATGAAGCTGTCGCGCGCCTGGCCGATGCGCTCAGCCACGGCCGGCGAGGCGGCGAGCATCATCACGTAGCCGAAGCCGATCAGGGCGCCGATGGCCATCAAGGTCCAGCGATCGACCGACCACCACCAACGGCCCAGAAGCGAGGTATCGGCGCGCGAGAGCACGGGCATCAGGCAAGCCCTTTCACAAGGCTGCGAAACTGGTCGCCGCGCTGGTCGAAGCCGGTGAACTGGTCCCAGCTCGCGCAGGCCGGGGAGAGCAGGACGGTTTTGGCGGCATTTTCGTGATGTTGCAGCCAGTCGGCCGCTTCCGCCACGGCATCGCCGAGCGTGCCGGCCTCGCTGAACGCGACACCGTTCGTGTGCAGCGTGGCGGCGAGCAAGGGAGCGTCGCGGCCGATCAGGAAGGCGTGAGCGATGCGCGGGAAGAATGCCACGAGCGGCTCGATGCCGCCGTCCTTGGCGGTGCCCCCGGCGATCCAGACGATGCGGTCGTAGCACGCCAAAGCACGCGCGGTGCTGTCGGCGTTGGTGGCCTTGCTGTCGTTGATCCAGTCGGCGCCAAATCTGTGCCCAACAAGCTCCTGACGATGCGGCAGGCCGGGATAGGTGCTGATGCCGGCGACGATGGCGGTATCGGCCACCCCAAGCGCGCGGGCCATGGCGGTGGCGGCCGCGATGTTCTGCGCGTTGTGCGCGCCGGGCAAAGTGGCGCCGGTGCCGATCGGGGCATCCTGCTCAGAGACGCGAATGGCCCGCTTCATGGTATCGGCCATCGCCCGCGACAGCGCGTCATCGGTGCCGATCACGGCGGTGTCGGCGTCGGTCTGGCGGGCAAAGATCTGGCGCTTGGCGGCGGCATAGCCGTCCATGTCGCCGTGGCGGTCGATGTGGTCGGCGCTGAGATTGAGCATGCAGGCGACATCGAAGCGTAAGGCGGCGAGTCTTTCCAACATGTAGCTGGACATCTCCAGCACATAGACGCCGTCATCGTCCAGCAAAGGCAGCGCCAAAGCGCCGGTGCCGAGATTGCCGCCGGCCTGGTTGGCGATGCCGGCCTCGGTGAGGATATGCGCGAGCAGGGCCGTGGTGGTGGATTTGCCGTTGGTGCCGGTAATGCCCACGAAGCGCGCGGCCGAATTGCTGGCGCGCACGGCGCGATACAGCAGGTCGGCGTCGGACAGGATCGGCACGCCGGCGGCGATGGCCTCGGCGGCGATGGGGTGCGAGCGGGGCAGGCGATGCGGAATGCCCGGCGACAGGATGACGGCGGTGAGGCCTGCCATCTCGGGTTTCGCCACAACCAGGTCGCTGGCGGCCTCGCGCGCCGCCGGCGAGTCGTCCCACACCGTGACCTCGGCGCCCATGGCAACCAAGGCGCGCGCGGCCGGCAGCCCGGCGCGGCCCAGGCCGACCACGGCAAAACGCTGACCCGTAAAAATGTCGGAAGGAAAATTCATCGGATCTTCAGCGTCGCCAGGCCGATAAGCGCCAGGATCATCGAGATGATCCAGAAGCGGATCACGATGGTGGGCTCGGCCCAGCCCTTCTTCTCGAAATGATGGTGCAAAGGCGCCATCAGGAACACGCGCCTGCCGGTGCGCTTGAACCAGAACACCTGGATGACAACCGACAACGTCTCCACCACGAACAGGCCGCCGACGATGGCCAGAACGATCTCGTGCTTGGTCGCCACCGCCACTGCACCAAGGGCGCCGCCCAAAGCAAGGCTGCCGGTGTCGCCCATGAAGACGCGGGCCGGCGGTGCGTTGAACCACAGGAAGCCAAGCCCGGCCCCGATCACCGAGGAGCAGAACACGCTGAGTTCCCCCGTGCCCGGAACTTCACGGATCTTGAGGTAGTCGGCGAAGTTATGGTTCCCCACGAGATAGGCGATGAGCGCGAATACGCCGGCGGCGATGATCGTGGGCACGATCGCCAGCCCGTCGAGCCCGTCGGTGAGATTGACCGCATTGGACGCGCCTATCATTACGAACGCCGCCACGAACGGAAAGAAGATGCCAAGCGGGATCAGCACGTCCTTGAAGAACGGCACGGCAAAGCCCGAGCCCAGGGTGCCGCGGGTGATCGCCATGATCCAGAT
>JANYFG010000011.1 GCA_025362815.1 Rhodospirillales bacterium
CTATGCACCACCTCGGCCATCGGGCCCGCCACGATCGCCTTGTTCACCGCCACACCCGTCTTGAGGTAGTCGACCACTTCCTGCTCGGTCCACCCGCCGATGCCCTGACGTACGTCAGACGTGATGTTGGGCGCGAACCAGCCCTGGCCGGCGATCTCCGCCCCGCCAAGCGCCTCGCTCGCCTTGCTGCCCTGCGCCAGGTTGCGCGGGGTATGACAGGCCCCGCAATGCCCGAGCCCCTCCACCAGATAGGCGCCGCGGTTGATCTGCGCCGATTTCGCGGCGTCCGGCTGGAAATCGCCCTCGTGGAAATTGATGATCCGCCAGGCCGCGAGCGATTCGCGCACCGAATACGGGAACGACAATTCATTGGCCGGCGTCCCCTGATGCACCGGCTTCACGGTTTTGAGGTAGGCGTGGATGGCCTGCACGTCGTCCTTGCTCACCTTCGTGTAGCTGTCGAACGGCATCGCGGGATACAGGTAGCCCCCCTCCGGCGAAAGGCCCTGGTGCAGCACCTTGTAGAAATCGGCATCCGTGTATTTGCCGATGCCCGTCTCGTTGTCCGGAGTGATGTTGGGCGAATAGATAACGCCGAACGGCGTCTCCACCTTGCCGCCGGCAAACGGCTGGCCGCCGGGCGCCGTGTGACACGCCATGCAGTCGCCGGCGCGGGACAGGTAATCGCCCCGCGCCACCAGATCAGGCGCCTGGGCCTGCGCTGCGGTGGCCGAAAGCAGGATCGCCACAAGCCCCATGCGCACCGAAGCCGACATACTGAATCCCCCTAACGATCACTCGAGAAGACGCTCGAAGGTCTGCGGTTCCGAACAAATCAGCGCAGCTCGCGCGTCAGTTGCGTCCGGTCCAATCCGCCCTCCCACTGCGCCACCACCAAGGTCGCCAGCGCGTTGCCCAGAATATTGACCGCAACGAACGCGGACGACATCAAACGATGCACCCCCAGAATGAGCGCCACGGCCGCAACCGGCACCGTGCCCGTGGCGGCAAGCGTGGAGACCAGCACCACTATGGCCGAGCCCGCCACGCCGGCACCCCCCTTTGACGTGATCAGCAGGATCCCGAGCAGCCCAAGCTGGCTCCAGATCGAAAGGTCGATACCCACCGCCTGGGCCAGGAAGATCGACGCGGCGGCGAAGTAAAGGCAGGTGCCGTCGTGGTTGAAGGCATAGCCGGTGGGCAGCACGATGCCCACGATCCCCTCATCGGCCCCAAGCGCGCCCAGCTTGCCCACCAGCTGCGGCAACACCGATTCAGAGGAGCTGGTGCCGACCACGATCAGCAGCTCAGTGCGGATGTAGCGCGCCAGTTTCCACAGATCGATGCGGTTGTAGCGCGCGATCGGCCAAAGAACGGCCAGGATGAACACCACGCAGGTTAGATAGAACCCGCCCACCATCGCACCCAGCGACACCAGCGACGCGATGCCGAACCGCGCCACGGTAAACCCGATGGCCCCCATGGCCCCGATCGGCGCCAGCCACATCACGATGCCGATGACGCGAAACACCGCGCGCTTGGTGATGTCGATCATCGTCAGCATCGGGTCGCCGGCCGGGCCCAGCGCCAGAAGGCCGAAGGCGAACAGCACCGAGATGAACACCACCTGCAGCACGTCGCCGTCGGTGAAAGCCGAGATCGCGGTATGCGGCACGATGTGGAGCAGAAACCCGCTGGCGCTGATGCTGTTCGCGGTCCGCATATACGTCTCAAGGCCCGCGCCCGTCAGCGATTTCACATCGATGTTCATGCCGCGCCCAGGGCCGAGCACGTTGATCATCACCAGCCCGATAACCAGCGCCAGGCTGGTGACGACCTCGAAATACACCAGCGCCTTGATCGCCACGCGCCCCACCCGCCTTGCATCGCGCACGGCGGCAATCCCGTGCACCACGGAGCAAAAGATGATGAGCCCCACGAACACGGCGATGAGGCGCACGAAGAGCTCGCCCAGAATGCGCATCCATTCCGCCGATTGCGGATAGGCCCAGCCGATCAGCGCCCCCAGCGCCATGCCCGCGAACACCTGCAACGAGCGGTCGTGATAAAAACGATGCACGCGCCGCGCCGGCGTGCCGGCTGATAGATCCGTCATTGGCACATTCCCTGTTCCGGACTCTGCGGCCCGTTGTTCAGTCCGCCAGCAGGCCTTCGAGCAGGTGGCGTGCGGGCGCGTAGATCGTGTCGAAATCGAGCGGGCGCGGCAGCAGCGCCTGCTGGTTGCAGAAACGCAGCAGCATCTCCAGCGGCCCGCGATGCGCGTCGATCCCCGTCGCCGCGAAATCAACGCCATCGCGCGGCGCCGGCTTGGCCCGCAGCAGGCAGCGCCACAACGCGCGTATCGCCTCCGGATCGGCCTCGGCCACATCCGCTCGCACCACCAGCACGTGATTGGTGGGAACAACGTGATGGCGCGCATACCACGCGGCGGCGGCCTCGGCGGGATGGGCGATCACCGGCACCAGATCGGGATCGTCGGGAAGGTCGTTGCCCAGAATCGCCGCGTCGATGTCGCCGGCGCGCAGCATATCCACCAGCGCGCGGTCGGTGCCCACCTCGTCCACCCAGGCCGGATTCCGATATTCCTCCAGATGCGCGCCCTCCTGCGTCACCCACGCGATGGAGCGCGCCGGCACACCGTGGTCGTTCTCCAGGATGCCCCGCACCCACACGCCGGTTGTCTGCGTGTAGGCGCGCACCCCAACTTTGCGTCCCGCCAGCGCGCCCGCCGTGATCGGATTGTCCGCCCGCGTGATCAGGCAGCCATGCTGAAACCGCGCCGCCAGTGTCACGGGCAACAATATCAGTCGCTTGTCATAGGCCAGCGCCTGCAACGCGGTGATGACGGCCATCTCACACACATCGTATCGCAGCGTGCGGGCCATCGGCGCGAAAGCGCGGTGGATCGGCTCGATATCGACGAAATCAAGCGCGAACAGCGTCTCGTGCGCCTGTTCGCGTTCCAACCCCTGGCGCCACGCCTTGTAGCCGATGGCGGTGCTGAGCCGGCGTTTGTCGGTCGGGGTCATCGGGTCATCCTGCCTGGCGGGTGAGCGTCGGATACAGCCTGCGCGCGGTTCCAGCGAAGATCGCCGCCCGGTCCGCCTCGCCGAGGCAGGCGAGTGCTTCCTTCGCGGCGCTCACCAACGCCGACATCGGGCCGTGATGCGCGGGGAAGTTGGACCCCCATGCAATCCGGTCCGCCCCATACGCGGCCACGATCCGGGGAAAGAAGTCCGCCGGTGTGGAGCCTTTTTCCGATGCCTGCTCCACCGTCCGGCTTGTCAGCTTCAGGTAAAGGTTCGGGTGATCGGCGAGATCGAAAAGCCAGCGCGCCGCGTCGTAAGGCGGCCCACCGGCGAGCGAAACCCGGGCGAGGTGATCCAGAATGATCGGCACACGCTTGAAGCGCCCCAGCAACGTGCGCAGGAACGGCGCGCCTTCGGGCCGCATTTGCAGGCAGACGGGAATGCCCGCCTCCTCCGCCATCTCCCAAATGGGAAACGTGGCGGGATCGGCCAGCCAGCCGGCCTGGCCGGGGCTCGTGCTCCCGGTGGTGAACAGCCGCATGCCGGTCAGGCCCGCCTTGGTCCAGCGGGTGAAAGCCGCCGCCGCGTCGGGCGCATGCAGATCGATGGTGAACACGCCGGTGAAACGCGTGGGATGTGCCGCAACCGCATCGGCGAGACAGGTGTTGTCGTAGCTGTACGCCGTCGCAGCCTGCACCACGGCCGACTGTGATACTCCGGCCGCATCCATCTCGGCGATCAGCATCTCGTCCGTGGTCGGCCGTTCTGACGACCAGTCCGACTGCGTGCCGCCCAGCGGCTGCAGCGGATAGCGCCGCGTGTCGGGGGACACCACATGCGTGTGGATGTCGATGATATCGTGCATGGCCGATCGCTCCCGCTGATCATCTTTTTTTCTCGTGCCCGCCAGTGTTGCGGACCGCACCTTCCGAAACCAGTTCAAAGCGGCCCCAGCTGCATAGAATTCTGCTAAGTTGTAGTGATGCCCCATACCCTCCAGGGATTGCCGCGGCTCAGCCATGTCGCGGTGTTCAACGCCGTGGCCGATGGCGGCTCGATGCGCCATGCCGCCGAGGCGCTTCATGTCACGCAGCCCGCCGTCACCTACGCCATCCAAACCCTGGAGCGCGCGCTGCGCACCCGGCTCTTCGACCGCAGGCAAGGTGGCAGCTACCTCACCAGCCAGGGCGATGTCTTCGCCCGTCGCACGCAACGGCTGCGCGGCCAAATGCAGGCGGCCATCGGCGTGGCCACGGGCCATCCCGCAGACAGCGAGCAGGTGGCGCGCCAGCTGCGCCGGCTCACCGACATCCATATTCGCAGCATGGCCGCCATCGCCGGCGCCACGAGTTTCCGCGCGGCTGCCGCGTTCCTCGCCATCGCCGAACCCACCTTGCATCGCGCGGCGCACGATGTTGAAAAGCTGCTTAAGATACCGCTCTACCGCCGCGCGGAGAGTGGGTTGATCATGCTGCCGGCGGGCACGGAACTGGCACGCCGCCTGCTGCTCGCGATGTCGGAATTACGCGCCGGTATCGCCGACATCGGCGCCAGCAGCGCCGCGGGCCCGCCGCGCCTCACACTCGGCATTCTGCCACTGGCGCCCGGTAGGCGACTGGCGCAGATCACGCAAACCCTGCTGGGCAGGCATCCCGCGCTGCGCATCAGCCTTCTGGAGGGCGCTTACGACGATCACGTCGGTGCCTTGCGCACCGGCGCCATGGACCTGATCTACGGCGCCCTGCGCGACACGCTGCCGTTCGACGACCTGATCGCCCACCCGATCTTCGACGACCCCTACTGCATCGTCTGTCGCAGCGACCATGTCCTGGCCGGCCGCACCCATCTTCAACCCGCCGATCTCTCGCCCTACGGATGGGTGTTCCCCACCCAGGCGCTGCCACGTCGCGCGGTGCTGGACGCGATGCTGCGCGTGTGGGGCCTGGCCTGCCCCATCCAGATCGAAACCAACGCACCGCCCGCCATCACCCAGGCAATCCTCGCCAGCGACCGCCTCGCCCTTTGGCCACGCTCGTATATCGACGCCGACATGTCCCGCGAGCGGCTGGCAGTCGTGAACCTCGAGGTCCCGCATGCCAGGCGCCAGGTGGGTATCACCCACCGCAAGGACCTGCTGCCGACGCAGATTCAGGCCGAGCTGCTCAAAGCGCTGCTCGCAGGCGGGATCAATCCTCCGACAGGCTGAAGATCAACACCAAAAGGGAAAAGATGAAGGCCAGCAAAGGCATCTCCAGCACGTAGATGCCGATCGCCATGATCAGCACGATGCCGATGCCGCCAAAGATGCGCTTTTGTGGGAGTGCCATGGCGGAATGTCCTATCGTTTCGTGTCTGAGAAAATGCCGTGACCATCATGCGGCCCGACCCTCATGGTGCCGTGCCCGAGTTTTGCCCAAACGGCAAGCTGGTAATCCGGCAACGGATCACCGCGGCGTCTGCCCAGCCCTGGGCGTTGCCACACATGTTTCAGTGCCGGCTCTCATCGGCAAAGCCCAACATCGACCTGCCCAGCACGTCGACATGTTTTGCAGATGGTGCCCGGGAGTGGAATCGAACCACCGACACTGCGATTTTCAGTCGCATGCTCTACCAACTGAGCTACCCGGGCGTCGTGGTCACCAAATTCGGCGAGGCACGTGTTGGAGGCGGGTGGATAGACCAATGAGCCTGCATGATCAACCCATGGAATCGTCGTCCCCGGCGTCGGATGGATCAGGGGCACTGCCTGGAATGCGGTAGCCCTCGCCGAACCAGCGACCCAGATCGACATCCGCGCAGCGCCTGGAACAGAACGGCATATAGGGCGCCACCGCCGGCCTGCGGCAGATGGCACAGGGCGGAAGGCGGTCCTTGGCGATTCCAGCATCAGCCACGCGGTATGCTCTCCACTGTCCAGCAATCGTCGCGCAAGCCGCGATCCTCGCGCAGCATGAGGGGACGCCCAGCGCGGTTGGCAAGGTCCGCGAGTGCGCCCACGTCGCGTCGCAAGGCGGTGGCGACGCCCGGGCTGCAACGCAGCACCGGCGCCAGATGGGGCGTGGCCGCGATGTCGCGGGCCAGGGCGCGCAACGCCGAAAGCCCCGCCGCGTGCGGGCCGGCATTGAGCTCGAACAATGCCGGATGCAGCCGGGGGCGCAGGATTTCAGCGAGCCCGAGCGCGGAAAAACCCAGAAATTTCGGCGCCAGGCGATCGCGCGCCAAGGCGGCCGTGAAATCCGGCGCCAAGGCCAGGCGCGTGCGCGCGGTCATGCCCGCCAGATCCACCACGATGGCGCCGGACAGGTTGCGCAGCAGGATCTGCCGGCACAGTTCGGGGATCAGCCGGCGGTTCGAGTCGTGCTGGGCGGATTTCTTGTCGCGCCGCTCGGCCGTCTGTCCGCCGAGATCGACGTCGATCGCAACCAAAGCGGGCGTGGGATGCACGCTCATCCGCGCACCGCCGCCAAGCGCTGCCTCGGGGGCCGAAAGTGCGTCGATCGCCTGCTCGATCTCATCGTCGAAGGCACGCGCCACCAGCGTGAAGGCGCCCGCGACGTCGCCTGCGCGCCCCGCGTCGTCAAGGCGCACAGCGGCTTTGGGATACAGCGCCATCATCCGCGCCAGCGCATCGGGGCCGCGCGCGATCAGGGCAGGGGCGCCATCGCCTACCACCCCCGCCTGCGAAGGCGTCAGCCGGGCAGACAGGCGCGGACCCTTGCCCGCCTGCGCCGCGCGGGTGATGCGCACGCCCAGCACGGTGCCGGCCCCCGGTGCCACGCGCGCGTTCGTTTCATTGTCCGGCAGAAACCCCTCGCCGCCATCCAGCGCCACGAACGCACCGGCCATTGCCGGCACGCGCGCGATCACCCGCCCGCGATGCAGATCGCCGACATCGCCGGGGCCACCCGGGCGCGACAACGCGAAATCCAACAGCCGCCCGTCCCACAACGCCGCCCGCACTTCGCCAGGGCTGATGCTGGCGCGGATCTCCATATCAGGGGAGCGGAAAGCCAAGGCCGCGCAGCAACTGCGCGGTCTCGAACAAGGGCAGGCCCACCACGGCGGAATAACTGCCGGACAGCGCGCGAACATAGGCGGCCGCATGGCCCTGGATGGCGTAACCGCCGGCCTTGCCGTGCCACTCGCCCGTTTCGAGATAGGCGTCGATCTGTGCCCGCGAAAGCCGCGAGAACGTCACCGCCGATTCGCAGACGCGCTCGGCCGTGCGGCCATCCGGCGCCCGCACCACAACGCAGGTCAGCACCCGATGCCGGCGCCCGGACAGCAGATCGAGGCATTTGCGCGCCTCTGCCGCCGTCATGGCCTTCGGCAAAATGCGCCGTCCCGCCGCCACCACCGTATCGGCGGCGATCACGAACGAGCCCGGCGCGTCGATGGCAGCATTTTTCCCACGCGCCATGCGCTCGGCATACAGCCGCGGATTTTCATCCCGCAGCGGCGTCTCGTCGATGTCGGCGGGAAGGATACTGGTGGGAACGAGCCCGATCTGGGCCAGCAAAGCCAGGCGGCGCGGGCTGGCCGAAGCCAGCACAAGGCTCGGGGCACGCAAGGGCCCGTGCGGCGCTACTTGAATCGGAACGTGATCCGGCCTTTGCTGAGATCGTAAGGCGTCATTTCAACGTTGACGCGGTCACCGGCGAGCACGCGAATTCGGTTCTTGCGCATCTTGCCGCTGGTATGGGCGAGGATGGAGTGTTCGTTGTCCAGCTTCACGCGAAACATGGCGTTGGGGAGCAACTCCATGACCATGCCGCTGAATTCGATCATATCTTCTTTTGACATCTAGCCTCTTGGCACTGTGGTGGTTTCGGGCGGAACATGAGTGCGCGACGCTCGCACGTCAAGCAAACTGCTCACGGATTGGGCGGATTGCCGAGCCTTATTGCCACACTTCGGGCATGCGCCTGAAGGCCCTCGGCCTCGGCCAGCGCCACGGCGGATGGCCCCACGCGATCCAGCGCCGCGCTGTCACCACTGATCCAGGTGGTGCGTTTGAGGAAATCATACACCGAAAGTCCCGATGCGAACCGCGCGGTGCGCCCGGTGGGCAGCACGTGGTTTGGCCCGCCCACGTAGTCTCCCACGGCTTCGGGGCAGTAACGTCCAAGGAACGCGGCGCCGGCGTGGCGGATGGTGGCGAACAACGCCTCGGGGTCGTCGGTCATGATCTGCAGATGTTCGGGCGCGATGCGGTTGGCCAGTGCCGCCGCCTCCACCCAGTCGCGCACCACGATGACGCAGCCATGATCGCGCCAGCTCGCCCCGGCGATGGCGGCGCGGGGCAGGGTCGGAATCTCCTGTTCCACGGCGCGCGCGACGGCCACCCCGAATGCGGCCGAATCGGTGATCACCACGGCCTGGGCCAGCTCGTCGTGCTCCGCCTGCGCCAGCAGATCCAGGGCCACGTGGCGCGGGTCGTTTTTGGAGTCCGCTAAAATGAGAACCTCGGAGGGGCCTGCGATGCTGTCGATGCCCACACGGCCGAACACCTGACGTTTGGCCTCCGCGACATAGGCGTTGCCCGGCCCCACGATGCGATCGACGGCGGCGATGCTGGCGGTGCCATAGGCCAGGGCCGCCACGGCCTGCGAACCGCCGACGCGGTAGATTTCCGAAACGCCGGCCCGTCGCGCGGCAGCGAGGACCAGGTTGTTCATCACGCCATCCGGGGTCGGCACCACCATGGCCACGCGCCGCACGCCCGCGGCGCGCGCCGGGATGGCGTTCATCAGCACGGATGACGGATAGGCCGCCTTGCCGCCCGGCACGTAGATCCCCACGGCATCAAGTGCCGTCCAACGCATCCCCAGCGTCAGCCCGTCATCGTCGGTGGTGCGCAGATCCTGCGGCAGCTGGGCGCGATGAAACCGCTCGATGCGGGTGGCGGCAAAGTCCAACGCGGCGCGCAGATCGGCCGGCACCTTCGAGACCGCCGCGTCGATCTCATCGTCGGTCACTCGCAGCCTGTCCGGCGACAGCGTCATCCTGTCGAAGCGCGCGGTATAGTCGCACAGCGCCGCATCGCCGCGCGCGCGCACATCGGCGATGATGGCGGCCACCGGCGCATGTACGTCCTGCGCGGTGTCGCGGTCAGACAGCAGCGCCTCGAACGCGGCCTCGAACCCGGCATCGACCGTCGATAACGTCTTCATAGCGACGCCATCGCCACGCGGAACCGTTCGATCCATGCGCCGACGACCTCCGGCCGGGTTTTCAAGGCGGTGCGATTGACGATGAGGCGGCTGGACACCTGCGTGATCACCTCCGTCTCCACAAGGCCGTTCGCCCGCAAGGTGGAACCGGTGGCCACGAGATCGACGATCTGGCGCGTGAGCCCAAGCCCGGGCGCCAGCTCCATGGCGCCGTTCAAATGCACCACGTCCACATGAACCCCCCGCGCCGCGTAATGCCGTCGCGCGATGTTGGGATATTTGGTGGCAACCCGCACGCGAGACCAGGTGCCGGGGTCGTCCATCCCCACCGTCGCGCGCGGCTCCGCCACCGAGATGCGGCACGCGCCGATGCCGAGATCGAGCGGCGCGTAGATCTCCGGATAGTCGAACTCCATCAGCACGTCCGACCCGCAGATGCCGAGCTGGGCGCCGCCGAAGGCCACGAAGGTGGCCACGTCGAAGCTGCGCACGCGCACCACGTCGAGCGACGAATGATTGGTGGAAAAACGCAGTTTGCGGCTGTCTTCGTCGGAATAATCGGGGTCCGGCACAATGCCGGCCGCATGCAGCAACGGCGCGCATTCCGACAGAATGCGGCCTTTCGGCACGGCGAGTACCATCGGTGCCGTGATGGCCACGCGCGGTCGGTCGATGAGCAGATCAGGTGTCATGGCGCCCTCGGGGATCGCGCATCTACACCCAAGCCCGCGTCAGGCGGAAGCCTCAACCCGGTATCCGTTCTATGTCCGCACCGCAGGCCGCGAGCTTGCGTTCCACGTGTTCGAACCCGCGATCCAGATGGTACACGCGATTGACGATCGTCTCGCCGCGCGCCACCAGCCCGGCCAGCACCAACGACACCGAGGCACGCAGATCGGTCGCCATCACCGGCGCGCCCGACAGGTATGGCACGCCGCGCACAATGGCGGATTTGCCGTGCACGTTGATGTTCGCCCCCATGCGGTTCAATTCGGGGACGTGCATGAACCGGTTCTCGAAAATGGTCTCCGTCACCATCGAGGCCCCCTGCGCCACGGACATCAGCACCATGTACTGCGCCTGCATGTCGGTGGGAAAACCGGGATATGGCTCGGTGATGGCATCCACCCCGTGCAGGCCGTTGAGGCGCTTGACCGAGAGCCCGGTCGCTGTTTCGCTGATCTCCACGCCGGCTTCCGACAACGTGCGCATCACGGCGCCCAGATGATCCATCCGGCCGCCTTGCAGATGCAGTTCACCGCCGGTGATGGCGGCAGCACAGGCATAGGTGCCGGTCTCGATACGATCGCCGATCACCTGATGCGCCGCGCCGTGCAGCGACGAGACGCCGTCGATGGTCAGACGGTCGGTGCCGATGCCCGAAATCTGCGCCCCCATGGCAACGAGACAGTCGCACAGATCGGTGATCTCAGGCTCGCGGGCGGCGTTTGCCAGCACGGTGCGGCCATTCGCCAGCGTGGCCGCCATCAGCAGATTTTCGGTGGCCCCCACGCTCGGCATCGGAAACACGATGGTGGCGCCCTGCAATCCCGAGGGCGCCTTCGCATTGATGTAGCCGCCTTCGAGCGCGATCACCGCACCCATCTGCTCCAGACCTTTGAGGTGCAGATCGACGGGCCTGGTGCCGATGGCGCAGCCGCCCGGCAGGCTCACGCGGGCTTCGCAAGTGCGCGCCAGCAGCGGGCCGAGCACGAGAATGGAGGCGCGCATCTTGCGCACGATGTCGTAAGGCGCCTCGGTGTTGGTGATGGGCCCGCCGATCGACAGCGTGTGGCCGTCCTGTCCCACCGGCTCCACCGCGATGCCGTGCTGTTCCAGCAGCAGGCCCAGCGTTTGCGTGTCCGCCAACACCGGCACGCGTGACAGCACCAGGCGCTCATCCGTCAGCAGGCCCGCCGTCATCAACGGCAGCGAGGCGTTCTTGGCGCC
Organism: Rhodospirillales bacterium; assembly: GCA_025362815.1. Taxonomy (GTDB): domain Bacteria; phylum Pseudomonadota; class Alphaproteobacteria; order Acetobacterales; family Acetobacteraceae; genus CAIQQQ01. Next base: position 11,174 of record JANYFG010000011.1, read on the forward strand.
GCTGATGGAAATTTCGCCATGAAGCGGGCGGCCGCCACGGATTCTGATACGGTCCATTTTATTTGTCCTAACCCATGCGTGGCAGCGACGTGCCGCGCTGACCCATGTATTTCCCGGCCTTGTCGGCGTAGCTGGTCTCGCAGGGCTCGTTGCCCTGTAAAAACAGAAACTGGCAGATCCCCTCGAAGGCGTGGATCTTGGCCGGCAGCGGCGTGGTGTTGCTGATCTCGATCGTCACCTGCCCCTCCCATTCCGGCTCGAGCGGTGTCACGTTCACGATGATCCCGCAGCGCGCGTAGGTGGACTTGCCCAGGCAGATCACCAGGATATCGCGCGGAATCTTGAATATCTCGATGGTGTGCGCCAGCGCGAAGGAGTTCGGCGGGATGATGCAGACCGGCACCTTGCGGTCCACGAAGCTGTCGCCGCTGAACTGCTTGGGGTCGATCACCGCACTGTCGACATTGGTGAAGATCTTGAATTCATCGGACACGCGCGCGTCGTAGCCATAGCTGGAAAGCCCGTAGCTGATCACGCCCTCACGCTTCTGGGTTTCCACGAACGGCGTGATCATGCCGTGCTCGGTCGCCATCTGGCGGATCCATCGGTCGGACATCACGGACATCGGGGTGGCTTCCTGCGGGCAAGGGGCGTGCTCTGGAAAATGCAGATGCGAGAGCAACTTATATCCGAACGAGTCATGAAGCGGCCGCGTCCGGACCGGCGCTGCTCTAGCCTATCGCGGGGGCGTGTCGCAACGTCTGGCCGGCGATCGGATTTTCAGGGCATGCCATGCGTTCGCGGATAGGCACTGCGCGGCGGCGGCGCCCAGCCTGCAAGCGTGCCATCTGCCGGCCGGAACACCTCCACCTTGAGCGGATGGCAGGCGGCGGTGTCGCTGGAATGCTCGGCGCTGCAATCGCCGCCGGGGCAGGCGGATAGGGCGCCGAGCAGGTCGATCTCGGCGAAGAACTCGATGAAATCGCCGGGCCGCACCGGGCTCGCCTTCATGAAGTACTGATGCGTGTCGCGCGTGAAGCCGGTACACATGAACACGTTCAAAACGTCATGCACCAGCATCTCGGCCTCACGCACCGGCAGGCCGCGCGCCGCCGACAGCGCGCGGGTGAGGTTGGAATGGCAGCAATGATGGTAGTCATGCCCGGTGAGCAGCCGGTTGGTATAGGGATCGCAGCGGGTGCCGATCACGTCATGCACGCCGCCGCCATCGTCGTCCCAGCCATACCAGCCCAGCGTGTCGTGGGTGATGGTGGCCAGCGGGCGTAGGGCGGGCAGGGTGCTCCACAGGCGGTGCCCGGTGGTGATATGGGTTGCATGCAGAGCGCGGGTTTTGCCGCTGAAGAAACGCTCGGTGAGATCGGCGGCGTTCCAGAGATTGAGGTCGCCGACCTGCGGGCCCTCGATGCTGCTGATTCGGAAAAAATGCCCGGCCGGCACCTCGAAACTGCGGGCGTCACGCGGTGGCACGAGGATTTCGGCTGTCTGGGTCAGGGTTTGGCGCGCAGCGGCCAGCATCGCCATATCCGGCGCGGGCAAGCCTTCGACGGGATAGCAGACCACAGGCGCGCGGGCCCGGCGCGCCGCGGCATCGGGGGGGATGCTCATGCCTTCATCAGCTCGGCCAGATTGACCTCGATGGCAGCCGACAATCTGCGCATGCCCTCAGACGTCGGATGCAGCGGCGGCTCCGGCGGGGTCAGCAGCGGATCGTAGAACAGGCCGCGGTCCAGATATTGCCCGCGCATGAACTCCGCCGTCACATCTTGGAACAGCGCGTGCTCGCCTCCGGCGTAGCGCATGTGCAGCCTTTCGTTGATGGCGATGGTGGCCTCGCTGGCCCAGGAGGTCCGGGCGCTTGGCAGCACGCTCAGCAACAGAACACGGGTGCGCGGCAGCCTTCGGCGCGTCTCGGCCACCACCGCGTCGATCCCGGCGACGCTGTCTTCGACAGACCAGTGCAGACGGCCAAGGTTGTTGGCGCCGATCAGGATGATCGCGGCCTTGGGCGCAATCCCGTCCAGCTCGCCATGCATCTGCCGCCATAGAAGATGCGACGTGGCATCGCCCGAAAAGCCCAGATTGACCGGCCGGTATCGGCTGTAATAGCGCTTCCAGACCGTGTTGAACCGGTCCCATTCCGCGCCGCCGTCATGCTCGAAATTCATCGTGATGCTGTCGCCGAGCCAGATCAGATCCGGCTTCACCCGCGCCAGCTCGGCCAGCTTCGCCTCGTGCCGCTCACGCCACCATTTGAGATCCAGCCGGGAGATCGGCTGTGCGGCGGCCGGCACCTTTGCCAGCGCCGCGCCAGAAGCCAGGAGCGCCGGGACGGACGCCAGCAGCGCCGGGACGACCAGAAGACCACGGCGGCCGATCATGACGCGAATTTCAGCCAGGCCAGCGACGCCGCGCCGAAAGCCAGACAATAATAGGCGAAAGGATTGAGCGCCCATTGATCGTTGGCGCGGAAATATCGCATCAGGAACCAGGTGCTGAGATAGGCCGTGACACCGGCCAGCACCGCCGCTCCCATCGCCAAGCCCAGAACGCCGGGCGCGAGCGGCGCGCGCAGCAGTTTGGGCACCTCCAGCACGGTGGCGCCCACGATCACCGGCAAGGCGATCAGAAACGAAAAATGCGCCGCCGCCTCATGCGACACACCGCGCAGCAGCCCACCCACGATGGTGGCGCCGGCGCGGGAGATACCAGGGAACAAGGCACCGCACTGCCAGAACCCGATGACCACCGCGTCCTTCACGGAGAGGGAGCCGAGCTCCCGCACGCCGCCACGCCCCCGCAGGCGTTCGCCGAACAACAACATCACGCCGTTCACAACCAGAAAACCCGCCGCGATCAGTGGATTGTCGAACAGCTCCTTGAAAAATTTATTCAACGCGAAACCGAACACCACGGCCGGAATGGTCGCCACCACGACACGAAGGAACAGCCGGCGATTGGCCTGCGTGTCCGACGCGTTTGACAGTCCCAGAACGCCGCGCGCCATCGCCCACCAGTCGCGCCAGAAATACAGCAGCAACGCCACGGAGGTTCCGGCATGCAGCAACACCAGAAACGGCAGGAAGGCGCCTGAATGCTGATCGAGCTGCCAGCCGAACAAGGCCGGCACCACCACGGCGTGGCCCAGGCTGCTGACGGGAAACAGCTCGGTGGCACCTTGCAGGATCGCGATCAGAGCGGCGTGAAGGGCGTCCATCGATCAGGCCGCCTGTGGGGGTGCGAAATCCAGCGTCGGCATCGCCGGGGTGATCGAGGCTGTGCCGCCCTCGCATGACATGTCCAAAATGGTCAATCGGGTCATCCTGCTCTCCGCTTTGCTTGCAGCCGCCGGCGGCGCACCCTAGACCCGGCGCGCGCTTTGCCGTCAAGAGCGGCCTCACCCTGGAACCCCCTGTCCGCCATGATTCCCGTCACCAACAGCATCGCCATCGATCCGCGGGAAGTGGAGGAAAGCTTCGTGCGCGCCTCGGGGCCGGGCGGCCAGAACGTGAACAAGGTGTCGACCGCCGTGATGCTGCGGTTCGACGTGCGCAACTCGCCCAATCTGCCGGATGGCGTGAAGGCCCGCATGCCGAAGCTGGCTGGCACACGGCTCACCAAGGATGGCGTTCTGGTGCTGACCGCGCAGCGCCACGCCAGCCAGCAGCGCAATCGGGAGGAGGCGCTTGAAGCGCTGCTGGTGCTGATCCGCGCGGCGGCGGTGGTGCCGGTCAAGCGGCGCGCCACGAAGCCCACCTATGGCTCACAGCTGCGACGCCTGGAGGAGAAGGGGCATCGGGCCAAAATCAAGCGCGGCCGAAGCAGCGCCGAGGATTGACGCCGCCCGGAACGCTGCGCCTAAGCCGGTGGTCTCGGTGACGGCACGCCGCTTTCGCTGAGCACGGCCAGCACGCCAGGCACGGGCGCGCCGGGCGGCAGCACCAGCACCGTGCGCCCGGCCAACTGCCCCCGCACCCGCTTGGCCTGCTCCTCGCTTTCCACCAGAACAACGTCGGCCAAAAGTGCCGCGCCGAGGTGCAGCAGCGGGTCTGCCCGGTCGCGCACGGCATCGCCGATCAACGCCACAATCCGCGCCCGCGGCTGGTGCTGTCGCGCGAGCACCGCATATCCGGCAGCGGCCTGTGCACCCCGCAGCAATACCGCGCGATAAAGGCGGCGATGGCGTCGCAGCACGTCCTCCACCGTGAAATGCGCGGGCATGCCGTGCACCGTGACATCCATCGCCGCCAGCGATTTCGCCGTGGCACCCTGGGTCGCCAACTCGCGCAGCGCCACCACCGCCACGCGATGTCCCATCGCCTGCATCGCCTGCACCAGGGCCAGCGACGCCTGCGTGTCCGGCAGGTCCTCGTCGATCAGCAGAACCCAGGAGCGCTGGTCCGGCACGGGCGGCTCGGCCCGGCCACCCTCCAGGAAATCGCTCCAACGCAGACGGAAATGCTGCAGCGCCGCGGCCCCACTGGCGGTATCGGCGCGTGCCTGGAGCAGGCGATCCACCTGTCCCAACAAAAATCCGGTCGTGGCCTCCACGTCCTCAGCATCCTGGGTTCCCGCGATTTCAGATGAGATCGCCTGCTCGAACGCCGCTCTGGCCTCTTCGGATGCTCGCGGGGCGCGGGCCAGCCGCACCGGCGCGTTCATCAGCAGGGTCGCATCGTCGCGCCGTCGCACGCTGATGCTGTGCGGCTGCATGGGGTCCAGCGGCGTGGGGAATCGCAGGCGGAAGCCGAATCGTCCGTCCCCGTATCCGGCCTCGCTCAGGTCGGGCCGGAACAGATTGGCAAGGAACGCGGCCGGCGGACCGTCATCCACGACAACCTCGAGCCATAGCGCGGTGTCGGGGGTACGCGGGTCAAATCCCCATCCGGAAATCTCATACCAATCGGCGTGATCGAGATAGCCGAGCACCGTGGCGCCCGGGGGTGTGGGGGCACCTGATAATTCGTTGTCCATCACCGTCATATGCGCCCGGCAAGCGATCCGTGCCATGAACATGCGCGTGTTCGCCCGGTCGATGATCGCACCGCCATATTTCCCCTTGAAATCATCATGGTCTAAGAGGCCCTGCACGTGACCAGATGAGGCTTCTTATGTCCGCAGACCTGCCCGATCGCCTTTCGACAAACCCGCAAAGCCCGTTCTACAACGCCGGGATCCTGGAGCGCGGCGTGGGCATCCGCTTCAAGGGTGTGGATAAGAACAATGTGGAGGAATACTGCGTCAGCGAGGGCTGGGTGCGACTGTCCGTCGGCACCACCGTCGATCGGAAGGGCAATCCGTTGACGATGAAGGTGCAGGGGCTGGTGGAGCCCTATTTTCGGGATGTATCGGCCGAGGGCTGACATTCTTACCGGGTCATGATCTGGCGGCCGAACAGGCTGCCGATCAGGTCCACCAGCAACAGCGCGCTTTGGCCACGCACATCCAGAAACGGGTTAAGCTCCACCACGTCGAGCGACGTGACCGAGCCTGAATCGTGCAACATCTCCATCGCCAGATGCGCCTCGCGATAGGTGGCACCGCCCGGCACGGTGGTGCCGACGCCCGGAGCGATGGCGGGATCGAGGAAATCCACGTCCAGGCTCACATGCAGCAGCGCGCCACTGGCCTTCACCTCGTCCAGGATGCGGCGCAGCGGAACGCCCACGCCGAATTCGTCGATCAGCCGCATATCCACCACATCCACGCCACGGGCCCGCAGCGCCTCGCGCTCGGCGGTGTCGATGGAGCGGATGCCGAACAGATGCAGATGATCGCGCTTCACCTGCGCCGTCGGCTCGTCGCCGAACACCTCGCCCAGCCCGGCCTCCCCGGTCAGCAGCGCCAGCGACATGCCGTGCATGTTGCCTGAAGGCGTGGAGGCCGGGGTGTTGAAATCGGCATGCGCGTCCAGCCACAACACGCGCAGCGCGCGGCCAACCTCGGCGGCATGGCGCGCCACGCCGTTCACCGTGCCCATGCTGATGCTGTGATCGCCGCCCAGAAACACCGGCACGGCGCCATCGCGCATCGCCTCGTAGGCATGGCGGCTGATCTCGCGGCACCAGGCCGCCACCTGCGGCAACTGGCGCATCCGCGCGCTGGCCGGGCGCTGCGACAATCCCGCCACGGCCTCGGGTGGGGCGAGGTCGCCGTGATCGATCACCTCCATGCCCAGGTCGCCCAGCGTCTCGGCCAGCCGCGCCACACGCAGCGCCGACGGCCCCATGCGTGCCCCCGGCTCCGAAGCACCCTGGTCGAACGGGCAACCGATCAAGGCCACGCGGCGTTTCGGGGCCCGGGCGTGCTCTATAGCGTCAGTCATCCAAAAATTCCCTGATGCGCAACCTGGCGCCCGCTGCATGCCACGGCGCCCGCCTCCTGGCGACCCCTGGCGCTCCCTGGCGCCGCATCGGCGACCCCTGGCCACCGCAGCCGGTGGCGACCCCTGGCCACCGAAGCCGGTGGCGCCGCCATCAATCACCGCCCACGACCCCGTCTCGCCGCGGGTCGGAGGCGCCGATCAACCCGTCAGGCGTGACCTGCACAGCCTGCTGGGCCGAATCGACCGCGCGCAGCGTCACGATCTGCCCGCGCGCGCGAAGCCTCTCCGCGAGGCCTGGGGCAGATGGGGTCTGCTCCAGTTCTGTCTCACCCCCGGTCGCCTGCGCGTGCGGCGCCGCCAACGCCTGTTGCGGTGTCATCGCGAAATCGATCATCCGCATCAGCATGTGCGCGACGAAGCCGGGAATGCGCTCCCCGCCCTGTGCCCCGGCTGCGATCCGCAATTCGCCCTCACGCGTGAACACCAAGGTGGGCGACATCGAGGTGCGGGGCCGCTTGCCCCCTTCAACCCGGTTGGCGACGGGCCTCGCGTCTCGCTCGGGCACAAAGGCGAAATCGACCATGGCGTTCCCCAGCAAAAAACCGCGGACCATCAGGCGCGAACCGAAACTGTCCCCCAGCGTGGTGGTCATGCTGACCGCATTTCCTTCATCGTCGATGACGACGATCTGGCTGGTGCCGAGTTCCTGCTGCGCCAGCGCTTGGGCCAGCCCAGGAGCCAGCCCCGGAGCCAGGCCGGGGGCCAGCGCGGCAGCCAACGCGGGATCGCTGAAATCCGGATTGCCGGCGCGCGGGTCCGAGTTGGCGCGATCGGGGTCGATCAGTTGGGCGCGGGCGGTCAGGTATGCCGCATCCAACAGGCCGCGCACGGGAACCGGCTCGAAATCCGTATCAGCGGCATACAGGGCCCGATCCGCATACGCCAGCTTCTCCGCCTCGACCAACAGATGCGTCACATCCACATCGGACAGGTTCTGCAGGTTGAAATGGCTGAGAAGCCCCAGAATTTGCAGCACCTCTACGCCACCTGACGACGGCGGACCCGCGCTGCATACCAGCAACGCCCGATAGGGGCCGCACACCGCGGGCCTGGCGCGGGCGGCGATGGCCGCCAGATCGTCGGTGGTGAGCAGGCCGGGATTGGTATCGTTGCGCACCACGGTTGCGATGTCAGACCCGATGGCGCCACGCAGCAGCGCATCCGCGCCACCCGTGGCGATGGCGCGCAGCGTGTCGGCAAGCGGCCGGTTCGTCAGCACGTGGCCCGCTGGCAGCGGCGCGCCGTCCGGCAGAAAGAAATAGGCGCGCGCCGCCGGCTGGCCGCGCAGGCGATCGCCATCGACGGCGATGGCGGCGGCGAGGCGCGCGGAGACGGGGAATCCCGTTTCGGCCAGGCGGATGGCGGGCGCCATCAGGCGATCCCACGGCAGCTTCCCCTGAGCGCGGTGCAGGGCTTCCAACATCCGCACCGCCCCCGGCACGCCGACGGGGCGTCCGCCGATCGCGGCGTCCGGCATGGGCATCGGCTTTCCGTCACGGCCCAGGAACAGATCCGGTCCCGCCGCCGCCGGCGCGGTCTCGCGACCATCCCAGGCCAGTATCTCGTGGCGCGCGTGATTGAAGCTCAATGCCAGCGCACCGCCACCGAGCCCGGAGGATTGCGGCTCCACCAACGCCAGCACCATCTGCACGGCCACCACCGCATCGGCGGCCGAGCCTCCTTCGCGCAGCACGGCGAGCCCGGCTTCGACGGCCAGCGGATGGGCGGCGGCGATGATATGTTTGCGGTAGGGCTTCGGCATCTGGAGCGGTGCCGGCGGCTGTGCCAGAGTCGGCGTGGCTGCCAGGGCCGCGACAAGCAGAAACGCGAGGCGAAGGCGCATCGGGCGGTTCCCTCAATCCTGATGGGTCTGTGCGGCGTCACACGAACGCATGAACATGGTCGTTAAAACAATACGTTAGAACGCGGTCGTCACGTCGCTGCCTTGATCGGGCGGACATTGCCATTGCGACATCAAACTGGAAACCTCGTTGCCATGACGAATTCGCCGCCACACCCCAAATCCCCGCGTCGCGTGGCCCGCGGTGCCATGGCGCAGCGGGGCGGCCTGCGGGCGGAAGCCGCATGCTGTGCGGCGCTGGTGGCCGACGGCTGGACGATCCTGGGCCAGCGACTACGCACCGCCGCCGGTGAGATCGACATCGCCGCCGAAAAGGATGGTCTGTTGGCCTTCGTGGAGGTGAAATCGAGCACGCGTCTGGCCGTCGCCGCGGCGTCGTTGTCGCCACGGCAGATCAACCGGCTGATGGCAGCCGCCGAGATCTTGATCGGCGAGAACGCCGGCTGGGGAAGGCAGGGGATCCGCTTCGACCTGATGCTGGTGGATGCGGGCGGCGTGGTGCGACGCGTGGCGGATGCGTTTCGCCAGGCGTGACCTTAAGTGGGACGTCAGATTCTGACATACGTTCGGGCGCGGTAGGACAGGGCCTCAGCGACATGAATTCGGCGTACCGCCTCGCTTTGCGCCAGATCGGCGATGGTGCGGGCAACCCGCAGGCTGCGTGTGAAGCCGCGCGCGGATAGCCGCAGCCGCTCCGCCGCCTGCTCGGCCAAGGCGCGCCCATCCGGCTCGATCTGCATCTCGAAGGGGTCTGCCTGCGCGTTCGTGCTGCCATCGTCGCTGCGTGCCACCTGCATCTGGCGTGCCCGCAACACCCGCGCCGCGACGCGTGCGGAGGTTTCGCCCGGGGGCGCGCGAGACAGTTCAGACGGCGGCACCGGCTGCACCTCCACCGTGAGGTCGATGCGATCCAACAAAGGGCCGCTGATCTTGTTCTGGTAATCCTCGCCGCAACGGGGCGCGCGACCGCATTCCCGCGCGGGATCGGCGAGATGACCGCACCGGCAGGGGTTCATCGCGGCGATCAGCTGAAAGCGGGCGGGGTAGGTCACGTGGGCGGCCGCGCGCGCCACCGTGGTGTAGCCGCTTTCCAGCGGCTGGCGGAGCGCCTCCAACGCCGCGCGCGGGAATTCCGGCAGCTCGTCGAGAAACAGCACGCCGCGATGCGCGAGCGACACCTCACCAGGTTTCGCCCGATTGCCGCCGCCGGCCAATGCCGCTTGACTGGCGCTGTGATGCGGCTCGCGAAACGGCGGTCGCTGCACCAACCTGCCGCCATCCAGCATGCCCGCCACCGAATGCACCATCGACACCTCCAGCGCCTCGCGCGGTGAGAGATCCGGCAAAAGCCCGGGCAGACGCGCCGCCAACATTGATTTTCCGGCACCGGGCGGGCCGATGAAAAGCAGGTTGTGCCCCCCGGCGGCGGCAATTTCCAAAGCCCGTTTGGCCGATTCCATGCCGCGGACCTGGCTCATGCAAGGCGCCGACGCGGGCACCGCAATGCCGGACGGCTCGGGTGGTGACAGAACCTGGGTGCCGCGAAAATGATTGACGAGCGACAGCAGGTCCGGCGCTGCCAGCACTTCGATCCGTCCCGCCCACGCCGCCTCGCCGCCCTGTGACGCGGGGCAAATCAGGCCGAGATCGCGCGCCGAGGCACCGATTGCGGCGGGTAGCACACCGGCCACCGGATTGAGGCGGCCATCGAGCGACAACTCGCCCAATGCCGCATAGCTGGCGGCATCCTCCAGCGGAATGATGCCCATGGCGGCCAACACGGCCAGCGCGATCGGCAGATCGAAATGCGAGCCCTCCTTCAGGAGATCGGCCGGCGCGAGGTTGATCAGCACGCGCTTGGGCGGAAGGGATAGCCCCATGGCCGTCAACGCGGCGCGCACCCGCTCGCGCGCCTCGCCCACGGCTTTGTCCGGCAGCCCCACCACGAGAAACGCCGGGATGCCGGAGGCGATCTGCACCTGCACCTCCACCGGCATGGCTTCGATGCCAGAGAACGAGAACGTGTTCACACGGGCAATACTCATGCGGCATCTGCGCAGTCCCCCCGATGCGTCGGCGTGACGGCTGTGTGATCCTACGGTCAATTCATGAAGATAAGATCAACAGGGGCACGCTTCACGTTGCCCGGCGACCATCCGGGGCATCATGGACATCACCAACGTGCTGCGGATCCACCCCTACCGACAAAGACAGAGATTCTTCTTTTTCTGAAGAAAAAGAAGCAAAAAGACTTTTATGCAGAAGAAAATGAAATTTTTTGGTTCTTTTTTCACAAAAAACATCTTTACTCAATTTCTAGATAAGCCCCTCCTTTCGGAAGCTCAACCACGCGCCATTGCCGATAATAACATGGTCGTGAAGCACCACGCCGAGCACGCCGCAGGCCTCGCGGATTTCGTCGGTCATCTCGATATCCGCGCGGGATGGCGTGGGGTCTCCGCTGGGATGGTTGTGTACCAGGATAATGGCGGTGGCATGCAGCTCCAACGCGCGTTTGACGACTTCGCGCGGATAAACCGGGGTGTGATTGACAGTGCCGCGGGCCTGCGCCTCGTCCGCGATCAGCCGGTTCTTGGGGTCGAGGAACAGAATACGGAATTGCTCGATCTTTTCACGCGCAATCATGGCGGTGAGATAGTCCATCAGCCGGCCCCAGTTATTGAGCACCGGCTTGTCCATGACCTCGGCGCGGGCAAGCCGGAGGGCGGCCTCCTGCACCAGTTTCAGCGCCGTGACGGAATGCGGGCCAAGGTTCGGCGTGCTCATCAGAGCCTGCGGCGGGGCGACCAACACATTGGCGAAGCTGCCGAACCGGTTGATCAGCAGCTTCGACAGCGGCTTGGTGTCGCCCTTCTTGAAGGCGAAGAACAACAGCATTTCCAGCAATTCATAATCGGCCAAGGTGGCGGCCCCATGAACCAGCACGCGCTCGCGCATGCGGGCGCGGTGGCCTTGCGGGCCGGTGCTGGAAAAAGGCGAGGCGTGCGGCGCCGCGGGATCGGCCTCGCCGTCCGCCATTTCCGATAAGCCACGGCCAGGATAAGGAGCGCCCTCGGCGAATCCGCGCGGTCTGGGCCCGGGCGCCGCCACCGGATAAGTGCCGGGCTCAGCCTGCGGCCCGCGCAGCCTGGCGAGCAACGTATCGATCAGTCCGGGCGGTCGTGTGGTCATGCCGCATTCCGGCACACCGTTCGCAGCCCGCTGTGACGGGCGCGTGATAACCGTCAGAATGCGCTGAGAAAACGCGCAAGAAGCCGCCCGATGACGTCGGTATTGTAGCCGCCCTCCTGCACCAGCGCGCAGGGCAGACCGGCGGCCATGATGGCCGCACCCGCCCGGGCGAAGCCGTCTTCGGTGACCGAAAGGTATTTCAACGGCTCGTGCTCGGACGCATCGAAGCCCAGGCTGATCACCAGCGCCTCGGCGCGGAACGTCCGGATGGCGTCGAGCGCATGATCCAAGGCTTGCAGCCACGCGGCATCGCCGCTGTTTTTCGGCAGGGGGATATTGAGATTGCACCCAAGGCCCGCCCCCGCGCCACGTTCGGCGGCGTGGCCGATATACCAGGGGTAATACCCGTTCGGGTCGCCGTGGAGGGACGCGAAAAACACGTCCCCCCTGTCCCAGAAGATGCCTTGAGTGCCGTTGCCGTGATGGCTGTCGATATCCAGCACCGCCACGCGTGCGGCGCCGTTGTCGCGCAGGCGCTGGGCGGCGATGGCGGCATTGTTGAGGTAGCAATGGCCCCCGGCGCGGGCGGCGTAGGCGTGATGGCCGGGCGGGCGCGCCAGGGCATAGGCATGCTGACCCCCGCTTGCTGCGTCGGCTGCCGCGATCGCGCCCGAGGCGGCGGCGAGCGAGGCGGCCCATGTCGTGCCTGAAATCGGGCAGGACGTATCCGCCACGTACCATCCCACCTGGCCCACGATGGTGGCGGACGGCATGGCCCCCTGAGCCAGCATCTCCGGTGACGGATGCAGATTGGGCACCAATTCCGGCCCGTGATCATCCATCGCGTCCCAGGCCGCCGGGCCGTCACGCAGAAAATCAAGATAAGCCTGGGAGTGCACGGCATTGATCGCCGCGAGGTCCGCAGGCTGTGGCTTCACGATGTCCATACCCATCGCGTGACAGGCGGCGAGCAGCGACTGGGCGCGCGCCGGGGTCTCGAAGTTTTTGCGCACATGGCCGCGCTGCAGGAAGAATTGCGGGGTATGGGTCAGTTGCACGTCGTCCCAGAAGGCTTTCATGACGCGTTTGCTTTCGGCGACGGCTGAGGCTTCGGCTTGCGATAGAGCACGTGTAGCGCCATGGGATGGCCGGCGGGTATGCGGGGATGGTCGAAATCGCCGTGTTCGTCGCGCGTCATGCCGAGCTTGCGCATCACGCCCTGGGACGGTTCGTTGCTGGCCGCGGTGAAGGCCACGATCTCCGGAAAGCCAAGCCGTTCATATCCGTCGCGCAAGGCGGCCTCGGCGGCCTCCGCGCAGTAGCCGTGCCGCCACCATTGCGCCCCCAACGTCCACACCGCCTCGATGGCGGGCGCGCAGGGAACGTCGTCCGGCACATGCACCAGGCCCACGAAGCCGATCAGCGGCGCCACGCCGGGCGCCTCCACCGCCCATACCCCGAAGCCGTGGCGATCGATATGGGCCTGGGTGCGGGCCACCCAGGAATCGGACTGCGCCCTGGTGCGGGTGAGGTGGAAGAACCGCATCACCTCGGGATCGGCGGTGATGGCGGCCACCGGCGCCAGATCGCTGTCGTTCCAGGGGCGAAGCACAAGACGGCGTGTTGTCAGACGCATGACGCTGGTTGGCCGCTGGTTGATGAGCGAACACGTTGGCACGCCGATGACAGCGTTGGAAGCGGCCGGTCAGGATTGGCGGATCTGGCTCAACCGTGCCTGATAGACGGAGAGATTGGCGTGCAAACCGCTCACGCTGGTGCGAAGCGAGGCCAAGGCGTCCTTCCAAACAACGAGGGCGGCGCGTTGTTCCGCCTGAGCGGCTTCGAGCTTTAAAAGCGCACGGCGAAGGCGTTCCGAGGGCGTTTCGGGCTCTATGTCGGGTTGGGTGCCGGGTTGCGGCATCGCCTCGCTCGCCATGGTTTGGCGCGCAACCTGGGGGAACGGGATGATCTCAGCTGTTGGGCGAGCAGGCTCGTCGGGGTGAGACTCAGACATCAAAGGAACTTTTGTATTTCTTAATGAGACAATACCTTAAAAAAGAGTGAATGCTCAATCGAAATCGACCGATGTTTAAAAAATGATGGTGGCTCCGATCAGTCGCAACGCCAGCACCACGCCCAGGCAGGTCACGACCACCGCGCTCAGGAGCCAGCGCAGCGTCATGTAGCCGGCTGGAACCGGCGTGGATCGGCTCCATCGGTCCTCGGTCGCCACGGTCGCAACAAATCCGAGCATCAGCAAGGCGAGCGCGAATTCCGGCAGCCCCAACGCGGCGAGCAAGATTGCCGCCCAGCCGATCAGCGCCGGCACCGTCGACACGGCCAGGCGAAGCGCGACGGACGGCGGGGGCGGAAGCGCCGGCGCGGCGAGGCCCGCGGTGGCCTGCGCACTGAGCGTAAAGCCCCACTGCACCGCGCCCACGAACGACAGAATAACGGCGCCATAGCCAAGCAGCGCCATCAGGCCGGCGATCGCACGCGTGCCTTCCTGAGACGCCGCCACGCCCGCGAGAACGAAGGGAATGGCACCGCAGAGCCCCAGAACATAGGCGATCGCGGGAATGCGTGGGGTCATCTTCGGGCTCTCCAGGCAGGTGACAGGCGGGCGGTACATGCGCGGTGCGGCCGAGGCATGTATGCTGCGGCACAAAGTGATGCGGGACTTATCATGGATTTCTTGTTTGAAATCGTCGTCGTTGCGGTTTTGATCGTGTTGAACGGCCTGTTTTCGTTGGGTGAGTTGGCTCTGGTTTCGGCGAACCGGTCGCGCCTGATGGCGTTGGAGCGCAAGGGTGTGCCGGGAGCGCACCAGGCCCGGCTGCTGTCGGACGATCCGCAGCGCTTTCTGCCCACGGTGCAGGTCGGCATCACAGGCGTCAGTGTGCTGTCAGGCGTATTCGGCGGCGCCCGGCTTGCCGGCCGGCTGGAACCGTGGATCGACGGCATACCGTTGCTGCACCCGTTCGCCGGCAGCGTGGCCCTGGCGCTTGTGGTGCTGATGATCACCTATTTGACATTGGTTCTGGGAGAGCTCGTGCCCAAGCAGCTGGCGCTGCGCCATCCCGAGATTTTAGCGGCCGCTGTGGCGCGCCCGCTGATCTGGATCGCCACCGCAGCACGGCCGGCCATTTGGACGCTGAGTGCGTCCTCCGCCCTCGTGCTGAAATTGTTCGGCGTACACCGCGCCTCGCCGAACACGGTGACGGAGGAGGAGTTGAAGGCTCTTCTGGTGGAGGGAGAGGAGACCGGCGTTCTGGAATCCGAGGAGCGCGGCATGATCGAACGCGTGCTGCGCCTGGCCGATAAGCCCGTGCGCGCGATCATGACGCCGCGAACCGAAATCGCGTGGATCGACCGGACCGATGATGCCCGCGATATCGCACAAACGCTGAAATCAGCCACGCATTCGCGGTTCGTGGTGTGCGATGGGTCGATCGACAACGTTGTCGGCATTGTGCAGGCCAAGGATATTCTCGACCGGATCCTCGATGGCAAGGACCTGTCAATCAGCGCCTCGCTGCGTCAGCCGATGATCATGCCGGACACCGTCACGGCGCTGGACGCGTTGGAGCGGCTGAAGGCGGACCCGCTGGGCCTTGCGCTGGTGATGGACGAGTATGGCAGCTTCGAGGGCGTCGTCAGCGCGGCCGATGTGCTCGAGGCGATCGTGGGTGACGTGGAAGTTGTCTCAGACGTGCCGGGCGAGGGCGTTGAGCAGGCCGACGGCACCTTGTTGCTCGACGGCATGACGCCCGTAGACGAACTGAAAGCCCGGCTCGAGCTCCCCGACCTGCCGGCCGAGGGCAGTTATCACACGCTCGCGGGCCTCATGCTGGCATTGCTTCGCCGCGTGCCACGCCACGGCGACCGCATCGTTTTCGGCGGCTGGCTGTTTGAAATCCTCGAAATGGATGGCCGGCGTGTGGACCGGGTTCGTGCGAGCAAGGAGGCATTGGCCGAGGGGTAGAAGACGAGCTATAGCCTGATGATTTTTAGTAGACAAAATATCAGGCTCTGACTTGTTGTTTTATCGATCATGTTTATGCGCTTGGGTGAAGCAACCCAAACGCATCATGATCTAGGGTCAGGACTCATTGATCAGAGCCAGAAGATGACCACGGCTGCGATTGCGATGGCTGAGAAGAAGGTGTGTGCGCAACGATCGTAGCGCGTGTGGATGCGCCTCCAGTCTTTAAG
>JANYFG010000067.1 GCA_025362815.1 Rhodospirillales bacterium
CGGCGGCGGGGAATTTGGCCAGGAAGTGGCCGACGGATTCCATCATGGAATTGACGTGGCCGGGGGTGCCGGTGACGGCCTGGGCGAGCATGCGGCCTGCCAGGTCGAACACCCCGGCGGAGAGGTCACCGGCCTCGCGCACGGTGGTGGAGAAGGCGGTGCGGATCATCACCTGGGCCTGCTCCTCGACCACCGCGATGAGGCGGTTCCATTGGATCTGGCGCTGGATTTTTTCGAGGGGGTTCATCGGCGTTTCCCGGGCAACGAGAGTTGGTTGGTTGCCTCCAACACGCCGATGCGGCGTGCGAGGTCGGTCATGCTGGAGCTTGTGGCCATCGCGGCGGCGGTGGCCGCGGCGCCCTCGGCACGGGAGATCAATACCTCGTCGCGCGTTTCGAGCCGCATGATCCTGTCCCGCAGGCTTGCCATCTCAGCGTTCAAGGCGCGGAGCGACTCACCGTGCCTGGCTTCCAGCTGGAGGAGACTGTCGATCTTTCGAACGAGCAGAAATGGATTCAGCGCCACCTCTCAAGCGCCGTTGCGTGCCTTGATCTGGCGCAGCAATTCGTCGGCCTCCGCCTGGAGACGGACGATTTCGCGATCGAAGCGCTCATTGAGTTCGGCGATCTCGCGCCGCTCCGCGACGGAGAGTGCCGGTGCGCGGCGCGGCGCGGCGACGGGCCCGCGCGGCTTCGACTTCGATGTGGCGGACATGGATGATTCCTTCACTGTCTCCAACATATCGGAAAGTGCGCGCGGCGAACAACCGCGTTGCCTCATCCAATCGCCCCCCGCACCAACTCCAGATACCCCAACCCATCAACCGAACACCGCCACCCCGGCCCCACCAGCGTGCTGGTCTCATCCTCCGCCACAATACACGGCCCCGCCACGCGGCACCCAGGCGGCATCGCCGCGCGGTCATACACCGCCCAATCCGCCAACGCGCCCGTGGCCGTATCCCGCACCGCCTGGTGGCGCAGCGGCCTGGGCGCCGGCGCGTGCTCCGGCTCCGCCACCGGTTCCACCGTATCCACCAGCGTGCTCACCACCACCGCGAAGCTCATCACCTCCACGTCGCTGCCCGGCACCGGTCGGTCGTAGAAGCGCGCATACTCCGCGTCGTAGGCGGCGCGGATGGCGGCCACATCGCCGGCCGCCAGCGCGCCCGCCGGCATCGGCACGGCGATCTCGTGGCCCTGGCCGACATAGCGCATATAGGCCGTGCGGGTCTCCGTCACCGGCGCGCCAAAACTGCCGCGCTGCACGACCTCCGCCGCCTCCCGGCTCATATCCGCCAGCAGCGCGTTCACCCCGGCCACGTCGAAACTTGCAAACCGCTGATACAGGCTGCGCACCACCTCATAAGCCACCGGCGCGCGCAAAAACCCGATAGCGCTGCCCACGCCCGCGCCGCTCGGCACCAGCATCCGCGTCACGCCGATCTTCTCGGCCACGCGGTAGCCATGCACCGGCCCGCCGCCGCCAAACGCCACGATGGTCCGCCCCTCATAGGTCTTGGCGGATTCGATGGCATGGACGCGCGCGGCGTTGGCCATGTTCTCATCCACTATCTCGACCACGCCCAGGGCGGCCATGGCAGCGTCCAGCCCCATCGGCACCCCCACCGCGGCCAGCATCGCGGCCTCGGCGGGCGCCGGGTACAGGCTGAGCGCGCCACCCGCGAACGTCGCCGGATCATACCGCCCCAGCAGCAAATTCGCATCGGTCACCGCGGGCCTTTCCCCGCCCCGCCCGTAGCAGGCTGGCCCCGGCATCGCCCCGGCACTTTCCGGCCCAACCTGAATCCGCCCCAGCCCATCCACATGCGCCAGCGACCCACCGCCTGCGCCGATCTCCACCATCTCGATCACCGGAATGCGCAGCGGCAGCCCAGACCCCTTCTGGAACCGCCCGATCCGCGCCACCTCGAAGCTGCGGCTGGCCTGCGGCGCGTAATCGTCGATCAGGCACACCTTCGCCGTCGTGCCGCCCATGTCGAAGCTCAGCACCTTCGGCAGCGCTTTTTGGCGCGCGACGAAGGCCGAGAAAATCGCACCCCCCGCCGGCCCGCTCTCGACCAGCCGGATGGGAAATTTCGCCGCCGTGTCGATCCCCGTCAGCCCGCCGCCGGACAGCATCATGAACACCGGCACCTCGATGCCCATGGCATCCAGACCGCTTCGCAACCGCGCCAGGTAGCCGGCCATCAGCGGCTGCACATAGGCATTGGCGACGGTGGTCGAAAAGCGCTCCCACTCGCGCATTTCGGGCGACACCTCGCTCGCCAGCGAAATCCGCACCTCGGGCCAGATCGCCGCGGCGATCTCCGCCGCGCGCCGCTCATGCACGGGGTTCACGAAGCCATGCAGGAAGCCGATGG
>JANYFG010000070.1 GCA_025362815.1 Rhodospirillales bacterium
CAAAAATCCTCAATATTCATATATTCTCCGTATAAGTTGAATCCTTTTAAAATAAATTATTTTGATGAAATTGTCAATTAAAGATGCTTTCAGGAACGATAAGCCGGTAATAGTGGCTCCGATATTTTTAGCCCTTCTCTGCTTGGCAGGCATTTTTTATCAAATATAGAAAATACCGCGCATTGATTCAAATTCGGCTTTGCTGTGGATACTCTCAGTTAAATCGTCTTTGTCTGTAAGTTCCATCGTTTTGAAATAACCAAATTCATTTAAAAGTCAAGGCTCACTATGGCAGTTCCAGGATTCCAAGATCTCATGCTCCCATTCCTGCAAATCTGCAAGGATGGGAAGGAGAGAACTGTACCAATCCCCGATTGCGCATCAACGCGGTCGTCTTGGGCACATCACCGCGGAACGCGCGATACAATTCCATGGGGTCGCGCGTGTCCCCCGATTCCAGGATCACCCGCAGTTTCGCGGCGATCTCGGGGTCGAAAATATCGCCCTTGGCCTCGAACGCCTCGAACCCGTCGGCGTCCAGCACTTCGGCCCACAGATACGAGTAATACCCCGCCGCGTAACCGCCACCGGCGAACAGATGCTGGAAATGCGCGGGCCGATGGCGTGGCCCGATTTCGGACGGCATGCCCAACCGCGCCAGAACCTCTTGCTCGAACGCCGCGATATCCAGATTCGCGGGGTCGGGATGCGTGTGCAGCTCCATGTCGAGAATGGCGGAGGACGTGTATTCCACCGTGCCAAAACCCTGGTTGAAGTTGCGCGCCGCCAGCAGCTTGTCGATCAGCGCATCGGGGATCGGGGCGTTGGTTTCGTGATGCCTGGCATATTCGCGCAACACCTCCGGCGCCGCGATCCAGTGCTCCAGGATCTGCGAGGGAAACTCGACGAAATCACGCCGCACCGACGTGCCGGACTGCGAGGGATAGCGCACCTGGCTCAGCAGGCCATGCAGCGCGTGGCCGAATTCGTGAAACAGCGTCTCCGCATCGTCGAAGCTCAGCAGCGCCGGGCTCGATTTGGCAAAGTTGTTGTTGTTGACGATGATCGGCGTCACCGGGCCGTCGAGCGTCTCCTGGTCGCGATAGCTGCTCATCCACGCGCCGGACCGCTTGTCCGCCCGCGCGAACGGGTCGGAAATGAACAGCCCGATATGCGCGCCCTCATGCTGCACGTCATACGTGACGACATCGGGGTGATAGCTGGGCAGATCCGGCCGCGCCTCGAACGACAGGCCGAACAGCTTGCCCGCGGTGTCGAACGCGGCGCGCTGCACGTTCTCGAACACGAAATATGGTTTCACCTCGGTGGCGTCGATGGCGTAGGCCACCCTGCGCACCCGCTCGGCGTAATACGCCCAGTCCCAGGCTTCGAGTTTGCCGTTTAATCCATCCGCCAGTGCCTCCGCCTGCAACCGGTCACGCTCGACCGACGACTGCCGCAGCCCGGCTTGCCAAACCTCGCTTGTCAGCGCCGCCACGTTCGCAGGCGTTGCCGCCATCATGTCCGACAGCCGGAAATCGGCGAAATTGGCATAGCCCAGCAGCCGCGCGCGCTCGGCCCGCAACGCCAGAATCTCCGGGATCAGCACGCGGTTGTCGTGGGCGCCGTCATGCGCGCCCCGCGCGATCCAGGCGGCGTGCGCGATCTTGCGCAGATCGCGGCGCGGTGAGAACGTCATGAACGGGTCGATCAACGAGCGGGACAACGTCACCACATGCCCATCAAGACCCCGCTCGAACGCCGCCTGCCGCGCGCCCTCCACCACGAAGCCGGGCAAGCCCGCGAGATCGGCCGAAGCCAACGGCAAAAACCATTCCTTCTCGTCGTGCAGCACGTTCTGGCCGAACTGCGTGTGCAACGTGGCCAGGCGCTGGGAGATCGCACTCATCCGCGCCCGCTCGGCCGGCCCCAACGCGGCGCCGCTGCGCACGAAGCCCAGATGGCTGCGCTCCAACAGACGCATCTGCACCGCGTCCAGCCCCAGCGTGTGCCGCGCCGCGTGAAGCTCGGCCACGCGTTCGAACAGGCCGGGGTTCAGCGCCACCTTCATGCCGTGCTCGGCCAGACGCGGCGCCAACGCGAGATCGATCTCGCGCAACGCCTCGCTGCCCTGGCTGGCGTTCAGATTGAAGAACACGCCGCTGACCTGCGACAGCAGACGCCCCGCGCGCTCCAGCGCCTCGATGGTGCCGGCAAAGCTTGCAGGGGACGCCACGATGGCGTCGATCTCGGCCAGATGACGTCGCATCCCTTCCTCGAAGGCGGGCGTGAAATGCGCCGGCGCGATGAGATCGAACGGCGGCGCGCCAAAGGGCGTGGACCAGGCGGCGAAGAATGGATTTGTGTTCATACCGGCCACGTTGCCATCCGCGTCCCCCGCGTCAAGGCCCCACGCGCATGATGGACCCGCGCCGCCGCATGACGCAGCCTGGCCCCGCGCTCGAGCCCCGCGTGATCGCGGTGCCCTGCCGCGCCCGCCACCTGCGCGCCACCCTGCCCGCCGGCGCCACCCTGCTCGATGCCATCACCGCCGCATGTGGCGCCGGACAATCCGCCGTTCTGCACCTGCAAGGCGGCGGATTCGGCCCGTTCCACTACGTGATGCCGTCCTTCCCCACCTCGCCGTCTCACGCGGCGTTCTACAGCGACGCCATCCGCCCCGCCGGCCTCAGCCGCCTCGAACACGCGCGCGTCACGTTCGGCACCCGAGACGGCAAGCCCTGGCTGCACTGCCATGGTTTCTGGACCGAGGCAGACGGCACCCCATCCGGCGGACACGTGATCCCCGACGACACCACCATCGCAGACGCCATCGACGCCGAAGCCTGGATCCTCGACGGCGCCGCCTACGTGGCCCGCCATGACCCCGAGACGAACTTCACACTCTTCGCGCCCGAGCCGGCGCCGCCGACCGGTGATGGCAGCGGGCGCTTCGAAGCGATCCGTCTGCGTCCCAATCAGGATGTCTGCGAAACCCTCGCGACCCATTGCGCCACCCAGGGCGTCGCCCGCGCCTTGCTGCGCGGCGGTGTGGCCAGCACGAACGGCACGATCTTCGATGACGGGCGAGAATACGAAACCTTCCCCACAGAATTGTTTGTGCTCGCCGGCACCATCGGACCCACCGCGGACATCGATATCGCCACGATCAACGCGATCGGAGAGCGTGCGCATGGCCGCATCCGCCGTGGCGCCAATCCGGTTTTGATGACGGTTGAAGTTTTGTTGGAATCCTTGTGATGGCTGAAATTAAGCATGAAGCAAGAGCCTTCTTTTTCTGAAGAAAAAGAAGCAAAAAGACTTTTATTCGTTCGAGTTTTTGGTGTGTGGCTCTTCGCGGGCCCGATCGGTTTTGCGATCGGGCCCACTTGGCGTCTTACTTGACGGCCTCGTTATACATCATCCGAAGCATGCCATCTTTGTCGCAGTTGGACGGGTCTGCCTTCAGGTCGGCTTCCGCCGTCTTCATCATGGCGGCCCGCTCCGATGCGGAAACGCTCAAACCCTTCTCCTGCGCGGCAATGCTGGCGTCCAGCTTCTTGTGGTCGGCGGCATCGTTCCACTTGCACACCGTCGGCGCGAGCTGCATCTCGTAGAACATGCCCATCGCCTCTTTCTGGGCGCGCGCCTCGTGCGCAGCGCCAAATGACGCCAGTAAACAGACTGAGGCCAAAATCATCTTTTTCATTGTCGGTCCTTCACGTGAGCGATCGCGAACGCAAACCATACCAACAAACATCTCGTGAATCCAGATTCGAGCCAAAATTAACACGTTAAAACATTGATATACGTGTCAATAATGAGGAAAATATATGAATGACATACCGAATTATCGTGTCGCACGCTGCAGGAAACGAATCAGCGCCGCCCGATCCATCGCGTCCCCCACCACCTGCTCCGGCATCTTCGTGCCCGGAATCATGGCCTGCGGGCCGCTCTCGAACAATCGCGACACTGCCTCGGGCGTCCAGATGAAACCCGTCTCGCGCAGGGCGGCGGAATACGCGTAGCCCGCAGCGCCCCCGGCACGACGTCCGAACACCCCGTGCAGGGACGGCCCAGACCGGCCGCCGCCATCTTCCGACAGGGCATGACAGGCCGAACACGCCCGGAAAACCTCAGCGCCTCGGTCGCCGGTGGGCGGTGCCGGCGCCTCCCCGGCCACGCCGTATACCCCGATCTGCCGCCCGGTCTGCGCATCCCACCGCCGCACCAGCCGCGCAGCACCGCCTGTCACCACCGCGGCGCCGTCCCAGGCCACCGCCCAGAGGGGCTGCTCGACCCCCAAGAACACCGTGCGCACCGAAAGCGTCGCGCGATCCACCACAACCGCCACGCCGCCCACACTCACCACCGCCAGCGACATCCCGTCCGCCGACAGCGCGAGGCTCGTAAGCGGCGTGCGATCAATCGCCAAAGCGCGGATGACGCCATCCGGCTGCACCACCCGGATCGAACCATCGGCGCACGCCGCCGCGATGGTGCCATCCGCGGCCACCACCAGGGCGGCCACCGGCGAGCCGAGGCGGCTTGCCACGGCCGACCCGTCGTCCCGCCACACTCGCACCGTGCCGTCATACCCGCCCGTTACAACGCCGGTCTCAGATCCCGCCACAACGCCCGGGGGCCCGAACGCCACGGCATTGACCGGCCCGTCATGCCCCTCCAGCACCCGCATCGCGCCGTCTTCGGCCCAGACCCGTGCCGTTCCGTCCCAGGACGCCGACGCAATCCGCGCGCCCTGCACCGCAAGCCCAGCCACGGGGCCAGCCACGGGACCAGCCACGGGACCAGCCACGGGGCCAAAATGCCCGGCGCGTTCGCCCACCACCACCCCATCGCGCCAGAGCAGCACGCGTCCATCGGCACCGCCGGTCACCACACGCCCGTCATCGCTGATCGCCACGGCATTCACCGCGCCCTCATGGCCCCGCAGCACCAGCCCCTCCGGCCACAGGATCGCCGCGCCGTCGAAGCTCGCCGACACCAGCTTTCCGGCCCCCGACGCCAGCCCCCGGATCGGCCCGCCATGCCCGACGGGGGAAGCCGCGACCAGCAGCAACGCCCACGCCAGCAACAATGCCTGGGCCAGAGGGCGACATGACACCGGAGCCCCACGCGGTCTATTCTGCTTACTCATGCGAAAGGGTCTCCCGTGCAGCCTGGTCGCCTGTTTCTGATTATGGGGGCGGGGGCGTCTGGCCGCACCACCTTGCTGCAAGGCGCGCGCGACGCCCTGGCCGGTGCGGCGGATTGGATCTTCGCCCCGCAACTCCCAGCCGACGCGGCGGCCCTTCTGGCACGAGGCCACGCGTTGGTGGCCGAGACCAGGCACAGCGAGCTTCCCGGCCTGCTCGCCTCCTGGCCAGACGCATGCATCGTCCGCATCACCACCGCGCCTTCCCGCAAGCGCGCCCGGCAATCGGCGATGGGCAGCGCACCCGACGGGAGCGGGCCCGACTCACAGCCGCCCACCTTGCCGCCCGCCTTGCCGCCCGCATTGCCCCCCGCCTTGCCACGCGGCACCGATACCGTGACCATCGACAACAACGGCACCGTGGCCGAGGGCGTCGCCCGCCTGGTGGCCACCCTGCGCGCCGGCATGCGCCCCAGGCTCGCCGTGCGGGCGGTGCCGATCGCCACCTGGCACGAGAATGTCGCCTATCTGAACCCGGGCTGCACCGCCGTGCCGGCCGCCCAGTTCCTCGGCCCCGGCCTGGTGGAGATCCACGGCGGCGGCCGCGCCATCCGCGCCCGCGTGCACGTGATCGATCGCGACGACATCGTGGGGCCACAGCAGATCGGGCTGTCCTACCACGCCTTTCGCACCCTTGGCCTGCCCGAGGGCGCGCCCGTGGCCATCGACCGTGTTCAGGACCCCGCGAGCCTGCCCGCTTTGCGCGCCAAGCTGCGCGGCGAGGCGCTGGACGAGGATGGCTTCGACGACGTGATCCGCGACATCGCCGAAGGCCGCTATCACGAGCGCGAGGCCGCCGCCTTCCTCGTCGCCGCCTCCGCCTCGCTCACCGATGATGAGATCGAGGCCCTGGCCCGCGCCCGCGCCCGCACCGCCACGCGCGTGGTGTGGGACGAGCCGATCGTGGCCGACAAGCACTCCATGGGCGGCGTGGCCGGCAGCCGCATCTCGCTCATCCTGGTGCCGATCGTGGCCGCCACCGGCATCGCCATTCCCAAGACCAGCTCGCGCGCCATCACCTCGCCCGCCGGCACCGCGGACGCGATGGAGACGCTCGCACGGGTGGATCTCAGCCAGAGCGAGCTGCGCCAGGTGGTGGCCCGCGCACGCGGCGCCGTCGTGTGGAACGGTCGCCTGAACCACTCCCCCGTGGACGACGTGATGAACGCCATCACCCGCCCGCTGGGCATCGACAGCCAGCGCTGGGCCGTGGCCTCCATCCTGTCCAAGAAACTCGCCGCCGGCGCCACCCATGTGGTGATCGACATCCCCTACGGCCCGTCCGCGAAAACGCACACCCGTGTTGCCGCCCAGGCGCTTGGCGCGCTTTTCACCCATATCGGCGCACGGCTCGGCCTGCATGTCGACGCGCTGGCGACCGACGGCACCGCCCCCATCGGGGCCGGCATCGGCCCGGCGCTCGAAGCCCGCGACGCCATGGCGGTGCTCGATTGCCATCCCGCGGCCCCCGCCGATCTGCGCGCCAAGGCCCTGCTTTTCGCCGGCATCATCCTCGGCTGGACCGGCCCGGACGGACCCGCGCGCGCCGAGGCCCTTCTCACCTCCGGCGCCGCCCGCATCGCCATGGCCGCCATCATCGACGCCCAGGGTCGCCAGCCCCCCACGCCCCCTGCCCGGCTGATCCACCCCATCGCCTCGCGCGCCGGCGGGCGTGTGACACAGATCGACGGTGCCCGCATCGGGGCCATCGCCAGACGCGCCGGCGCCCCCGCCGACAAGGCCTGCGGGGTGGACCTGCTGGTCACACGCGACGTGGATGTCCGCGCAGGCGACATCGTGTTCCGCATTCACGGCAACACCGAGACAGACCTGCGCGCGGCCATCGCGATGGCCCACGAGGCAGACGGCATCAGCATCGCAGAGGCGCACATATGAGCGATCTTCCCGTTCTCATCATCGGCGCCGGCGTGGCCGGGCTTTCCGCCGCCATAAGCCTGCGCGAAGCCGGCATCGATTGCGTGGTGGTCGAAGCGGCCGGCCGCGTCGGTGGGCGTGCCCACACCACGCAAATCGGCCAGCACGCCTTCGACCTCGGCGCCAGCTGGCTGCACGCCGCCGAGCGCAATCCTCTCACACCCCTCGCCCGCGCCGGGGGGCTGGCGCTGGTGGACGCCGACGACGTGCGCACCCGCCGCGTCATGATCGGCAGCGCCATCGCGACCCCCGCGGAGCTCGCCGCGCGCGCGGCTTCCTACCGGCGGTTCGAGGCCCTGGCCCAGGCCGAGCCGCGCGACATCGCCATCGCCGACACCATCGCCCCGCTTCGCCCCGATCCCTGGACCGCGAGCATCGAGGCATGGGAGGCCTGCCAGATCGCCGCCGCAGACCCCCGCGACCTCAGTGTGATCGATTGGCGCGACAACGAGTTGGAAGGGGCCAACCTCACCGTGCAAGGCGGCATCGGCCGGTTCGTGGCCACCACGCTGGCGGGCAAGGCCGGCCCCATCCGCCTCGATACACGGGTGACGGCGCTTGACTGGTCGGGCCCCATCGTGGCTGCCACCGCGGCCGGGAACATCCACGCAGGCGCGTGCATCATCACCGTGTCCACCGCCGCCGCGGCACGCATCCGCTTTACCCCGGCGCTGCCCGAAACCCACGCCACCGCCCTTGGCCACCTTCCCATGGGCCTGCTGACCAAGGTGGCCCTGCGCTCCACCGGTGCCGACCGCCTGGGTCTGCGCGCCGACGAAAATGTCACGGCCCGCATCGAACGCGACGCGCCCATGATGTCGTTGCTCGCCTGGCCCGGTGGCGCCGACCATGTTGTGGCCTTCATCGGCGGCCCGCCGGCCTGGGCGCTGGCCCGCCAGGGAGAGGCCGCCACCATCGCCGCCGTTCGCCTTCGCCTGCGCGACTGGTTCGGCCCCCGTGCGGACGAGGCGCTGGGCGATGCCATCGTGACGAACTGGCACGACAACCCCGATGTCGGCGGCGCCTACGCCTATGCCCGCGCGGGCCACGCCGATTCGCGCCGCATCCTGGCCATGCCGATCGCCGATGGACGGCTGGTCTTCGCGGGCGAGGCGACCGCGCAACATGGCCTGGCCGGCACCGTCGGCGGCGCCTGGAACGAGGGCCTGCGTGCCGCCGCTATTGCAGCAGCGCAATCACGTCCTTCTTGACCACCTTGCCATAGCCGGACTTCGGCAGGCTTTCCCACACCACCACCCGCGCCGGCATCTTGTACGAGGCGATACGGCCTTTCAGATGCGCCAGCAACTCGCCGAGAGTGATCTTTTGATCGTCTCGCACCACCAGAACCGCCACCCCGCTCTCGCCCCATTTCGCGTCGGGCAGCCCCACCACGCAGGCTTCCGCGATGGCGGGATGCGTCAGCAGCGCCTCCTCGATCTCGCGCGGATACACGTTCGACCCGCCGGAGATATACATGTCCGACGACCGGCCGGTGATCGACAGGAACCCCCTGGCGTCGAGATGCCCGAGGTCGCCTGTGTGAAACCAGCCATGCGCGAACGCTTTCGCATTGGCCTCGGGATTGTTGAAATAGCCGGAGAACACCGCAGGCCCGCGCACGCAGATCTCGCCGGTCTCGCCTGCCTCCAGATGCCCGCCATCCGCATCCAGAATGGCGATCTCCATGCCCGTGCGCGCATAGCCGCAGGTGTTCGGCGGCAGGTCGTTCGGCTCGATGCTGTGCATCGACGGCGGCAACACGGTGATATTGCCGGTGACCTCGCCCAGGCCAAAATACTGCACGAGAACGGAGCCCAGCTTCTGCAACGCATAAACCTGGTCCGCCCGATACATCGGCGCCCCGGCATAGATGACATGGCGCAACGACGAATGATCGAACCGGTCCACCGCCTCATGCCGGCACAGCATGTTCACGATGGTCGGCACCGTGAACATGTTCGCCACCCGGTGCCGCTCCACCAGCGCCCACATCTCGGCCGCATCGAAGCGCTCGCCCACCGG
>JANYFG010000097.1 GCA_025362815.1 Rhodospirillales bacterium
GCCTCGGTCTGCGCAGCTTCAGCATGAACGCCTCCGCCGTGCCGCGCGTGAAGCAGGCGGTCCGTGCCACCAGCATGAGCGAATGCGTGCGCTTCGCCCGCAAGGTGATGGAACAGACCGACCCCGCCATCATCCGCGAGATGGTGATGGCTTAGATCGTGATGATCTAAGCGGCCTCGGCGCGAATGGCGTCGCCCAGCACCTCGAAAATCCGATCGATGTGTTTGGTCTCGATGATGAGCGGCGGCGACAGCGCCACGATGTCACCGGTGGTGCGCACGAGCACGCCGTTGTCGAAACAGCGCTGAAATATCCGAACCGCCCGGTCGGTCGGCGCCCCCACGCGCGGCTGCAACTCGATCCCAGCCACCAGGCCCATGTTGCGCACGTCGATCACGTTGGGCAGGCCGCGCATCGCGTGCGCCCCGTCCTCGAAATAGCCCTCCATCGCCATGGCCCGGCCCGCCAGATCGTCGCTGCGATGCAGATCGATCGCAGCGATCGCCGCCGCCGAGGCCAACGGGTGGCCGGAATAGGTGTAGCCGTGGAACAGCTCGATCCCCGCTGGCGATCCGGTGACGATCGCATCGTAGACCTTCTCGTGGCACGCCACCGCCCCCATCGGCACGGCGGCATTGGTCAGCCCCTTGGCCATCGTCATGATGTCGGGCGCCACCCCCAGCCGCTCGGCCCCGAAGGGCGTGCCGATACGGCCGAACCCGGTGATCACCTCGTCGTAGATGAGCAGAATGCCGTATTTGTCGCACAGCGCCCGCAGCCGGTTGAGATAGCCCTTGGGCGGCACCAGCACGCCCGTCGAGCCCGCCAGGGGTTCCACCATCACGGCGGCGATCGTCTCGGCCCCATGCAGCGCCACCAAGTTCTCCAGCGCGTCCGCCAGATTGGCACCCTGGTCGGGCTGCCCCCGGGTGAACGCGCGGTCCAGGCTGTGCGTGTGCGGCAGATGATCCACATACGGCAGAAGGGCGCCGAACTGCTTTCGGTTCGTCCCGATGCCGCCGACGGACATGCCGCCGAAGCCCACCCCGTGATACCCACGCTCCCGCCCGATCAGCCGCACCCGGCTGCTCTCGCCGCGCGCCCTGTGATAGGCGAGCGCGATCTTCAGCGCGGTATCCGCGGCTTCAGACCCGGAATTGGTGAAGAAGATACGGTCCATCCCCTCAGGCGTGATCTCGGCCACCTTGGCCGCGGCCTGAAACGCGATGGGATGGCCCAGCTGGAAGGTGGGGGCGAAATCCATCACCGCCGCCTGCTTCTGGATCGCCTCGGTGATCTCACGGCGACCATGCCCGGCGTTGCAGCACCACAGCCCGGCGGTGCCGTCGATGATCTCGTGATTGTCCTGCGTGTAGTAATACATGCCCTCGGCCCGGGCGAGCATGCGCGGCGTGGCCTTGAAAGCGCGGTTGGCGCTGTAGGGCATCCAGAACGCGTCGAGGTTGTTCGGGCGCGCGGCGATCTCGTTCATGGGGCGGGTCCTGATTGAAGGCGGTGGCGGTGGCGCGATATGAGGTATGCCAAACAGGTTCGCGCTTCGGCGCCGGATGAGCAAGGAGTTCCAGGCATGACGGACGGGACGCTTTTTATCGGAACGCGGCGCTACTCCTCGTGGTCGCTGCGCGGATGGCTGGCGGTGCGCCTGGCCGGGCTGAGTGTGGCCGAGGTGCTCATCCCGCTCGCCGGCGGCGTCACCACCGCTGTGAAGGCGGCGAGCCCAAGCGGCTACGTGCCCTACCTGGAGCACGACGGCCGCAAGATCTGGGACAGCCTGGCCATCTGCGAATATTGCGCCGAGGAAAAGCCCGCGCTCTGGCCGGCAGACCGCACGGCGCGCGCCCATGCACGCTCGATCTCGGCCGAAATGCATTCGGGCTTTCGGGACCTGCGCATGGCCATGCCCATGAGCCTGTTCCGCGCCGCCGAGGGCGCCGGGCAAACGCCGGAATGCCGTGCCGATATCGCCCGGATCGACGCCATCTGGTCGGAGACGAAAGCCCGGTTCGGCGCCGAAGGCCCGTATCTGTTCGGCCCCGAGCTCACCATCGCCGACGCCATGTACGCCCCCGTGGTCTTCCGCTTCATGACCTATCGCCCCACGCTGTCGCCGGTGGCGCAGGCCTATGTCGATGCCATGCTGCACCACGACCTCATGCGCGAATGGCACACCGCCGCGCGAGACGAACCACAGGACTGGCACCTCGCGCCAATGGAAGCACCCGCCGCGCCGTGACATCGGCCATCGTACTACCGCCCCGCGAGATGTTCAGCGCACAGGGCACCGGGGCGATCGGGCTTCTCGTCCGGCTGCTGGCCCGCATGGGTGACGCGGTGGTCTACGGAATGCCCACGCAGGCGCCGTTCAGCGATGTCGCGTTCCAACCGGTGCCGCTCGCACTGCTGCCGCTTCGTCAGGCCATGCGCTACGCCGCCGGTCTCGCCGCAGCCCTGCGCCGCGCCAGGCCCGACGTGATCGAGGTGCACAACCGGCCCGACATCGCGCTGTATCTCGCCCGTCGATTTCCCCGCGTGCCGGTGGTGCTGTTCCTCCATAACGACCCACAAGGCATGCGCGCCGCCCGCACCCCCCGGCAGCGCGCCACGCTCGTCAGCCGACTGGCGCTGGTGGCACCCGTCTCCACCTACCTGCAGCATCGCCTGCTGGACGGGCGCGCGCCGCCGGACAACGTGCGCGTGTTCCCGAACTTCGTCGATCTCGCCGCCATGCCGCCGCCCGATCCAGGCCGGTCGATCCTGTTCGCCGGCCGCGTGGTGGCGGACAAGGGCGCCGACAGCTTCGTTGCCGCCTGCGCCCTGGCCCTGCCCCAACTCGCGGGCTGGCGCGCCGAGATCATCGGCGCGGACCGGTTCGGCCCCCACAGCCCGGACACGCCGTTTTTACAGGCCCTTCGCCCCCGGGCCGCCACCGCCGGCGTTGTGATGCGGGGATGGCAGCCGCATGCCCAGGTCCTGGCCGCCATGGCCCACGCCGCCATCGTGGTGGTGCCCAGCCGCTGGGCGGAACCGTTCGGCCTGACGGCCCTCGAAGCCATGGCATGCGGCGCCGCTCTCATTTGCGCCGCCCGTGGCGGGCTGCCCGAAATCATGGGGCAGGTGGCGCTGCCGATCGACCCGGACGACCCCGCCGACATCGCCCGCGCCATCGTGTCCCTGGCCCTCGACCCATCCCGCCGCGCCGCCATCGCCGCGGGCGGGCTGGCCCGCGCCGCCACGTTTTCCGCCGACGCCGCTGCAATCCGTCTGGCTGACCTGCGCCAGGCAGCCGTGCGGCATTGGTCCCAGGCCACGGGCCGCCCTATATAACGAGATATCATTTCCCTCGGAGCGTCCGAATGTCTGACCTTACCGTTACGGCGCCAGCCGATCTTGCGCCCACCCCTGCGCCCGACCCCGTGCCCGATCTCGTCCCCGATCTCGTCCCCGTCACGGTGCTCACCGGCTATCTCGGCGCTGGCAAAACCACCTTGCTCAACCGCATCCTGTCGGAAAAGCACGGCCGCAAATACGCCGTCGTCATCAACGAATTCGGCGAACTCGGTGTGGACAACGACCTCGTGGTGGATACCGACGAGGAAGTGTTCGAAATGAACAACGGCTGCATCTGCTGCACCGTGCGCGGCGATCTCATCCGTATCGTCACCGCCTTGATGAAGCGCAAAGGCCGCCTCGACGGCATCATCATCGAGACCACCGGCCTCGCCAACCCCGCCCCCGTCGCTCAAACCTTCTTCGTCGACGAAGGCGTGAAGGCCCGCACACGGCTCGACGCGATCATCACCGTGGTGGACGCCAAACACCTGCCGCAACGCCTGGTCGACAGCACCGAGGCGCAGGAGCAGATCGCCTTCGCCGATGTCATCGTGCTGAACAAGATCGACCTCGTGACCCCCGCGGAAGCCGACGCCGTCGAGGCGCAGATCCGCGCCATCAACCGCTCGGCGCGCATCATCCGGTCGGAAAAGTCCAACGTCCCCATCAGCGAACTTCTGGATCAAGGCGCGTTCGACCTCGCCCGCGTGCTGGACCACATGCCCGCGTTTCTCGGCACCGACGAACACACCCACAACGACGACATCGCCTCCATGAGCTTCGAGGCAAAGCGGCCGATCGATCCGGAGAAATTCAACGAATGGATCGGCGAGCTGCTGGCCGCCAAAGGCCAGGATCTGCTGCGCACCAAGGGCATCCTGTCGTATGTCGGCGATGACCGCCGCTTCGCCTTCCAGGCCGTGCACATGATCGCGGACGGCGACTTCATCGGCCCGTGGAAGGGCGAGGCACGCACCAGCCGCATCGTGTTCATCGGCCGCAACCTCAACCGGCCGCAGCTGCGCCGTGGCTTCGAAGCCTGCCAGGTCGCCGAAGACTTGGTGGCCTGACATGGGCGAGACCGTCTCGGCCGATCACATCCTGCAAACCCGAGGCACCTCTACGGAATGCGACGCCTTTGTGGTCGACGCGTGCTTCGACCGCGAGGGGGGGCAGGCGGCGTTCGGCCTGGGCGACGGCACGGTGCGCCTCGTCTCACGCGCCAATCCCCAGGCATGGATCACCGCCGAGGCGCATGACGGCGCGCTGTTGTCGCTGGCGCGGAACACCGCGCAGAGCGGCTTCATCACCGGCGGCGACGATGGCTGCCTCATGCGCGTGGCAGCCGACGGCGGCACCAGCCGGGTGCAGAAATTCGGCTCCCGCTGGGTGGAGAGGGTGGCGAGCTTTTCCGATGGCAAATCGCGGATGCTGGCCGCCAGCGTCGGCAAGATCCTGCATCTGATGGACGGCGCGGGCACCACGCTGAAATCGCTGGAACATCCCTCCACCGTCACCGGCATCGCGTTCGACGCGAAGGGCAAGCGCGTGGCGGCCAGCCACTACAACGGCGCCAGCCTTTGGTTCGTGGCGAGCAAATCCGACAGCCCGCGCCGGCTGGAATGGAAAGGCAGCCACACTGGCGTGGTGTTCAGCCCCGACGGCGACTGCGTCGTCACGTCGATGCAGGAGAACGCCCTGCACGGCTGGCGACTGTCCGATGGCCAGCACATGCGCATGAGCGGCTATCCCTCCAAAACACAGGCTCTGGGCTTCACGCGAACCGGCAAATGGCTCGCCTCCTCCGGCGCCGAATCGATTGTCCTGTGGCCCTTCCACGGCGGCGGCCCGATGGGCAAGGCCCCCACTGAAATGGCCGGCGGCGACA
The DNA here is from genome assembly GCA_025362815.1 of Rhodospirillales bacterium. Lineage (GTDB taxonomy): Bacteria > Pseudomonadota > Alphaproteobacteria > Acetobacterales > Acetobacteraceae > CAIQQQ01. The sequence goes on from JANYFG010000097.1 coordinate 5,240, forward strand.
ACGTGCTGTGCACCACCCTGGCCGTCCACCCGCAGCAGGACGCCGTGGCCGCCGGCTTTTCAGACGGTCTCGTCGTCATGGCCGACATCACCTCGGCCCGTATCCTGCCCGTCGCCGCCACCGGCCGGGGGGCCGTCTCCGCCATGGCATGGAGCGCCGACGGCACGCATCTGGCTTTCGGCACCGAAACCGGTTTCGCCGCCGTCATCGATTTCACCAAACGCTGAGGAGTGCCGCCGTGATCACCGACAACGGACTGAAGATGCCAAAGCTTGGCCTGGGCACCTGGCGGATGAAGGGCGAGGAATGCACCGCAGCCGTCGAAGGCGCGCTGTCACGCGGATACCGACATATCGACACGGCGCAGATGTATGGCAACGAAGACGCCGTGGGCGCGGCCTTGGCCAACACGTCGGTGGCGCGCGCCGACATCCATCTGACCACGAAGGTGTGGTGGGAAAACCTGGCACCGGATGCGATGCAGCGCGCGATGGACAACAGCCTGACCCAGCTTCGGCAGTCCTATGTGGACCTGTATCTGATCCACTGGCCGTCACCCACCATGGACCTGCCGGCCACCTTGGAGCAGCTGGTGAAATTCAAGGAACAAGGTCTGGCGCGCAACATCGGCGTGTCGAACTTCCCGGTGGCGTTGCTGAAGCGTGCGGTGGAGGAGATCGGGGCGCCCATCACCGTCAACCAGTTCGAGTACCATGTGTTGATCGACCAGGCGAAGCTCGTGACCTACGCGCGGTCCAAAGGCGTCGTCGTCACGGCCTACTGCCCCCTGGCGCAGGGGCGCCTGGCCGACCACCCCTCGCTCGGCGACATTGCCAAAAAGCACGGCGTGAGTGCGGCGCAGGTGGCCCTGAAATGGCTGCTCGATCAAGACGGTGTGGCCGCCATTCCCAAGGCGGGCCGGGCGGAAAGCCAGCAGGCCAATCTGGATGCGCAAAAACTGGTGCTCGATGACGCCGACCGCGCGGCCATCGCCGCCCTGCCAAAAACCGATCGCTTCGTGAACCCGGGCTTCGCGCCGCAATGGGACACGGCGGCATGAATTCACGCGTCTTTGTGGCCGCTCATTTCGGTGGCGGCGTTGCGCGGCATCAACCATGTCGCCGGCGCCGCCAGCAAGGCCATCAGGCCCACCACGATGAACGCCGTGCTGAAATCCGGCAGCCCCGGTGATGTCCGGCCGGCGGTGGCCATCGACAGCTCGAGCACCGCGGCACCGATGGTCACGCCGAGCGTGACGGAAACCTGCTGTATGGTGCTGTAGAGGCTGGTGGCCGCACTCATCCGTTCGCGCGGCACGTCGGCGTAAGCCACCGAGTTGTAAGCCGTGAACTGCAACGACCGAAAGAAGCCGCCGATCAGAAGCGCCGCATACAGTCCCGCCGCCGGCCAGGTCGGGCGAAACGCGGCACAAACCAGCAGCATGACCGCTGAGATCACCGAGTTGTAAAGCAGCGTGTTGTAAAAACCAAAGCGCCGCAGCGCGGTGATCGCAGCCGGCTTCATCACCAGTGCGCCTGCGGAGCTGGCGAAGGTGACGAGGCCGCTGTCAGCCGCCGAACGACCAAATCCGATCTGCAGCATCAGCGGCAGCAGGAACGGCACCGCGCCCACACCCGCCCGGAACAGCGTGCCGCCGATCACAGCGACAAGAAACGTTGGGATCCGCAGCAGCGAAAAGTCGAGTAGCGGCGCCGGATGGTTGCGCGCGTGCAGCCAATACAGCACCCCAGCGAGCGCACCGCCCGCCAGCATCGCCTCCGTCACCCAAGGCTCCACCATGCCCCGCCCGACGGTCTCCAGCCCGATCATGAGCCCGGCCATCGCCAGACCGGTCAACACCAGCCCCCATCCATCCAGCCTTGCGGTGGTGCCTTCGGCCACGTCCTTCACGAACAGCGTGACCAGCACAACCCCCAAGATCCCGATCGGCACGTTGATGTCGAACACCCAGCGCCAGGTGGCGTAGGTCACGATAAAACCACCCAACGGCGGCCCCACCACCGGCCCGATCAAAGCCGGCATGGTCAGCCAGGCCATGGCCGCCACCATCTCGGATTTCGGCGCGGTGCGCAGCAACAGCAACCGTCCCACCGGAACCATCATGGCGCCACCCACGCCTTGCAGGATCCGGGCAAAGACCAGAAACCCCAGCGTGTCCGCCCGCCCGCACAGCACCGAGCCCACGGTGAACACCACAATGGCGCCGCGGAACACATGTCGCGCGCCAAATCGGTCCGCCATCCAGCCGCTGGCCGGGATGAACATCGCCAGGCTGAGCAGATAGGACGTCAGTGCCACGTTCATCCGCACCGGCTCCACGCCGAACTCCCGCGCCATCGTGGGAAGTGCGGTGGCGATGACCGTGCTGTCGAGGTTCTGCATGAACAACGCACACGCCACGATCAATGCCGTCACGCGTGTGCGGTGCAGCCGTGCCTTGGTTTCAGCGTCCTGCAAGGGGGTGACTACGGCAGCAGAACCGTGCTTCCCGTCGTCTCACGCCCCTCCAACGCCCGATGCGCCGCGGCGGCCTCGCGCAGCGGAAACGTCTGGTTGACGCGAATGGCCACCGCGCCCGAGGCCACAACGTCGAACAGATCGACGGCACCGGCCACCAGGTCCGCCCGCTTGGCCGTGTAGGTGGCAAGTGTGGGGCGCGTGACGTAAAGGCTGCCCTTGGCCGTGAGAACGCCGAGATCCACGGGTGGCACGGGGCCGGAGGCGTTGCCGAAGCTGATCATCAGGCCGAGCGGCGCCAGACAGTCCAGGCTGGGGATGAAGGTGTCCTTGCCCACGCTGTCATAAACCACAGGCACCATGGCGCCACCGGTCATGCGCTTCACCTCGGCCGCCAGATTGGCGTGGCCGACGATCACATGCGCGGCGCCATGCTGCATGGCCAACTCGGCCTTCTCAGCGGTGGAAACCACCCCGATCACCGTGGCGCCCAGATGCTTCGCCCATTGGCACAGGATCAACCCCACGCCGCCGGCGGCCGCATGCACCAGAATGGTCTGACCGGGCTGCACATTATAGGTGCGCCGCAGCAGGTATTGCGCAGTCAGCCCCTGCAGCATCATGGCGGCACCGGTGTTGAAATCGATGGCGTCCGGCAGCTTCACCAGGCGATCGGCGGCGATCACGCGTTCGGTGGCATACGCCCCGATCGGGCCGCCGGCATAAGCCACGCGATCACCCGGCGCGAGGTCGGTCACGCCGCTTCCCACCGCCACGATCGTGCCGCTGCCTTCCATGCCGATAGTCGCCGGCAGCGGCGCCTTGTACAGACCGGTGCGGAAATAAACGTCGATATAGTTCAGCCCCACCGCGGCATGCCGCACCAGCGCCTCACCAGGGCCCGGCTCGGGGGTCGGCACATCCTCCCACTTCATCACGTCTGGGCCGCCATTGGCGTGGATACGGATAGCTTTGGTCATGCGCGAGCCTGCTTCATAGGAGTTCCACTTGTGTCTGCGCGACACCCAAGGGTGCCATGCGCCGTTCCAGCGCCAAAAGGAAGAGCTTGGTGGGCAAACCCTCGCCACCAGAGTAGCCGCCCATTCGCCCCGCACCCGCGCCGGAGCCAGAGCCGGAGCCGACAACCCGGTGGCAGGGAATGATGATCGGGATGGGATTCGTCGCCATGGCACCCCCCACGGACCGTGCGCTGCCGCCGGCCGCCATGGCCAGGCCGCCGTAGCTTCTCGTCTCGCCCACGGGAATATCGACCAACGCCTGCCAGATCCGGCGCCGGTACGCGGTGCCATGGGGGGCAAGGCGAAGGTCGAACACCTTCAGATCGCCATCGAAATAGGCCTGCAGCTGATCGCGGGCGCATTGGAGGAACGGTGTTTCGCTTTGATCCCGCCCCCATCCCCAATCGACGGCAACAAGGCTGCCATCCTCTTCTGAAAGGGTGAGGTCACCAACCGGCGTATGGAGCGAAAGTTGGGGCACGCGTGGTTCCGGACCTGTGGCAGAGCCGCCATCGGCTGCCTATGGGTGCTGCGACTTCGCGCCGTTATCACCAGCGCCACGCTCAACAATGCCGTATCCCGCGACGGCTGCCCAGGGGGGCCGTGCATTGAGCCACGCCTGCAGCCCCGGGTCTGCCATCAGCATCCCTCCCGTGCCATCAACGGCCTGTTGATCTCAAGCATATCGTCGTATTTCTGCTCAACACCGGAGTGCAGCATGACGACCAATTCCCGCGTTGCGGCCGACCCCGCGCCGTATTTCGATGCCCATCTTTTCGTTTGCTGCAACCGCCGGCCAGAAGGTCATGCGCGCGGCTCCTGCGCCGCAAAAGGGGCCGAGGGCTTGCGCGACTACATGAAGGCGCGCGCCAAGGAGCTGGGCCTGCATAACATCCGCGTCAATTCCGCCGGCTGCCTCGACAGGTGTGAGCTGGGCCCGTGCCTGGTCATCTATCCCGAGGGTATTTGGTATAAAATCGAAACGAAATCCGATATCGATGCCATTCTGGAACAGCACGTCCGCGATGGCGGCCGCGCTTCGGACCTGATGCTGCCGGCGTGATGGCGGGCGGCTCTGCAGACACCATCTACGCCGTCGCCTCAGGGACAGGCCGGGCGGCGCTGTGTGTGGTGCGTGTCAGCGGTGACGGCAGCGCAAAAGCGCTGACAGCCCTTGCGGGTTCACTGCCGCCGGACCGGCGCGCGTCTCTCAGAACACTGCGCGGCTCAGATGGCGAACCGCTTGATGAAGCGTTGGTGCTGCGCTTCGTGGGACCGGCGAGTTACACCGGCGAGGATTGTTTCGAGCTTCATCTTCACGGCGGCCACGCTGTGCTGGCCGACGTGATGGGCGCCTTGTCAGCGCTGGGCCTGCGACCTGCCGAGCCCGGCGAATTTACCAGACGGGCTGTGATGCACGGCAAGATGGACCTGCTGTCGGCAGAGGCCGTGGCCGATGTCATCGATGCCGAGACGAGCCTGCAGCGCAAACAGGCCCTCCGCCAACTCAGCGGCGCTGCCAGCGCCCATTACACGCACTGGCGCACGCGCCTGTTGCAGCTGCTGGCGCAGCAGGAAGCCCTGATCGATTTCCCCGACGAGGCGCTGCCGACTGAGGTCGACCAAGCCCTGCTCGCCGGCATAAAGGAGCTGGCGGCCGAATTCGACGCGCACCTCGCGGAAGCGCCCCGGGGCGAACGCCTTCGCTCCGGCCTAGTGCTGGCGATCGTGGGTCCGCCAAATGCCGGCAAGTCGTCGCTCATCAATGCGCTGAGCACGCGCGACGTGGCGATCGTCTCGCCGCAGGCCGGAACAACCCGCGATGTCCTGGAAGCAAGGGTCGAAATTGCTGGCGTTCCGGTCGTTCTGCTCGACACCGCGGGCCTGCGGGAGACACAAGACCCGCTGGAGGCAGAAGGCGTCCGCCGCGCCCGCGCGCGCATGGCGGACGCCGATCTGGTGCTGGCGCTGCACGAGGCGACCGACATCGCAGGGATAGACCAGCCAGCATTCACGCCGGTCTGCAGTCCGGCGCAACCTCACGCAGACGTGGCGTTTGCGCACATGGCGTCGCCGGTTGTCGTGCAGGTCGCCACCAAAGGCGATCTCCATAGCGGGCCGCCGCCACATCCCCTGACCATCAGCACCCTGACGGGTGCTGGAATGGCCGAACTGTTCGCACGCCTGGAGCGGGAAGTCGTGGCGCTGGCGGGATTGGCAGCCTCCCCCGTGGTATCCCGCGCTCGCCACCGCACGGCCCTGACGGCAGCCGCAGCGCATCTGCGGGCGTCACTCGACGTTCCATGGGCGGAGCTGCGAGGAGAAGAGCTTCGTCTGGCGATGCTGGCCCTCGGGCGCATCACCGGTGCCGTGGGTGTCGAGGATATCTTGGACTCGGTCTTCAGCCAATTCTGTATCGGAAAATAGGCCGGGGATCGCGGCACCCTTAAAATCGCCGCGCCGCGCGAAATGCCCTAAAAGATCCCAGCGTGGAAGCTGTGCTCGAACGGGCTCTGCTGGCGCGGTTTCAAGGATGAAAACAACGATGCGTACCCGGTTCGATGTCGTGGTGGTAGGTGGCGGCCATGCCGGCTGCGAGGCAGCGGCGGCAGCTGCGCGCACGGGCGCATCCACCTTGCTGCTCACCCATCGGCTGGAAACCATCGGCGAAATGTCATGCAATCCCGCCATCGGTGGCATCGGCAAAGGGCATCTTGTTCGCGAAATAGACGCGCTGGACGGCTTGATGGGACAAGCCGCGGATCGCGCCGGCATTCACTTCAAGTTGTTGAACCGAAGCAAGGGCCCAGCCGTCCGAGGCCCCCGAGCGCAGGCGGATCGCGCCCTTTACCGCCAGGCGATCCAAAACATGCTCATCGAGCAGCCCGACCTGGAGATGAGGGCGGGCTCCGTCGACGATCTCACTATGGACAGCGGCGGTGCACTATGTGGCCTGATACTGGCCGATGGCACGCTGGTCCGCTGCGGCGCCGCTGTCGTCACCACCGGCACCTTCTTGCGCGGCGTCACGCATATCGGGTCGATCTCCCAACCAGCGGGCCGCTTCAACGAGGCGCCGTCTGTGGGCTTGGCGCAAACACTGCAGCGCCTGGGCCTCCCCGTGGGGCGCCTTAAAACAGGCACACCACCGCGGCTCGATCGGCGGAGCATTGATTGGGACGGGCTGGAACAGGACCATGGAGACGCGGTGCCCGAGTTGTTCAGCACGATGTCCACCGGTGTCGCAAATCGCCAAATCTCCTGTCGCGTCACCGGCACAACACCGCAGACGCATGCTTTGATACGAACGCACCTTCAGTCATCAGCGGTCTATGGCGGGCAGATTTCCGGCCGAGGGCCACGCTATTGCCCGTCGATCGAGGATAAAGTGTTCCGCTTCCCAGACCGCACGCGGCATCAGATCTTCCTCGAGCCGGAAGGGCTGGATGACAACACAATTTATCCCAACGGCATTTCGACAAGCTTTCCGGCGAACGTGCAGGCCGCGCTGATCGCCACCATCCCGGGACTGGAGCACGCCGAGATCCTCCGGCCTGGCTACGCCGTGGAATACGACTATGTCGACCCGCGTGCACTCACCGCCGCGCTGGAACTCAAGGCGGTGCCGCGGCTGTTCCTCGCAGGCCAGGTCAACGGCACCACGGGATATGAAGAGGCGGCCGCGCAGGGGATCGTCGCCGGCCTCAACGCAGCCAGACGCGCGTCCGGCACTCTGCCCGCCACGTTCGATCGGGCAGAGGCCTATATTGGGGTATTGATCGATGATCTCGTCACCCAAGGCGTCTCAGAACCATATCGCATGTTCACGTCTCGCGCCGAGTATCGGCTGACCCTGCGTGCGGACAATGCGGATCTACGCCTCACCGCACGCGGCATGGCGCTCAGCTGCGTGGGCACGGCGCGCGCGGCTTCGTTCGCCACTTACAACACGGAGGTCGACGCTGCCACGGCCCGCGCATCGGCGGACATTCTAACGGCCGCCGAACTTGGGCAACTCGGCCTGTCGCGGCGCCCCGACGGCACGGCCAGATCCGTCTTCGATATTCTGGGAACGGCCGCCTCATCCGAGCCGACATTGCTGAGCCTGCGCCCCTGGCTGCGCGACATATCGAGCCGCGCGATGGACAGCATCAGAACGGCAGCGCACTACGCAGGTTACCTACCGCGGCAGGAAGCAGAAATCCGAAGCTTTCGCCGCGAGGAAACGGTGACGATCGACGACGAAACTGACTTCGCAAGCATTGGCGGCATCTCCGGCGAATTGCGTGAAAAACTGATTTTGGTGCGGCCAACCACACTAGGCGCGGCATCGCGTATCCAGGGAATGACACCCGCCGCCTTAACGGCGATTTCCGGCTTTGTCCGCAAGGCACGCGACGCACACAAGGCGGACGGGGCGGATTGTTTCACGTGAAACAACGCCTGGACCGTGGCCCAGAAAGCACGCTCCTTGTTTCACGTGAAACAACCGAGCGCCTGGAACACTTTGTCGACCTGCTCCTGCAATGGAACAAGACCATCAACCTGATCTCGCGCAAAGACGAGGCCGATATCTGGCCTCGGCACATCAACGACGCGCTTCAACTCATAAGGTTTTGTCCTGACATCCCAGAGCCCATGGTCGACCTCGGCTCGGGCGCGGGATTTCCAGGGCTGGTTTTGGCAATCGCCACGCAAAGCCATGTCGATCTCATCGAATCCGATCACCGCAAATCCGCTTTCCTACGCGAGGCCATTCGCATCACCGGCGCGCACGCCACAGTCCATACCGCCAGAATCGACACCGTCGTTCTGCCGAAGGTGCGCATCGTGACCGCTCGCGCCCTGGCCCCGCTGGGCGTATTGATCGGCCTGGCCCGGCCATTCCTGACGGACGATGGCTTTCTCCTCGCCCCCAAAGGAGCCACGGCCGCGTCAGAATTGACGTCTGCCCGGACGAAATGGCACATGTCCGTACAAGCCGCGCCGAGCATTACCAGCGCTGACGCAACAATTTTGAAGATCAGCGAGGTTCGCCGTGTTGGACAAAACATCTAACGCGGCGCGCCACCCAAGCCGCGGCCCCACCATGCCAGCAACGATCGTGGCCGTCGCCAACCAAAAAGGCGGGGTCGGCAAGACCACAACCGCCATCAATCTCGCAGCCGCGTTGGCAGACACGGGCAGGAACGTTCTGCTGGTGGACCTCGACCCGCAAGGAAACGCCTCAACGGGATTGGGGGTCAGCCGATCCGAACGCGGAGCCGGCACCTATGCGCTCCTCACCGAATCGGTTGCCGCTCTGGCTGTCACGCAGATCACCTCCATCCCCAACCTATCGATCATCGCGGCGGAACCCGACCTTGCCGGGGCTGAGATCGAACTCGTCTCTCGCGAAAATCGCGAGTTCCGGCTACGCGAAGCGCTCCGTGCCGAGGGGATGTCGGCCGCACGACACGACTTCATCATTATCGATTGCCCGCCCAGCCTTGGTCTGCTCACCTTGAATGGGCTGGTCGCGGCCCACGCCGTGTTCGTCCCGCTGCAATGCGAATTTTTTGCGCTGGAAGGACTGAGCCAGTTGATGCGAACGATAGAAGCCGTTCGGCATCGATTGAATCCGTCCCTGTTTCTCGAAGGCATTTTGCTGACGATGTACGACAGGCGAAACAATCTCTCGGAACTGGTAGCGGACGATGCGAGAAGCTTTTTTGGTGACAAGGTCTACGAGACGATGATCCCACGGAATATTCGAATTTCAGAGGCGCCCAGCCACGGCAAGCCGGTCATTACCTACGATCCCCGGTCGCCCGGCGCGCAAGCCTACATCAAACTTGCGCAAGAGTTCCTCGAACGCCACGCCCGAGCTTGATGATTTTTGAGTAGATAAGATCATCACGCTCTAAGACTTTGTTTTATCGATCAGGTTGATGCACTCGGATGAAGCAACCCAAGCGCATCATGATCTAAAGCCGCAGGATAAAAATCATGAGCGCCAAAGAGACCAGCCCACGCCTTGGTCGGGGTCTCGCCGCCTTGCTGGGCGAGGCCGGGCAAGGCAAGGCTCCCAGCTCGGCGACCGGTGTCAAAATCATCCCGATCGACCATTTGGAGCCGGGCCCGTATCAGCCGCGCGGCTCCATCGACCAGGCGGCACTCGCCGACCTCGTCGATTCCATCAAAGCACGTGGCATATTACAGCCGCTGCTCGCCCGTCCGCACCCCACATCGATGGGGCGCTATCAAATCATTGCAGGAGAACGCCGCTGGCGTGCATCCCAGGCAGCCGGGCTGCACGACGTCCCTGTGCTGGTCCGAGACCTCTCCGATCTCGAAACCATGGCGGCTGGCCTGGTGGAAAATCTCCAGCGACAGGATTTGAACGCCATCGAGGAGGCAGAAGGCTACAAGCGCCTGTTCGATGAGTTTGGCATGACCCAGGAAGCCTTGGCGGAAGCCGTCGGAAAATCGCGCAGTCACATCGCCAACACCGTCAGATTGCTGAACCTTCCCGCCACTGTCCGCAACGAGGTCAAGAACGGAGCGCTTTCACCAGGGCATGCGCGGGCGTTGCTCGCACATCCCGAACCCGAGAAGGCCGCCTTGGCGGTGATCGCGCGCGGATTGAACGTCCGGCAGACCGAAGCGCTTGCAAGCCGCAAATCCGACGCCCTGGCCGGTGGTGGCGACAACATCAAAACGAAAGACCCCGAGACCCTGGCGTTGGAGCGCGACCTTGCGGCCCATCTCGGCTTGAAGGTCGACATCCTCTTTGATGGAAAGGGCGGTACGGTCCGCCTGCAATACCGCTCGCTCGATCAACTCGACGGCATCGTCCGACTACTCAACGGAAGATAATAATTAACGGAACGTCAAATATTGATCAGCATATTACTTTAAGGTAAACTTAAGCGTTAATTGCTTCCCAACACCCAACGGTTCCCTGCACATAAATTGTCTTTCATTAAATATGCCTTTATAGACAGCCTCTCACGATTGTTTGTGTTTGTTTCTCGACAAAACGCCGTTAGTTCTAAAACCGGAGCTTGAAAACCGATTTCGAACAGGGCCCGAAAATGCAGAACAGCACGATCACCGCCTCGACTGAACCAACCAACCGTATCCTTGGCGCCTTGACGCAATTTTTCGCGGGTGAAGTGGCCGGTATTCCTGTCGCGTTGGTTGCATGCGCCGTTGCTGCCGCGTTCCTCGGCGGGATCGTCGCCATCTGCGCCGGGGCGTAACATCCCGGAGTGGTCGAGCACATAGTCAGATCGTTTTGCTGCGAACAGGCCAGATCGCGTGATCTGGCCTTTATCGTGCCGCCCACACCACGCAGATCATGCGCCGCTTTGGCAACATCATGATCGATGGAGCAAAATTCAGGCCCAGCGCGGCATCAGCTTTTGCGCGTTCCCACGCTCGATCTTCGCCAAATCTTCCGCGCCGAAGATCTCCTGCAAACCGCGCACCTGCTCCGGCGCGGTGCGATAAGGATAATCGGTCCCAAACAGAATTTGCGATGTTGCAACCATTTTGGTCAGCGATGCCATGGCAATCGGGTTCGCCGCCTGGGCCGTCTCATAGTAAAACCGCTGCAGTTCGCTCAGCACCCCCGCCCCGGTGAAGGCCTTGTATTCGGGGTAGCCGACAATCTGCGCCATGAACCGGTCGGTCAGCGATGTCACGCTGCCGCCAGCATGACTGAAGATAAACTTCACGTCCGGAAGCTTTGCCGCTGCGCCGGAAAATATCAAACTCGCAATCGTTCGCGTGGTATCGGTGCCGTATTCAATGATAACCGACGGAATGCCGGCGAGATTGACGCAGCAGGCCGGATTGGCCGGATGCGTATACACCACCGCTTGCCTGCGGTTGAGCTCCCGCATCACCGGTGCAAAAGATGGATCGCCCAGCCACCTATTGCCGCCATAGCTGGTCAAAAGCGCAATTCCGTCCGCTTTCAGAACGTCCATCGCGTAGGCGATCTCCGCCAGCGCCTCATCGATATGTGGCATCGGCAGCACGGCGAAAAATCCGAAGCGTCCGGGATGCGCCAATGTCAGAGACTTCGCGTATTCGTTGGACGCACGGGCCAGCTCCACCGCATCAGCCGCGCCCAGGAAATCCATCGCCGGAGCCGTCACAGACAGGATAGACGTGGCAATGCCGCCACGCTCCATCTCGGCCAAGGACCGCTCGGGCGTCCAGTTGTTCACCGGCGGGCTATCGAGCTTGGCCTTCTTTAAGGCGGAAATCCACGCCGGCGCTGAAATGTGGTGATGCACATCGATCCGATGCGCCGCAGGTGGTGTCTGACCTTGCGCGGCAACGGACGAGCCGGTTGCCACCAAGGCCGACAACGCGGCCGCGCCGCCGAAAAAGCCGCGGCGTCCCAGCCTGGGCCCACAGCAGCCGCATGCGCGCCCAATGGGGGTGGCACCCAATAACAGTGTCATCGTTCTTCTCCCCAAACGGCGACGTTTCGCGCGCCTATCTTCCCCAAGCCTGCGCACTCCCCTCAGAACCGGTCAACGCTTCATGTTGGCGGCGCGCGTTATTGCTCTGCCGGCACATCACCTTACACTTCCCTGGCCCGTCCGCAGGAGATCAACCATGCCCGCCATCAACCGCATTGCCGCCGACCTGGCCGAGCTCACCGAATGGCGCCGTGATCTCCATTCCCACCCAGAGCTGGGGTTCGAGGAAGTCCGCACCAGCCAGCTCGTGGCCGACAAACTGACAAGCTGGGGCATCGCCGTCACCCGCGATATCGCCACCACAGGCCTGGTGGGCACGCTGCGCGTCGGCAGCTCCAACCGCGCCATCGGCATTCGCGCGGACATGGACGCCCTGCCGATGACCGAGGCGAACACGTTCGCCCACGTCAGCCAAAGCCCGGGCCGCATGCACGCCTGCGGGCATGATGGCCACACCACCATGCTGCTCGGCGCCGCCAAATATCTGGCGGAAACGCGCAATTTCGATGGCACCGTCCATTTCATCTTTCAGCCGGCCGAAGAGGGCGGCGGCGGCGGCCGGGTGATGGTGGAGGAGGGCCTGTTCGAGCGCTTCCCGTGCGACATGGTGTTCGGCCTGCACAACGACACCACGCTTCCCGTCGGCACCATGACAGCGGTCCAAGGCAGCGTCTCCGCCGCGTCAGACCGGTTCTGGATCCATATCACAGGCAAAGGCGGCCATGCGGCACGGCCCCATCGCACCATCGATCCCGTGGTGATCGGCAGCCATATCGTGCTCGCCCTGCAATCGATCGTGGCCCGACGCACCGATCCGCTGGAATCCGCCGTGATCTCCATCACCCAGTTCCATGCCGGCAGCGCCGGCAACGTCATTCCGGAAGACGCCTCGCTCAACGGCACGGTGCGCAGCCTGCTGGCGCATGTGCAGGACGAGATCGAGCCGCTCATGCGCCAGATCATCGAACAGACCGCCGCGGCCCATGGCGCAACCGCGGTGCTGGACTACACACGCGGCTATCCACCCGTGATCAACGCGCCCGAGGCCACGGAGCGCGCGGCCATGGCTGCCGCAAAGATCGTGGGAGTGGAACGCGTGATACGCGAGAGGCCGCCTGGAATGGGCGGCGAAGATTTCAGCTTCATGGCGCTCAAGGTGCCGGGCTGTTTCGTGCGCGTCGGCCAGGCGGCGCCAGATCGCGCGAACGTCGCCGTGCACAACCCCAAATATGACTTCAACGACGATATCCTGCCGCTGGGCAGCTCGCTGTGGGCCACGCTGGTCGAGCAGGAGCTGCCGCGGACGTGATGCCGCATGGCGGCTTCATCGCGGTCTTCCTGCTGGCATTTCCGGCCCTGTTCTCCATCGTCAATCCACCAGGCGCCGCCTTCATCTTCAACGAGGTGACAAGCGAGCTGACGCATGCGGACCGCACGCGAATAGCCGGCAAGGTTGCGCTGTATTCGCTGATCGTGATGCTCGTCGCCCTCTGGGGTGGCGCCTACGTGCTCAATTTCTTCGGTATTTCGCTCGGCGCATTGCGAATCGCCGGCGGCGCGGTGGTGGCCTTGCGCGCGTGGGACCTGCTGATGGCACCCGAGCGTCAGGAGGCGCGTAAAACCGAGCAGGCCGGCGAGGGCTCCGAGTCGATGGACGGCATGGCCTTCTTTCCGCTCACCATGCCGTTCACCACCGGGCCCGGCACCATCGCCGTGGCCGTGGCCTTGGGCGCCGAACGGCCGGCCGCCGGGCAAGGATTGCTGCCGTTCTTTCTGGGCGTATCGGCCGCCGCGGTGGCCATCGCCCTCCTGGTCTGGCTGGCCTATCGCTCGGCGGACTGGATCGTGGCCAAGATCGGAGCCTCGGCGCGGCGCACGGTCTCACGCATGTCGGCATTCCTTCTGTTGTGCATCGGCGTGCAGATCCTGGTGAACGGCATGTCCGAGGAGGTTGCCCGCTTCATCGCAACGCATCACTGACGCGGGCCGCGCCCCCCAATTTCGCCCGCGTCTCGACCATCGCAACGCCACCCGGCATAGTCCGGCCCCAACCCCGGAACGGTGCCGCATGCCCTCTTCGCCCACGCCACGTTCCGCCACAATCCTGGGCGAGGGCTTGCCCCCGGGCCCCCGCCGGGCGGCAATGGCGGCCATTCTCACATCCGTGGCGCTCGCCACCCTCGATGCCGCGATCACCAACACCGCCTTGCCGACGATCGCGTCCGACCTCGCCAGCACGCCCGCCGCGTCGATCTGGGTGGTCAGCGCGTATCAGCTCTCGATGGTCGCCGCCCTCCTGCCGCTGGCGTCCCTGGGTGAGATCGTGGGCTATCGCCGCATCTATCTTACCGGGCTCGTGGTTTTTATCCTGGCATCGCTCGCCTGCGGCCTGGCGGGATCGCTGCCGATGCTGGTCGCGGCCCGGCTGGTCCAGGGGCTGGGCGGCGCGGCCATCACCGGCGTCAACCTTGCGTTGATCCGGTCGGTGTATCCACAGGCAGCGTTGGGGAGTGGCCTGGGTTTGAACGCGCTCACGGTGGCGCTGTCGTTCACCATCGGGCCCACCGTCGCCTCCGCCATCCTCTCGATCGCCACATGGCATTGGCTGTTCCTGATCAACGTGCCCTTCGGGTTGGTGGCCCTTGCCATCGGGCTGCGCACCTTGCCGCTCACACCCCAGGCCGGCCACCAGTTCGACCTGCTCGCAGCGCTTCTCAGCGGGGCCATGTTCTCGTTGACCATCTTCGGCGTCGACGCTGTGGGCCAAGGCGGATCCTGGACCCTGGTGGGGCTGGAATGGGCGGCCGCGCTCGCCTGTGGCGTGGTTCTCCTGCGCCGGCAGTCCGGGCATGTCGCACCGATGCTGGCGGTGGATCTCTTCCGGCTGCCGGTCTTCGCCCTCTCGGCCCTGACGTCGTTCTGCTCGTTCACCGCGCAAAGTCTCGCCTTTGTTTCGTTGCCGTTCTTATTCCAGCACGGCTTCGGCCGCAGCCAGGTGGAAGCGGGATTTCTCATGACACCTTGGCCGGCGGTGGTGGCAATCATGGCCCCCATCGCCGGGCGGCTGTCGGACAGGTTTTCCACGGGCTTGCTGGGCGGCGTGGGGTTGCTGACCTTGTCCGCGGGCCTGGCGTTGATGGCGCTGCTGCCCGCACAGCCATCGGTGGCTGACATCGTCTGGCGACTTCTGGTGTGCGGCGCGGGCTTCGGGTTTTTCCAGACACCCAATCTCAAGGCGATGATGTCGAGCGCGCCGCCCCAGCGCAGCGGCGGTGCAAGCGGAATCGTCGCCACGGCGCGGCTGTTCGGCCAGGCCAACGGGGCGGCCCTCGTGGCGGTCTGTTTCGGCATTTCCGAGGCAGGCGGCCCCGCCATCGCCCTGTGGCTCGGCTGCGGATTCGCCGCCGCGGCCAGCCTCGCCAGTCTGATGCGGCTACGCGCAGCCAAAACCAAGGGCGCACGGCCATGAATGCCATCGATCACACGCATGATCCCGCGCTGCGCTCCTGGGTCACCTCGGCAAACGCGCACGCGGACTTCCATCTAAAACCTGCCCCACGGCGCGTTCAGCCCCGCCCAGGAAGCGCCACGCGGCGGCATCGCGATCGGCGACGCCATCCTGGACGTGGCGGGCACACCCCGCTGACCCCTCGGCTCCGGCGAAACCCGGCGGTTCCTCGAGGACGGAGACACCGTCACGCGGTTCGCACGCGCCCGTCGCCCCGGCCGGGTGGGTAACGGCTTCGGCCCCCGCGCCGACCAGATCGCGCCGACCAGATCGCGCCGGCCAGATCGCACCGACCAGATTGCGCCGGCCAGATTGTGCCGGCCTCGATATGACTCTATTCTGAACTTGAATCGTCGGACCCTGCATTTTCGGACATCCTGAAAACCGAGGTCCGGGTGCCGTCTCCGGCCGCCATCCTCTTGCGCGGTGTGAGCACGCAGCCATGACCGAAAAAGCGCATCTCACGATTGTGTTCGCCGACATCGCCGGCAGCAGCCGCCTCTATCTCGCGCTGGGCAACGAGCCCGCCAGCCTCGTCGTGGCGCAATGCATCGCTATCATGTCGGCAGCCGTGGAAAAGCTTGGCGGCCATGTGGTGCGGGTGATCGGAGATGAGGTTCTGGCCCTGTTTCCCACCGCCAACGCCGCCGCCGCCGCCGCCTGCGACATGCAAAATGCCATCCTGGACCTGCCCCCGGTGATGGGAAAACGTCTCGGTATCCGCATCGGCATGCACGCGGGCGAAGTGCTTCAGGTCGCCAGCGAACTCTATGGAGACGCGGTCAACGTGGCCGCGCGCATGGCGGAGCGCGCCAAAAGCGGCGAAATCCTTCTCACATTGGCCACCGCCCGCGAAATCCGGTCTTTGGCCACCGGCACCTGCCGCCCCATCGGCTGGGTGGACGTCAAAGGCCAGGTCGAGACGATCGAGATCGCCGAAATCGTCTGGCGGGCGGAAGAGGCCACCATGATGGCGCCGCCCGCCAGCCGGCCACCACGCCAGGCGCCACGATCCGCCATGACGTTCCGGCTCGACAGCCAGGCCACTACCCTCGAGTTGACCGAACAACGCTCCAATATCAGCTTCGGTCGCGACGCCTCGAACGACGTGGTCGTGCTGGGCCCCAAAGTCTCACGCCAGCATTGCTTCGTGGAACTCCGTCGCGGCCGTGTGGTGCTGGTGGACCAAAGCGCCAACGGCACCTTCGTCATGCCCGGCACCGGTCACGCCACGCATCTGCACCGGGACACGATGGTCCTCACCGGCACAGGGCAGCTCGGGCTCGGCGAGGCACCGCCGGACCATCCGGCTGTGGTTATTCTTTACGTTACGCCTGAAGGATGATCAGTAAAGGCTTCAACGAAAGATGTTCTTTTGTGAACAAAAGAACCAAAAAACTTCATTCGATAATAATACCACTGGGCTGGTTAGATAAGTTTTCGCGCGAAGCGGTGGCCTAGGCTGGTCAGGATTTCATAGCCGATGGTGCCGGACGCAGCCCCCGCACCGTCGGCGTCGTGGCGATGATCGATCAGGTCAACCAACATACCGGGGCTGAGAGCGGCATCCGTGGCGTCCAGCACGATGCTGTCCATCGAAACCCGCCCCAGCAACTTCATCCACACGTCCCCCGCCCACGCCCCGCCCGACGCGCCCGTGCTACGCAAAAACCCGTCCGCATAGCCCACCGCCACCGTGGCCAACCGCGTCGCACGCGTGGTGCGAACCGTGTGGCCGTAGCCAATGGCAACACCCGCCGGCACCTCGCGAAGCTGCAACACGCGGCCCTGAAGACGGATCACCGGTGACAGCGGATTGGGCCGCCCCGGCTGCGGGTTCACCCCATACAAGGCCGCTCCCGGTCGCACGATATCGAAATGAAATTCCGGCCCGAGAAAAATCCCGCTCGATGCCGAAAGGCTCGCGGGCACGCCAGGGAACCGCGCCCGAATCCGCCTGAAACAGGCAAGCTGGGCGGCATTGGCGGGATGCGCGGGGTCATCCGCGCATGCCAAATGGCTCATCACCGCGCGCACCGAAAGACCCTGGAGATCAAGGCTGTCGATCTCCCCCGCATCCAGCCCGAACCGCGTCATTCCGCTATCGAACTGCAACCAGGCCGGAAAACCCGGCGCCGCCGCCTTCCACGCGGCAATCTGGTCGCGACTGTTCAACACCGGCACCACACCGTGTTGCCGGAACAGATGCGCCATGCCCGGCGACGGCCCGTGCATCACAACGATCTCCGCCTCCGCCGGCAGATGCGGCCGAAGCGCCAACGCTTCCGCCAGATGGGCCGTGAAGAAGCACCGGCACCCGTCGTCGAACAACGCGCCTGCCACCAACGCCGCATCCAGCCCGTAGCCATCCGCCTTCACAACGGCGCCGCACATCCCCGCAACCAGCCCGCGCAGCAGGCGATAATTCGCCCGAATGGCCGACACGTCGATGGTGAGCACGCCATCCCGATGCTCCTCCAGAACACGTGCCGCCGCGTGATCGCGCGTCAGGGGCCGATCCGTCATCCAGGTGCGCTCCCATCCATCTGCCACCAGCCTACACCGCATCGCAGCGCGTCGCCGCAATCAGGCCACCCCTTTGCAGGCCGAACCCACGCTTTATGCTGGCGGTCTCAGGAGGCCCACCATGTCACACTCGCCCCTTCGCATCGCGGTCCTGCACTTCTCCCACGAAACCGTCACGTTCCTTCCCAACGACACCACGCGCGCCGATTTCACGCCAGACGCCTTCATCCAGAGCACCTAGTTTGCGCCTCTGGATCGCCCTTCTGGCCGGCCTGGTCTTCGCAGCCTTGCTGATCCTGGACCCGCAGGCCCTGGCCCAGCTCGGCTACGCCTGCGCCACCGGCCAATGCGGCATCGAACCGCGCGACCTCGCCATCGGCGCCTCATCCATCGTCGCCCTCTGGGCCGTCATCTACGGCTTTGGAATCTGGCGGCGCAGCGTGCGGCGCAAGAAGGCGGCCCGGGCCAAAGCCGCCACAGCCGCGCACGCCAAGCGCGCCCGCGCCAAACCGGCAGCCACCGCCCCCCGAAAATCCCGCGCCGTCCCCCGCGCCAAACCGCAATCGAGACAAGGACCCAAACGATAACCCACCGTTCGCACGCAGCGAGGTTCACGCCATCGGAACCTGTGCCACGCCCACCTCCGACAGGCGATAAACCCCCGGCCGCACGCGCTCGAACCATCCATAGACATTGCGCAGCAGAATAGCCCCGGCATCGTCCGCCCATGGCCGCAGATCCCGCGGCCGAAGCGGCCCATCGCGCATCGCCGCCGCGCACGCCAGCGCCCGCTGCCGATACGCCGTCATGATCGGCTGCTTCGTGGAGCCACCCACCGCCGGGTCCCCCCGCCGCCGCCCATGCTCGCGCACAATTTTTTGGCGCTGCTTCACATTGGCGCGTGGCTTGTAGGGCGAAGGCTCCGCCAACACCTCCACGAAGGATCTGGCGACATCCACCGCCAACAGCCCCACGCCCAAAAACCGGCACAGCTTGCGCACACGCCGATCCCGGTCGCGCCCTTTCCGGGTCGCCACCACCGCCAGCCACACCTCGTCTGCCAGATGCAGCCGGTCCACCGCCTGCAGCACCAGCTCCAACGTGAACGACAGCTTCATCTCGCACACCACGAGCAACGGCGGCTCACCCTCACGCACCGCCACGATGTCGCAGCCGCAGATCTCCCCCTTCACCTCGAAGCCACGCGCTTCGAGGAAGATCTTCAGCGCCGGGTAAAGCGCGGTCTCTGCGGCAGGAGCGGGCGAATCGGGCACAGCCGACTTTAGCAAGCTTCCGCGTTCCGCTTGCATTTGCCAAAGCCCGGCATGATCATCCGATCAAATTCCTCCGCACGAAGGGGAGACGCAGATGACAGCCGCCATCACGCTCAAAGTCGACGGCGCCACCCGCGCCCTCACACTCGATGACCCCGACATGCCGCTGCTATACGCGCTGCGCGATGAGCTCGGCCTCAACAATCCCCGCTTCGGGTGCGGGCTCGGGCAATGTGGCGCCTGCACCGTCCATCTGGACGGCGTGGCCGTGCGATCCTGCATCACCCCCGTCAGCGCCGTGGGCCGGGCAGACATCACCACGCTGGCGGGCCTCGGCACCGAAGCCCATCCGCATCCGCTGCAAACCGCCTTCGTGGCCGAGCAGGCCGCCTTTTGCGGGTATTGCCTTAACGGCTGGCTGATGACCGCCGCCGCCTTGCTCAAGCAGAACCCCCACCCCAGCGAGGCCGAAATCCGCGACGGTCTGTCCGGCCTGAAATGCCGTTGCGGCGCCCACATGGCCATGCTCCGCGCAGTCCGCCGCGTGGCCACGGCCTAGATCATGATGCGTTCGGGTTTCTGAACCCAGGCGCATGACCATGATCGATAAATCAAAAAGTTAGATCATGATGCGTTAAGGTTGCTCAACCCGAGCGCATAAACATGATCGATAAAA